>NZ_JAFEJR010000039.1:0-4219 GCF_018555335.1 Bifidobacterium sp. SO1 | reverse complement strand
TAGGCTCTGTTAGACCAAGGTTGACTTAAGCAACGGGATCGTCACCCTGATTACCTCGGTGCATGACGATCCCGTTATGATTACCTGCCGGTGTTGGGGAGATCTATCTCCTTGTTGAGGAGAGCATTGAGTCTGCACTGGGCAAGGTCAAGTTGCTCAGCCAGTTTTTGAGCCTTACTCACGGTGTCGATAAGCTCCTGTTGCTCTTCCAAAGAGGGTATGTCAATCGTGACGTTTTCGAAGAATCCTGTCTTATTCCATGTCCCGTTGTCGGAATTGGAGGCGTAGGCCAGAAATTCAGACTTGTAGGCGATGGAGAACCATCTCAAATCCACTTTATAAGGGCAGTTGTCCTTGACCGAGAGGATATAGGCGTCATCGTTGATTGCGTAGTTTCCCTTAGAAAGGAATCGCGTTCCGCCGGCCTTGCCCTTGCGTACCACCAGCAATCCTTCTTTGCCGGAGAACGTCTTAAGAGGGCGTGTCTGACCGTTGCTTGAGGGTATGTTGCACTGGGGGATGAAGCCCATCGCCGTGTCGGCTTGAGTGGATGCGGTAAGAACCTCGTATCGAGGTCCGGGCATACCACTCATGTTGTAGATCAGTTCCTCGGTAAGCCCGGTGTTTCCACTCAAGCAGTCCAGAATGTCCTTTACCGGCTTGTTTCGAGCCTGATAGTCCTCCGCTTCGACGGAATCGTCCGGAGCTGCATCATTCGCACTCTGAGAGATATCGATGGTTTCCTTGATGACGCTCAGTTCATGCTGGAATTCCTCCGGCGTGACGAAGTGAGGGTCGTAGGGACGCAGATACCTTTCCGGAAGCAAGGTTAGATAGGGATCCTTGAGGACGAGGCTCATCGTGATGTTCCCGCCCTTGCGGCGTTTCACTTCACTGCCGTCCTCCGACTGCCATGTTGTCCCGGATGTGGCCTCATCGTCGTATCTGGTGTTCCAGCGTTCCTCCAGTTGCGAGACGTGTTCCATGCCGTCGCCGTCCACCCAGCCGGATACTTCGTCGTGGAGCCAATGCTGGTCATTGCCCCTGAGTCGGGTCGGGTACCGTTTGTCCGAGTTCGCGAAGCCGTCATTGTCCACGATGTACATCCATATCGGCGTGGTCTGGAATCTGCCGTTCTGCCGTCGTTCCTCGTAGGAGCTCTTCGATTGAACGGGGTCTGCAATGTGGAACCGTTCGTATCGTTTCTTCAGGAACAGCGCGTACGTCTTTTCCTTCGTATACGGGGCGAACGCGAACTTTGGCAGCGAGATTATGGCCTGAATCTCGCAAGTGAGCATCAGTTCCTCGCGGAACGATTGGAACGACGGGTTCTCCAACACGCCATCTGGTGTGACGATGCATGCCCGCCCGTCGATTTTGAGCAGGTCGATGGCGCGGCAGATTGCGGCCACCTCCATTCTCCTGCTGCTGAGGAAGACGGTGTCGGCCAGAATCGTGCCCTGTCCGTATGGCGGGTTGGTGATGACGTAATCGTAGGTGCCCGACTTGCCGGTGATGACTTCCTTCCCGTCCTTTTTAGCCGGAATCAGCGAATCGTCACTGTAGATGTGGTTGTGCCCGTCACCGACGAGGAACATGTTCAGTTTGGATCGCGAGGCGTTCTCGCTGCGAAGATCGATGCCGTAGAAGCATTTCGAGGAGAGGAATTCCTTGGCTTCGCAAGTCATGGTGTTGCTTTTCTCGAAATTGGAGCGCAGTACCTTGTAAGCCTCCGTAAGCATGCCTCCCGTGCCTACGAACGGGTCGATGATGGTGAATTCGGCATCCGGGTTATAACGGTCGCGATTCCCGAGCAGCAGTTTCGCGAAGATGTGCGTGTAGTGACGGCGGGTGAAGTACTCGCCGAAATCCTTCTTCTCCTTGGAGTTGGCGAACGCCTCGTACACCGCTCCGAACAGATCGAAGCCGGTTCCATGCAAGGGTCTCATGCTGTCCACGACATCATAGATCTCCCGCAACTGACTCGCCTTAACCAACGGGTTACTGCCGGAAATATGCGCTTTGACTACTTCGACAGGGGCGGAGAATTCCTTGAATTCGGAATCGTCGCCGGTCAGATCGTCGATGTATCCCACCAAAGCCGACGCAATGGTACTGTCCGGCAGTTCCTTCGCGGTGGACCACCATTGCCTCGACTCGTCGAAGTCTCCGTCGATTTTCGCCTTCTCCTCGTAGTACTCCATCGAGATAAGTCCAACGGTGAAATCGATCTTCTTCGTGTTGTTCTCGAAGTCAATGGCCCGGTAGATGTTCTTGAGCTGCCACAGTTTGCTGTTGAACACCGCCTCGCTCACGGCGGTGAGCGCATCGACGCCCATGTCAATGTCGGATGTTCCGGCATCGGTTTCCGTTTGCTTCTTGATGATGCGAAGCACGTCCATCGTCTGGAATTCGGAAATGGGATTTCCGTTCAACGACAATCGGTCGCCGTTGAGGTTGTAGAAGTATGTGATGTTGCAGTTGGTGACGCCGAAGTAGTGCAGTCCGAGTTTCGGCGCTTTCACCTTGCCCTGGGAGATGGCGTCTTTCCAGTCGGAGTCATTGATCTTGCAGGTGATGTCCTTGGCCTCCACATAGCAAATCAGGTTCCCTACGAATCGACTCTCATCATTCGGGTCATTCGGATCATTCGCGTAGGGCATGTTGGAAATCAGGATGTCCGGCCGTAGCGAACCAGTGTATTTCTGGAATGTGGCGTCGTTGACGACATTGTGGGCGGGAATGCCGAGATTCTGGACCAGTACCTCATTGATGAGTCTCTGCACCGACAGCGCCTCGCGCTTCTGCTTCTTCGTGGAAGCCATTCGTTGAACTCCTTCTCCGTATGCCGGTTCACTCTTCGCTATGACTATCCTGATTCAGCCGTACGTCGAACGGTAGCCCCTGTTCCCTGACGACGGCCTTGAGGAAGATCGTGACCGCGCCGGAGAGGGTGAGTCCGAGGTCTTCCAGCACTTGGCTGGATTCCTCCTTGAGCTGTGGGTCTATCCTCATGGTCGTGGTGGGTATACTCGCCATACGCGCCTCCTATGCTTTGTTTGGTTGTTCCGACTGTACATCGTATGCACGATGTCATGCGGCTTTCTTCCAGTAGTCCATGTATGGCGGTGTCATGCGCTGGTAGTCGCGACGGCGGATGCGGTACAGGCCGTTGCCGAGCTGACGGGCGAGTAGCCGGTTATCGTCGGTCTCGCCGAACCCGTCGGTGAATGCGCCGAGCCATTGGAACCAGTCCAAGTAGGCTTGCAGATACTTCGTGGATACGCCGTGGAAGCCGAACATGAAATCCTCCAACCGGGCATGCAATGTGTTCACCCGGTTGATCGCATGATCGCCGGCATCGGTTTGCGTGAGATTCGCGCCCAGTTCCGCCAATGGCTTCACATAGGCGGGCGCGCCGTCGGTCAGCACGTCGGTGCCGCGTCCGATATGGGGCTTCAATGCGCTCATGGCACGGTCCTTGGAGATGACGCCGCGCCCGCATACGGTCAGGAACGAACGGCCCGCATCGTCCACGCCGGTCGCCACGCATATCTGCTCCTTCGACAAGCCACGCTTACGTAGGGACTTGGTGCGCCGGTGGGCCTTGCGGGGCATGACGAACACGGCCGACTTCGTATGGTTGCCCTTGAAGCTCTCGCGGAAGTACGTCTCGTCCAACTGGACAGACATGCCCGCCTCGGAACGCAGAACGGGCGTGTACCGGCGTATGCACTCGATGACCCGCTGACGCATGAGGAACGCGGTCTTCAGGCACACGCCGCAACGCTGGGCGCACTTGCGCAGGCTCAGACAATCCACGAAGCATTCAAGGAATCGCATCCACACGCCCGCCTTGAGCTTGCTCATGCCCATCACCCGGTTCGTGCGCACACCGAACGTCCGTCCGCAGTCCATGCACTTCCAACGCTGGGAGCCGTCACGGCCATGCCCCTTGCGGATGATTCGGATGCTTCCGCAGCGCACGCACGCATCCATTTGCTTCGGGTCACTCGTCGCTGCATCCAATGCGGAACCCTCATACAAGGCATCGCGCAGCGCCTTGATGGCGAGAGTGCGCTCCTGCGGCGTCAGCTCGCCGAGTTCCTTCCTGACCCTATCGGCTATACGCGCCACCTTGCCCGTTCTCATACCTTCATTGTAGCTACTCGGTAACTACGACGCAAGTCAAAAAGTCAACCTCGGTCTAACAGAGCCT
>NZ_JAFEJR010000038.1:0-4226 GCF_018555335.1 Bifidobacterium sp. SO1 | reverse complement strand
CACTAACACTGCTACCCTTGACCACGGAGGCTCCTTCGCTAGAACGGTTAGGTTTAAGGCACCACCCATTCTGCCTAGAAGCCTCTCGTCATACCAACCCATCCATCAAAACAACAAACACGGTCGCGATGCGACCGGGGCCGGCGATGGCGCGCGGTCGCGCGATAATGGAACGCATGGTGACGATAACGGTGGGCGCGCCGACGCATCCGGCCAGCGAACGGCTCTACGGCGTCTTCTTCGAGGACATCAACCACGGCGCGGACGGCGGACTGAACGCAAACATGGTCGACAACTACAGTTTCGACGGCGTGTATCTCAAGCACGAGTCACTGCGGCTCAGAGGCGCCGACCGGTGGCGGATCGAGTCGGATCCGCTGCGCGGCTGGCGGTTCGACGGCGTGACCGCGACCAGCTGCGGCACCGAGATCCGCGGGGAGCGCGGACGTCGCGTCGCGACCGACTGTCCGGCGCCGCCGGTCCACCGCAACAGCCGCTACGCGCGCATCGCGATCGGCGGACCGCGCGTCACCGAGGGCGCGGCCCATCCGTCCATCGAGAACTACGGGTATGGCGGCGACCTGCGCCGCGCCGGCCTGTATGCCATGTCCATCGCGCGCGGCCATGCCTACGAGTTCACGGCGTATGTGCGGCCGGTCAGCGGCAAGGTCTCGCTGCGCGTCACCGTCATCGGCGCCGGCGACCGGCCGATCGTCGACGCCGTGCGCTTCGACGTCGACCGGTTCGCCGGCGAGCCGCTGCGCGACGGCTGGGTTCAGGTCAGGTACGCGTTGACCGGCTTGGCGAACGAGTACGGCGCGCTGCACATCGACGTGATCGGCGAGCCGGGGGCGGCATTCGATCTCGACTGCGTGTCGCTCATGGATGCGGACTCGTGGGGTGCGGGCGATCCGAAATGGCGGTACGGCCGGCTGCGGCGTGATCTGGTCGAGTCGATCGCCGCGCTGCGCCCCGCGTTCGTACGCTTCCCGGGCGGCTGTATCGTCGAGGGCGTCACGCCCGGCAACGAATATCGGTGGAAGGATACGGTCGGTGCGCTGCCCGCCCGCCGCCAGCAGGCCAACATGTGGGCATACAAGACGCCGGACGGCGGCATGTACTCGCAAAGCTACCAGATCGGCTTCTACGAGTACTTCTGCCTGTGCGAGGACCTTGGCGCCAAGCCACTGCCGACCCTGTTCGCCGGCATCACCTGCCAGTCGCCCTACCGCGACCCGAAGCACGTCGACACCGATTCCGACTGGTTCCGCGACGTCGTCGTGCAGGATTACCTCGACCTCATCGACTTCGCCAACGGCGATCCCGACGCCAGCCCGTGGGCGGCCGTGCGGCGCGACATGGGCCACCCCGAACCGTTCGGACTCGACATGATCGGCGTGGGCAACGAGAACTTCGGCGCGGACTACGTCGAGAAATTCGACACGATCAGCCGTGCCGTCCACGCCAAGGACCCGCACATGCTGTGCGTGATGAGCGCCGGCCTGTTCCCGTTCCGTTTGCCGATGAGTCGCACATGGAACCACGCGCACCAGGTCGCGGCCGGTCAGGTGCCCGGCGTGGAAGCGGCGGCGAGTGCGGCCGGTCGTAACGGCGATGAGCCGGGCTTCGGATCGCCGTCCATCCTCGTGGACGAACACGCGTATCATTCGCCGGAATGGTTCATCTCGCAGGCCCGCCGCTTCGACGACTACCGGCGCGACGGCACCGGCGTCTACTTCGGCGAATACTCCGCCAACGGCTACTTCGCCGCCCAGCCGCAGGACTACGACCACGCCAGCCAGTGGCGGTCCGCGCTCGCCGAAGCCGCGTTCCTCACCGGCTGCGAACGCAACAGCGACGTCGTCAAGATGACCTCGTACGCGCCGCTGCTCTCGCACGTCACCGCCCACGGCTGGGAGCAGAACCTCATCGAATTCAATCCAGCGCATGTCCAGCCGAGCGTCAACTACGAGGTGGAACGACTGTTCTCCACGAACTACGGTTCGACCGCATACCGATGCGCGCTCGACGCAGACGCGGACGACTTGTTCGTCTCCGCCACCGGCGATGATGCGGACAGTCGGAACGATGCCGATGACAACGATCGCGCAGGCCAACGTGCGCAACGGTTCGTCAAGCTTGTCAACACAGGAGAGCGGCGCATCGGCGTGACCCTGAACGCCGCCGTTCCGGTCCGCGGCGACGATCCGCTGCGGTCCCTGCACGTCGAGACGCTGACCGCTGACCCGCACGAACGCAACACGATCGGCTACCTCGGCGGGGGAAGCGACTGCGTCACGCGAACGATCCGCGATTCGATACTGCCTGCGGACGCCTCCTCCTCGATGCGCGTCGCGCTCACCCTGCCCGCGTACAGCATCACCCTCGTCAGATTGTCCTGACCGTGATCGGATGCGTTCCGGCTATCCGGCGGCCGGAATGCGGAGCGTCGCCCTCTGCCGCGAACCCTCATATGGTCGGAACGATAGGGCAACTGGCCGTAAGGCTGAGCGGTTGTTTCCGTTGCGATCGGTCGGAAAAACAACACGGCGGGACTACGTAATTTGGCCTGATTCCCCGCTAAAATCGCTGAAGTTAACGCACGGTGAACTTCGGAGGAACAATGCGTCGCTGGGCCATCGAGCTGCTGAAAAGCGAAACGATCCTGATCGTCGCCACGATACTCGCGATCATCTCCTGCTTCATCGTTCCGCCCGACGCCGACTACAAGGACTACGTGCACATGAGCACGATCAGCCAGCTGGTCTGCCTCATGCTCGTGGTATGCGGCTTCCAACGCATCGGCGTGTTCCGCATCATCGGCTCGCGGCTGCTGCACCACGTCGGCACCGCGCGCGGCCTGGTGATCACGCTCATCTCGCTCACGTTCTTCTCGGCGATGCTCATCACCAACGACGTGGCGCTCGTCACGTTCATTCCATTCGCGATCTCCGTGCTCATCATGGCCGACATGGAGGAGCACGCCGTGCTCGTCGGCACGCTCATGACCATCGGCGCGAACGTGGGCAGCATGTTGACGCCGATCGGCAACGCGCACAACCTGTACTTAAAAGCGCTCACCGGCATGCCCGCAATGGAGATGATCGGCATCATGGCGCCGTATTCGGCCACCGCCGCGGTGATGCTCGTCATCATCTCGTGCATCGTGTTCGGCAAGAAGCCCGTTTCGGAATTCCGCTCGCTCGACGGCGCCGGCATCGAACAGGGCGTGCTCGCCCCGTCGAGCGAAGGCCACCGGCCCGACGAGATCCGCATCACCGGCTACGGCGCGGGCTACGGCGGCTGGCGCACCATCGTCTACACGCTGCTCTTCGTCGTCTGTCTGCTCGCGGTGAGCGACGTCATCCCGCTGTGGGCCATGTGCGTGATCGTGTTCGCCGCGTTCCTCGTGTGCGACCGCAAGGTGTTCAAGAACGTCGACTGGGGCCTGCCGCTCACGTTCACCATGTTCTTCATCTTCATCGGCAACATGAAGCGTGTGCCGGAATTCTACGAACTGGCCGCGTCCTTGGTGAACATCCGCCCGCTCGAGGTCGCGGTCGGCTCCAGCCAGCTCATCAGCAACGTGCCGACCACGCTACTGCTGTCGGGCTTCACCGAACAGTGGCGTCCGCTCATCATCGGCACGAACCTTGGCGGCATGGGTACGCTCATCGCCTCCATGGCCTCGCTCATCGGCTACAAGAACGTCGTGCGCAAGTATCCGCACCAGAAGGGCCGGTATCTGGCCGTCTACTCGGCCGTCAACGTGCTGTTCCTCATCGTGCTCGTCGGGCTTTCCTGGATCATCGAGCCGTGACGGACGTGCGATGCGGTCCGATTGAGTCGGATCGGCGAGCGGCTTCACCCATGGTCTGCTCGCCCGTACGCGATGTACATAATCAGTAGCAAACCGCGGTGTGTGACGATTGTTGGGGGGGGGTAGAATACAACTACTTCGGAAACACGGGCGTTTCCGATAAGGCGAAGGAGTAGTGCCGCCATGGAAAAGACACCGCAGAAGAAGCGCCGCGAACGCATCGCGCATATCGTCGCCGGCGCGGTCGCCGCGCTGATCGTCATCGGACTGCTGCTGTATTGGCGGATTCTAGTGGTGGTTGCAACACCCGTGTTGCTGGTTAATTTGGTTGTGTGATCGTATCATGCCTCGTTGATCAGGTCGAGGATGGCTTCGGATGGTTTCCTGAATCCGAGGGTCTTCCTCG
>NZ_JAFEJR010000037.1:0-4436 GCF_018555335.1 Bifidobacterium sp. SO1 | reverse complement strand
CACACTAACACTGCTACCCTTGACCACGGAGGCTCCTTCGCTAGAACGGTTAGGTTTAAGGCACCACCCATTCTGCCTAGAAGCCTCTCGTCATACCAACCCATCCATCAAAACAACAAACACGGTCGCCGAACCTTGTGAACAGGCTGATGTAGCCGGCAATTGGTAAGCTGGATTGCTAGTGAAATCCCCTGTCTCCTATGGTTCGGAAGGAGCTTGGCTTGTCGGCTGAACTCGAAGATATCCACGAAGAATGCGGCATTTTCGGCGTGTGGGGCCACCCTGACGCCGCCCGTCTCACCTATTTCGGACTCCACGCACTCCAGCATCGCGGCCAGGAGGGCGCCGGCATCGTCTCGAACGACAACGGCCATCTCATCGGCCACCGCGGACTGGGCCTCTTGACCCAGGTGTTCGGCGACGAGCGCGAGATCGCGCGGCTCAAGGGCGACAAGGCCATCGGCCATGTGCGTTACGCCACCGCCGGCTCCGGCACCACCGACAACATCCAGCCGTTCATCTTCCGCTTCCACGACGGCGACATGGCCCTGTGCCACAACGGCAACCTCACCAACTGCCCGTCGCTGCGCCGCAATCTCGAGGACGAAGGCGCGATCTTCCACTCGAACTCCGATACCGAAGTGCTCATGCACCTTATCCGCCGCTCCACCAAGCCGACCTTCATGGACAAGCTCAAGGAGGCGCTCAACACCGTGCACGGCGGCTTCGCGTACCTGCTCATGACCGAAAACGCGATGATCGGCGCGCTCGACCCGAACGGCTTCCGCCCGCTCTCGCTGGGCCGCATGAAGAACGGCGCGTATGTGCTCGCCTCCGAGACCTGCGCGCTCGACGTGGTCGGCGCTGAGCTCGTGCGCAACATCCGCCCCGGCGAGATCATCGTCGTCTCCGATCACGGCTACAAGATCGTCCAGTACACCGACAAGACGCAGCTGGCGATCTGCTCGATGGAATTCATCTACTTCGCCCGCCCCGACTCCGACATCTACGGCGTGAACGTGCACTCTGCACGCAAGCGCATGGGCGCGCGTCTGGCCGCGGAATCCCCGGTCGAGGCCGACATGGTCATCGGCGTGCCGAACTCATCGCTGTCGGCCGCGTCCGGCTACGCGGAGGCCGCGCATCTGCCGAACGAGATGGGCCTGATCAAGAACCAGTACGTCGCCCGCACGTTCATCCAGCCGACGCAGGAGCTGCGCGAGCAGGGCGTGCGCATGAAGCTGTCCGCCGTGCGCGGCGTGGTCAAGGGCAAGCGCGTGATCGTGATCGACGATTCGATCGTGCGCGGCACCACCTCAAAGCGCATCGTGCAGCTGCTCAAGGAGGCCGGCGCGGCCGAGGTACACATGCGCATCAGCTCGCCGCCGCTCAAGTACCCGTGCTTCTACGGCATCGACATCTCGACGACCAAGGAGCTGATCGCCGCGAAGAAGTCCGTCGAGGAGATCCGCGACTACATCGGCGCCGACTCGCTCGCATTCCTTTCGCTCGACGGTCTGGTCGAGTCGATCGGACTGGGCGCGGACGCCCCGTACGGCGGTCTGTGCGTCGCGTACTTCAACGGCGACTATCCGACCGCACTGGACGACTACGAGGACGATTTCCTCAAGTCGCTCACCCCCGAGGATCGTGTGCGTCTGCCCGAGTTCGCGCTCTACAAGAGCAAGTACGAGGGCAACGAGTACGCCACCGTCGATCCGACCAAGTAACTCCGTTTATCGGTCAGCCATCCAGATTTCCACAAGAAAAGAAGTATAGAAAGGTTCGTCATGCCCAAAGCCTATGAGAACGCCGGAGTGAGCGTCGAAGCCGGCTACGAGGTCGTCAAGCGCATCAAGTCGCACGTCGCCCGCACCAACCGTCCGGGTGTGGTGGGCGGCATCGGCGGCTTCGGCGGCCTGTTCGATCTCGCCTCCCTCGGCTACCAGGAGCCGGTGCTGATTTCCGGCACCGACGGCGTGGGCACCAAGCTCGTCGTCGCCAAGCTGGCGAACAAGCACAACACCATCGGCATCGACTGCGTGGCCATGTGCGTCAACGACATCGCCGCGCAAGGCGCCGAACCGCTGTTCTTCCTCGACTACATCGCGTGCGGCAAGAACGATCCGGCGCTGCTCGAGCAGGTCGTCGCGGGCGTCGCGGACGGCTGCGTGCAGGCCGGCGCTGGCCTGATCGGCGGCGAGACCGCCGAAATGCCGGGCATGTACGATGAGGACGAGTACGATCTGGCCGGCTTCGCGGTCGGCGTGGCCGAGAAGTCCGCCATCGTCGACGGCTCGATCATCACCGACGGCGACGTGCTCATCGGCCTGCCGTCCACCGGCGTACACTCCAACGGCTTCTCCCTCGTGCGCAAGGCCCTGTTCGAACAGGCCGGCTACACCGTCGACACCGAGCTGGACGAACTCGACGGCGCGAAGCTCGGCGACGTGCTGCTCACCCCGACCAAGATCTACGTGAAGGCCCTCGCTCCCCTGTTCAAGGCGGGCGTGGTCAAGGGCGTCGCGCACATCACCGGCGGCGGCTTCATCGAGAACGTGCCGCGCATGATCCCCGACGGCCTCGCGGCTGAGATCAACCTCGGCTCGTGGCCGGTGCTGCCGATCTTCGACGTGCTCGAGAAGGCCGGCGAGATCGACCACATGGAGATGTACAACATCTTCAACATGGGCATCGGCATGGTGCTGGCCGTTCCGGCCGAGCGCGCCGACGAGACGCTCGAACTGCTCAAGGCCAACGGCGAAGCCGGCTATGTGATCGGCAAGATCACGCCGGACACCGACGGCACGCAGATCGCACTCAAGTAACTTCCCGTTTTTTGTGGCTCCCCTCCGTGAGGGGAGCCACTGACATGTCAGACACGAAAGGACTTATCAACAATGGGACAGAAGGTTCTGGTCATCGGCTCCGGCGCCCGTGAGCACGCGATCGCGCACGCCCTGCTGCGTGGCGGCAGCGTCGACGAGGTCACCGTCGCCCCGGGCAACCCGGGCATGGCGCTCGACGGCATCCGCGTCGTCTCGCTCGGCTCCTCCAACCACGCCGCGCTCATCGACTTCGTGAAGGACAACGGCTACGACTGGGTGTTCGTCGGCCCGGAGGTTCCGCTGATCGAAGGCATCGTGGACGCGTTCGCCGCCGCCGGTATCAAGGCGTTTGGCCCGTCCAAGGCCGCCGCACAGATCGAAGGCTCGAAGGACTTCGCCAAGCAGCTCATGGTGCGTCACGGCATCCCCACCGCCAAGTACGAGACGTTCCACGAGCTCGAGCCGGCCGTCGCCTACGTGCACGAGCACGGCGCGCCGATCGTCATCAAGGCCGACGGTCTGGCCGCCGGCAAGGGCGTGACCGTCGCGATGGACGAGGACACCGCCGTCAAGGCGCTCGACGACATCTTCATCGACCATCGCTTCGGCAACGCGGGCGCCAAGGTCGTCATCGAGGACTATCTCGAGGGCCAGGAGTTCTCGCTCATGAGCTTCGTGAACGGCACTGAGTTCTGGCCGATGCCGATCTCGCAGGATCACAAGCGCGCGTACGACAACGACGAGGGCCCGAACACGGGCGGCATGGGCGCGTACAGCCCGGTGCCGCAGATCGGCCAGGACGTGGTCGACACGGCCCTTGAAACGATCGTCAAGCCCACCGTCGAGGCGATGGCCGCCGAAGGCACGCCGTTCACCGGCATCCTGTACGCGGGCCTGATCGCCACCGCCGACGGCCCGAAGGTCATCGAGTTCAACGCCCGCTTCGGCGACCCGGAGACCGAGGTCGTGCTGCCGCGTCTGACCTCCGATCTTGGCGCCGGTATCAACGCGATTCTCAACGGTGAAGCCCCGACGTTCGAGTGGAAGACCGACGGTGCGACGCTCGGCGTCGTGCTCGCGTCCAAGGGCTACCCGACGAACGTCATCAAGGGCGCCCCGATTCCCGAGATCACCGTGGACGCCGATTCACACGTCTACTACGCGGGCGTCGCCTCCGACGACAAGCACGGCCTCGTCGCCGACTCCGGCCGCGTGCTTCTCGTCGAAACCTCCGCAGATTCCATCAAGGCCGCACAGGACAAGGTCTATCAGATCATCGACGCGCTCGACACGCACGGCATGTTCTATCGCCACGACATCGGCTCCAAAGCGCTGAACGCGTGATGATGGAGCGTTAGCTTCGTTACGGAGCACTCGACGTACTTTGTACGCCTTCGTGCTCCGCGCTTTGCTACCGCACGCATCATCACACGTTCAGTGTGTTAAGCATGCCTATATGAAAATGGGGTTTGTTCCTTTGCATGAACTGCGCCCCGGAAGTTGGACGTGGTTTATTAAGGGTACCTGATCAGGCTGTGAGGGACATATTCCGGAATTCCTCCGGGGTGTGTCCCTCAAGTCGTTTCTGCCTTCGTTTGGTGTTCCAAT
>NZ_JAFEJR010000036.1:0-6452 GCF_018555335.1 Bifidobacterium sp. SO1 | reverse complement strand
CATGGCCTACGGCTTCCACCACGTCACCAACCTCATCAGCCTCGTCATGCTCAGATGCGGCGGACTCAACATCCAACTACCAACACCAACAACCTAACCCACGAAAACAGCAGAAGCCTCACAAATAATGCTCGATTCGCCGCGTCTTCTCTCGCAACTCTCGCAACGCACAAAAGCGCTGTGCGCGCCACCCACACCGGACTGGGCGGCTGAACGAATTCGATTATCCTCGTTCTGGCCCGGCTCGTGCGCGATCCGGATGTGAAAGGGTGTCCCGATGACTGTCCATCGGGACACCCTATGTGGTTGTTATGGACGTCCATGGCTCAACGCGAGCATCTCTCCGACTAAAACGCTCATAGCTAGAGTCTGTCCTTCGGCTCTGGTTGATGTGTATGCATGTGCACCGCTTTGGAGCAACTGCACTAGCTTGTTCGGCGATACCTGGTAGTTGGACGTGAACGTGAGAAGATCCTGACCTCCTTTACGCTTCCTCAGGTTCTTCTTGGCCTCGTTTGCATAATCATTCACATATTTCTGCAGACCACCATGTTCCCAACACTCCGAGGCCGCTGTTTCCGTCAGCAGACGCAGACCCATACGGAAGATTGGAACGAATGCTTCCCGATTCTGCATATCCTTGTTCCGATACATGTTCCAAAGCTCTTCTAAGGTGCGGTACATGTTGTTGACGATACCCGGTGTCAAATGTAACGGTCCGCCAAAAAACAGCGACAGAAGGCAAACTGACCTGGCGCGTGCGCGCTTTTCGGCTTTCCTTGGGGGCACTGTCCTGCGCGGGGACTTCTTCGGGGTCATCGAAGAGATGGGCATCGTTCTGCTTTTCGTCTTCGGCAACAGGTTCCGGCATCGAATGTGAATCCGTGTCGGCACGTGCCTTCTCCCGTATATCGGTCTTCGCATTGGCGACGTGCCTGCGTTGGGATTCCTTGAGGCGCTTGATGAGATCCTCCGGCAACACGCTAGCAGGATTGTTTCGAGCGTTGCGGGTATTCAACTCGTTGTCCAGTTTACCAGCGATGTTTTCCACGAGCTCTCGCAGCAATTCGGTTGGAACCCCAAAATCCGGTTCATCGGGGAGAAGTCCCATTTCTTCGAGATGCTTCTTGTTGAAAACGTCTTTTTCAACGAATCCTGTATTGAGTATAGGCCACTCCGTCACTGCGCCAATAAGGTCCTCCAGCTTCATCAGTACGGTTTTCGGTCCGCCCATGTATCGGAACATGAAACAATCCCGCTCATACTGCTTCCAGCTTCCCTTACCCTTATGCTTGCGTTCCACATTCTCCAGAGCGATTCGTTCGTTGCACACATTGCATGGCATGGGGTCAGGGAAGTCTGGAGGCAGCAGTTGCCGTTGCCCATCGACAGAAAGACCTCTCTTGCGAAGCATCGCCAAGATGACACGTCTGTTGCCGTCGTATACTCTATACGACGGTCCATTATCTATCTTGCATACCGTGGGTAGTTCGCTCAAATCGAACTTGTCTCCCATTTCCTTTGCAAGTTTATGCAGCTGCCACTGTCCCTCATTACTCTTATCGATCGCGTGACGGATGACATCGTCATTAGTGTAGGTGCCTTCTAATGGATCTCTAGGATTCTCCGTCCACAGAATCAGATTATCCAGCGGAATGTACTCAACCCGCTGTCCTTCCCACACATCGGCCATTTCTCGTCTCCCGCTCACCATGTCACTCTCCTTCTGAGGCATTGCATGCTATGGCTTCACCCAGTGTATCGGAAAAAATCATCAGCTCATTCGCGGAACGACGCGAGGATGCACTATAGCTCAGAGGAAACAACCCGCCGTATCGGTCCTTATACAGTTTTCTGACCAGCGACGTGTCATCATACGTAAGCATCCAATGGGAACGGATATGACTATTCAATGTCCTTCCAAGATCCTGGTGCTGGCTTTCGTCAAAAGCGTTCATGTACAGGCTCCGCCCTTTTTCCACGTACGGCGGATCCGCATAGATGAAAGAGCTGTCATCCCCGATGAACCGTTCTACTACGGCGCGTCCGTCCTCATTCAAGACTTCGATGGAATCCGAGCGATCTCCAAGGAATTCGAGTTTCTTCCTTAGAGAGGCCTTATTGTATCTGGCTCCTACTTTGTATGCACCGCTCTGATTCAGCCCGCCGATAACGCCACCGTTGAGTACGCCGGATCTGTTAGTTCTGTTGAGAAAGAAGAATGCAAACCCCCTATCAAGTTCGTTGGCGGAATTTCTGATGATATCTTTCTGCCGATGCCACTCCTCAATAGTGGGTTCCGTCTTGTCGAATATTTCCAAGAACGATGTCGAATCATTGACTGCGCTATGCCAAAAAGCGAACACATCAGGGTCATAATCATTGATAACGACCTTTGACACGGTACCGTCCCGCAATAGACGCAACGCAACACCCGCTCCACCGGCATATGGCTCGACATACGTGGCGTCACGAAGCCCAAACATACCGATGAGAGACGCCACGTATCCGGACAACACGCTCTTCCCGCCTGGATACCTCAGCGGTGAGACCACATCATGGTTGGGAACCAGTGGGACAGACAGCATCTCCCCAGAACTGATCCTCGGCGTTGCGTACATATTTCTCCCTAGGCTCTATCTACGATAGTATGATTATAAACAGCGACACCATGTAGCACTCGATACCGATGTAGGTATCCTTGCCAAGCTCATTCTGCACCGCCTCAATTACCGACTTGTGCTCAGACTCACTGCTCCGCCAGTGCAACGACCCATGGTCATCGATTGTGCCAACCAACTGGAATCGTGCCACTTGCCTCCAGATGATTCATCGAACAATCCAAGCTAACCTCAAAACACTGGACTAACCCACCAGCACGTGCAACACATATCATGGCGGATATCACTGTCAAAAACCATTCCTTAAGACAATCGGAACGGCAGCAATGAGCACGAAATAACTGGGGCCTTGGAATCACTGGAATTCCAAGGCCCTCAACGCTATCCGACGATCACTTCTTAGACGTTGGGGAGAACTTGAACTCGACGATATCGCCGTCCTGCATGACGTAGTCGCGGCCTTCCTGGCGGAGTTTGCCTTCCTCCTTGATCTTGACCATCGAGCCTTCGGCGGCAACGAAGTCGTCGTAGGAGACGATGTCGGCCTTGATGAAGCCCTTTTCGAAGTCAGTGTGGATCACGCCGGCGGCCTGCGGGGCGGTCCAGCCCTTGTGGATCTGCCAGGCGCGCACTTCCTTCTCGCCGGCGGTCAGGAAGGTCTGCAGGCCGAGGATGTCGAAGCCGACGCGGGCCAGCTGGTCGAGGCCCGATTCGGCGAGTCCGGCGTCGGCGAGCATCTCGCGCGCGTCGTCCTCGTCGAGGTCCGTGAGGTCGGCCTCGAACTGGGCGTTGAGGAACACGGCCGGAGCGGGAGCCACGGACGCGGCGAGTTTCGTCTTGAGTTCGTCGTTGGCAAGTTCGTCATCGTCCACGTTGAACACGTAGATGAATGGCTTGGCGGTCATCAGGTGCAGGTCGTAGATGTCGGCCTTGTCGATCTTGCCGGCGGCAGCCGCATGGTCGATGGTCTCGCCATCCTCGAGGATGGCCTTCGCCTTCTTGACCGCGTCGAGGTACGCCGGCTCGATCTTCTTGCCGCGCAGGTCCTTCTCGAGCTTTGGCAGCGCGTTCTCGATGGTCTGCATGTCGGCGAGGATCAGCTCAGCGTTGATCGTGTCGATGTCGTCGGCCGGGTCGACCTTGCCGTTGACGTGGACGATGTCGTCGTCCTTGAACGCGCGCACGACCTCGCAGATCGCGTCCGCCTCGCGGATGTTGGCGAGGAACTTGTTGCCCAGGCCTTCGCCTTCGGACGCGCCCTTGACGATGCCGGCGATGTCGACGAACGTGACGGTGGCGGGCACGACCTTCTCGGTGTGCACGAGCTTGGCGAGCACGGGCAGGCGCTTGTCGGGCAGCGGCACGATGCCGGTGTTCGGCTCGATGGTGGCGAACGGATAGTTTTCCGCGAGGACATTGTTGCGCGTCAGCGCGTTGAACATGGTGGACTTGCCGACGTTCGGCAGACCGACGATTCCGATAGTAAGAGACATGAGTCCCAGTATTGGCGGCAAGGTGGACGTTGCCGGACGGTTCCGCGATGCGGTATGTCGTCGTCCGCCGATCGGACCGATCGATAGACGACGACATACCGTTACATAGCCGCGGAAAGAAACCGCCTCGTCCGCGCTTGCGATCAGGCCATCGGCACCGTCAGCCGCACCGAGTCGAGATCTACCTCGAAATCGGACAGCGGCACGGCGGCGAGTCGTTTCGAGTTGTTGCAGATCGCGAGCGCGAGCCGATGCCCGGCGCGCACGATCCAGTCGGTGGCGAGCAGGTCGAACGAGACGTCCATCCATTCGCCGGTCGCCGTGGGCGTGAACGCGTCGAACGAGTCCTTGTGGGCGGTGGCGATCCAGCCGCGCGTCACCATGTTCTGCATCTCATGCGATTTGCGCGGCACGCATACCGGGTAGACGGCCTTGTCGTCGTCGGACGAGCCGCCGACCGCGGGCCGTTTTTCCTTCAATTCGACGAGCGCGTGGATGTCCTCGCTCACCTGCACGTAGTTGCCTTCGCCGTATTCGATGAGCGAGACGCACAGGTTCGTGTCGGGTGCGGATGCCTTGACGCGCAGGCTGATGTGCGGTGTGCCTGAGATGTGCCGGTCGTCGGCGAGCGGTTCGCTCACGTACAGTAGCCGTTCGTCGCTCGCGTGACCGGATTCGCTGAACGGGATGAGTTCGCGGATGCGCGCGCCCTTGATCGTGGCGACATGATCGCCCTGATCGGATTCGTCATCATCCGCCGTAAACTCGCGCAGCACGCCCAGCCGCGCGTCCGCTCCCCCGCGAACGCCGAACGTGCGCACCGCCGTTCCCGGCACCGGCCAGCTCGCATATTCGTGCCAGTTGCCGTCCAGGTCCTCGATCGAGGCCTCCGGTTCGTCCATGATACTGTTGTCGACGCCCTTGAGCCAGTAGTCGAACCATCGTTCCAGGGTCGCAAGCCACGCGTCGTGGCGCACGTCGAACGGGTCGTCGTGCGCGTACTGGTGCAGCCAGATCTTGCGCGGCACGCCGTGCTCCCCCAGCGCCTTCCAGTACGTATCGACCTGGTTCATCATCACGTTGAGGTCGTTGACGCCGTGCACGAGGAACACGCTGGCCTTGAACCGGTCGACGTGCGCGCGGTAGTCGCGTTCGGCCCAGAACTCGTTGTAGCTGCGGTGTTCCTTGTCAGAGCCGTCGTGCAGCCGACGCCAGCCGCCTTTGGTGTTGAACCGCTGGAGTTTGCCGTCGGCGGTGGATTGCAGGGTGACGGCGAAGTTGTCGGGTTCGAACCAGCCGCCGTCGGCGTCGTCGCCGTTGAGCAGCGCGCCGTGCGGATGGTACCAGTCGTATTGGCTGGAGATCGCGGAGATCGGCACGATGGTCTTGAGGCCGTCGATGCCGGTGGCGGCCATGCCGTTGGGTACAGAGCCGTCGTAGGATTTGCCGATCGCGCCGACGAGTCCGGACGCCCAGTAGGCGGTCATCTCGTTGTCCGGAGTACGCCGGTCGCGGGTCATGTAGCCGGTCGCACGGCCGTTGAGCCAGTCGACGACCGCGTTGGCGGAGGCGATGTCCTTCGGCCCGCCGATGTCGCAGAATCCTTCGGACAGTGCGGTGCCGGACGTGGCGAGCATGATGACCGCGTAGCCGCGCGGCACGAAGTAGTTGTCGTAGAAGAACGGGAACTGTTTGAGTGGGCTGTTCCACTTGTCTTCCGGGTGCGAGTATTCGTATTTCTCGCCGTGTCGGTCGTACAGCTCGTAGTACGGGCTGGGATCCATGATGACGGGGATCTTCTCGGTGCCGTCGAGTTCGCGCGGACGGATGATGTCGGCACGCACCAGGTCGTTGCGGCCGTCCGCGTCGCCGTCGAACGGCAGTTCGATGTACACGAATTCGCGGATCGCGTTCTCGTATGAATACCGGGCTTCGCTCATGCCGGCCGTCTCCTTGTGTCTGTCTGATGTCTATCTGATATGACGTTGCGCACGGCGGACAGGCTCATCGTCGTCCGCCGTGCGCAACGCTACCCGCGGCCGTACCCAGCGCATGCCGACGCCTACGACGATAGCGATTGCGTTATATGCATACTGCGTACAGGTTACGAGCGAACCGCACTTAGTGCCTTGTCGGGCTTAATGTGATGGGTCTGACGCTCCCTCAGTCGGCTTTGCCGACAGCTCCCTCAGCCGAGGGAGCCAAGAAAACAGGCGCTTGTGTTGTTTTCGTGGGTGTGGGTTCGTCGTTGAGCCGTTGAGGGAGTAAGAGAAGAGCGCTTCCTGGGTAGGATGTTTTCGACCAAGATAAACAAGCAACCAGCAAGCGCCTGATGAAC
>NZ_JAFEJR010000035.1:0-6960 GCF_018555335.1 Bifidobacterium sp. SO1 | reverse complement strand
TTGGATGACCTGCCGTTCCTCTTCCGACAGGTGCGAATACACTTGACCCAAGGTGCAACATCCTTTCACTGGTTATCTAGACAATCTCCAATCTAAAGGGTGTTGCACTTTCATTTAGACAGCGGGGTGTACATCGGTACGCATTCGTGTTATATGGTGCAATATGTGAGTGGGCGATGGCTTGCCAGGTAATGGGGGCGGTTCGGAACCAAAAGGCTTTGTGCGCCTGGACTGGTAAAATAGCCCCTCGTGAAAGCAGTCATTGAGAAATTTGCGGATCGGTACCGCTATGCGTGGGTCGTGCTGAAAGGCCTGGTGAAGACCGATTTCAAGCTACGATATCAGGGCTCGTTCCTGGGCGTGGCGTGGTCGGTACTCAAGCCGTTGATGCTGTTCGCCGTCATGTACGTGGTGTTTGCCCAGTTCCTGCGCATGTCTGACGGCACGCCGACCTATCCGGTAGTGCTGCTGCTGGGCATCTGCTCATGGAACTTCGTGGCTGAGGCGACTTCCATCGGCCTGCGTTCGATCGTCGACCGCGGCGATCTGCTGCGCAAGATCCATTTCCCCAACTACATCGTGGTGGTTTCGGCCACGCTGGGGTCGATGATCAGCCTCGGCATCAACTATGTCGTCGTGCTGATCTTCGCGTTCTTCAATCACGTGCGGTTTACCTGGCGTGTGATACTGGTTCCGCTGAACGTGCTGCAGCTGTGGGTCCTTGCCTTGGCCTTGGCGTTGATCTTCAGCACGATGTACGCGTATTTCCGTGATATCGCGCATATCTGGGAAGTGCTGCAGCAGATGATCTTCTATGCGATGCCGATCATCTATCCGCTAAGCTACGTGACCGACAAGGGCGGTCTGTTCGCAAAGCTCGCCCGACTCGAGCTGCTCAATCCGATCGCGCAGACGATCCAGGACATCCGGCATAACTTCATCGCGCCGGAATCGCAGCCCACGGTATGGAACCAGTTCGGATCGTGGTGGGTGCCGGCCATTCCGCTCGGCCTGACCGTGGTGCTCATCTGGGTCGGTGTGTATGTATTCCGTAGGAATAGCAAGCGATTCGCGGAGGTCATGTAAATGGTGGTGAACCAGGAGACTGCAAATTCCCTTATCTCGATGGCCTCCAAAGACGCGGGCGGCGCAGCCGCCATGGACGCCCGGCTCACCGACAAGCCGCACAACGAACTCGCCTATCTGGACGCGCCGGTCGTGCTCTCCGTCGACCATGTGGGCAAGTACTTCCGTCTGCCCACCGAACAGGCCACCGGCCTCAAGCAGGCGTTCATCAACTGGACTCGAGGCATCAAGGGATACCGGCGGCAGGATGTCCTCAAGGACATTTCCTTTGAAGTGCATCAGGGCGAGTTCTTCGGCATCGTCGGGCGCAACGGCGGCGGCAAGTCCACTCTGCTCAAGATCATTTCCCAGATCTATTATCCCGATCAGGGCAGCGTGTCGGTCAAAGGCAAGCTGGTGCCGTTCATAGAGCTCGGCGTGGGATTCAACCCGGAGCTCACCGGCCGCGAGAACGTCTATCTCAACGGATGCCTGCTCGGATTCACCCATGAACAGATCGACGCGATGTACGACGACATCGTCGAATTCGCGGAGCTTGAAGACTTCATGGATCAGAAGCTCAAGAACTACTCGTCGGGCATGCAGGTGCGACTCGCGTTCTCGGTGGCCATCAAGGCGCAGGGCGACATCCTCGTGCTCGACGAGGTGCTCGCCGTCGGCGACGAGGCGTTCCAACGCAAGTGCGACAATTTCTTCCGCGAAGTCAGCAAGGATCCGACGAAGACCGTGATTCTTGTGACCCACGACATGGGATCCGTCAAGAAATACTGCACCCGGGCCATGATGATCAAGGATGGCGAAGTGGCTGCCATCGGCGACAAGGAAAGCGTCGCCGACCAGTACACGCTCGCCAACTTGGAGGCCGAGAAGAAGGAAGACGACAAGAAGGCGGCCGAGGCCGCCAAGAAGGGCGTATATCCGGAAGGCCTCAACGAGCGTTGCCCGCTGCTGCGTACGTATGCCGTATCCAAACCTATGCTGACCAGCGACGACACGTTCCGGTTCGCCGTTGAATACCAGTATGACGAGCCGGGTGATTTCTATCTGGCCATTTCGATGAACGACATCAGGCGTGGCGGCATCACCTACGATACCGGTGCCAAGGTATTCAAGATGAAACGTCACGGGCATCACACCGTGCAGTTCGAAGTGCCGCTCAAACTGTTCAACAGCGGCGAGTTCAAATTGTTCACGTCGCTGCGTACGCCCAGTCCCACCGATCCCAACTTCACCGACATGGTGGCGGTGGCGACCGGCGACAATGCCTGCACGCTCGTGATCCGAAACGACGCGGGGGACGCCTACGCGTTGCTGAACCATGATTACATGCGCATCATGCCGGCGCCGGATGAGCGCGATGTGGAAGTCGTCACCGAGTCTGATCCGTTCAGCGAGGATTTTCGGCGAAGCCGGTCGGATCGGTGAGCGATCGATGCTCGTGATAGATTCAGGGCAAGGACATTGAACGCATCCATCCTGGGCGCATGCTCCGATATTGTGTTTTACGGGGTATCGCAATTGGTATGACGAGGGGCGTTGCCGATCGGCAACGCCCCTCGTCATACCACGAACCAACCATAGGACGTCTGTGTTGTCCGTCTCAGTCGTTCGGATTCGAGAAGATCTTCCGCCAGACGTCGAATCCGGCGATGTCATAGTCCCGGTACTCCTTCGACAGCCGCTCGAACCTGCGCGTATACCGCCAGGCCAGTCGCAGTCCCTGGATCATATCCTTGCGGAACAGCCGGTCGTTGCGTTTCAGCCAGCTGACCGAGTTGCCGTCGGACGTAGTGACGATCGCGGAGTTGACGTTCGCGAACGAACTCCAGAATGCGTCCTTCGCCGGAATCGCGACATCCGGCACCTTGGCGTTGGACGCATCCGTCATGCCAAGCAGGCCGCGCACGATGTTGTACACGCCGCTTCGGGTGTTCTTGGAGCGGGAACGCGGACGAACCGTGTGCGAGATGAATTCCCTTGCCGGCTCGGGGAAGTCCTCGCGGTCGCCGCTGGCGTGCGTGTCCTCGAACGCGGCGCGTTCCTTGCGGACTTCGGCCAGCTTGCCGGGCATCGACGACACGATGTATTCCGGCCCGCGCATGATGTCCTTCAATCCCTTGTGCCGCAGATACAGCGCCGAATACAGGAAGCGCAGACCGACGTTCAGATCGCCGTACATCATCTCGAACATCATGCGCAACGTGGGCTTGCGGCAATGCAGCAGCGCGAATATCCACCGGTTGCGCTGGAAGAAGTACTCCTCCCACGTGCGGGCCGGATCCTTGTCGTGCCAGGCCTGATGCCATACGGCGACGCCCGGCAGGCAGACGGTCGGGTAGCCATGCTCACGTGCCCGGATGCAGTATTCCGTATCGTCGAACTTGATGAACACCGGCAGGCTCAGGCCGATCTCTTTGATGACCCTAACCGGGATCAGGCACATCCACCACCCGTTGAAATCCGCGTCGATGCGCTGGTGGCGTTCGGGCGAATCCCTGAGCGGGTGCATCGCGAAATCGTGGTTGTACGGCAGTTCCAGCGACGATTTCATCCAGATGGTGCGCGGATCGAGCCGCTCGCCCTGCGTGTACAGTACGGTCCGGTTGTCCAAATGGAACATGCCGCCGCCCACCAGCGTCGGGCGGACCGTGTAATCCGCGAACTGCACGGCGCGCAGAATGGCCTCGGGCTCGGTGATCGCATCGTCGTCGTGCAGCAGCACATAGTCGCTGTTGCCGGCTTCGGCGGTTTCGAACATGCCGCGCGAGTAGCCGCCGGAACCGCCGAGGTTGGGCTGACGCAGATACGTGAGCTGGGAGCCGAGCCGGCGTGCGGTGTCATTGAAATCCGGCTGGTCGGACACATGGTCGGTGCCCTGATCCACGCAATAGATGGTGTCCAGTCGCTTGCGCAGCTCGTCCGCCTGCGCGATGTCTTTCAGCAGATCAAGGCAATACGAGGGACGATTGAACGTGGTGATCGCGATCGACAGCGTGGAATGCGGCTTGGCTGGCGTGCTTTGGGCGGTTCGGGCCGAGACGGGAACCTGCCATTCGGCTGAGAGCACCTGCAGCGGGGCGTCGTCGGAGTCATTGGCGGCATCGAACCAGATATAGCCGCCATCCATGAGATTCGTGAGCGGCATGATCGCTTCGACATGCTGCGGTCTGGCCGGATCGGGGGCATTCACGGACAGTCGTGCCACCGGATTGAACAATCCGCGGCCGGTGGATCGGAAGACGGTCAGCTTGCCGGTGCCGGCGACCTCCGCCACGAGACGTACTCGCCGCACCTTGGTCCAGCGCTGCCAGTAGGCGGCGGGGAACGCGTTGAAGAACGTGCAGAACGATGTGCGGGACCGCGGGGCGATCCGTATGCCACGGCGCGAGATGATGTCGCCGGTCGAAATATGATCCGTGCCGTTCGCGTTGGAACGCTTCGATGCGTCCTCGACGATGCGATCGAACTTGGAGTGATTCAGGGTGCCCCAATTGATGGTCTGCATGTCGGTTCTTGCGTCCAAAACCGATTCGCGCAGATATGACGGCGTCCAAGGCGTCGCGTACAGCGGCAAGGTAAGATCCGCGTCCCGTGTCGGGAACACGATGCGATGGACGGTTTCCCACGCGTCTTTGGTATCAAGAACTGGCATGAGCTCCATTATACAAACGGGCGTCCGTTTGCGGTCGGATCTCCGTGTGACCGCGCGGTCCGGGCGCCCGGCCGCAAACGTCGCACGATCTTGGACGCTACCCGACCTTGAAGAAGTCGGTGTCGTTCAGATACCCCTTGCCGGCGGTCAGATCGTACTGCACGAGACGGTACTCCTTGAGCAGCTGCTTAGCCTGCTTCGACAGGTTCTTGCGCTTGACCGTCGTGCCATCGGCGGACAGGTAGATGGTCGACGCGTTCTCGTCGAAGCCGCCCGCCTGCAGCACGAGTCGTCCCAGCGCGGGCAGCTGATCGTGCAGTTCGGTCAGCAGCGTCAGGTACGGCGAGATCTTCGCGTCCATGTGCTCCGCGGCCTGCGCCATGAAGAAGTTGGACGACGTGTATCCGGCGTTCTTGTCGTCCAGTTTCGTGCCGGCCGAGACGGATGCCTGGTTCGACCAGATGAAGTAGTCCGTCTCGTGCAGCGCCAGCGCGTTGTTCTTGTCGCTGTTCGCGGTCGTGTAGATGCCCGGCAGATGGTCGCCGTAGAAGATCACGGTGATCGGCTTGTCCATTTGGTCGAGCTGCGACAGGAAATCGAAGGTCGCCTGGTCGGTCAGGTTCACGCCCTTCGCGTACGTGTCGACGGAATACTTCTCGCCGTCGCCGATCTGCGAGACGTCGGCCTCCTTGAATTGGTTGTCCGCATACCAGTCGTTGTATGGCATGTGGTTCTGCATCGTCACCAGCTGGATGAACTGCGGATGCTCGGTGTTCGAGGAGAGCGCGTCGAGCACGTTCTGGTACGATGCGGCGTCGCTGACGACCGTGGAGTTGTCGATGCGATCCTGATGGGTGATCGCCGGATCGCTGTCCAGCGTGTAGAAATGGCTGAATCCGAACTTCTTGTAGTCCGAATCGCGCAGGTACATGTTCTTGTAGAACGGGTGGAACGCCACCGAGCCGGTCTGGCCGTACTTCGTGTTCCAGATCTGGTTGAACGTGTACGGATTCTTCTGATGCGGAACGAGCTCCTGATACGGCGACTGCATGGAATCGTCGAACAGGCCGAGGTTCAGGCCGGTCAGCGACTGGTATTCGATGTTCGCGGTGCCGCCGCCGTATCCGGGCGAGAGCATCAGGCCGGAGGTCGTCGTCTCCTTGATCGAGCGGATGTTCGGCATCGGGTCCTGGGTGAATTCGATGCCGGGCACGCGCGTCGGGTCGGAGAACGACTCCGACAGGATCATGATCACCGTGCTGTCGGTCATCTCGTTCGCGCGCGTGGCGTTGGTCTTCTTCGCCGCGGACGCGTATTTCTCGGCGATCTCGGCCATCGCGGCCTTGCTGTAGCCGTCCGGCTTGTCCATCGTCTTCGCGTGCGCCAGACGCAGGAAATTCATCGCCGGGCCGTTGTTCCTCGCGTCGCTGAGCGAATCCCACAGCATCGGCGAGTCGTTCATGCTCTTGGCCCACTCGTACGACCACGAGCCGGGAATGCCGAGGTTCCACGTGAACGAGAACAGGGTCGCCGCGCTGACGATCACAGCGACCAGTCGTGTGCAGTTGCCGGCGATGACCTTCGGGTTGCGGAACGGATGCTTCCAATGGAACGGGATCACGCATTTGCGTCCGTCGAGTACCTGCAGCACGACGCAGATCACGGTCAGCCACACCAGCATGCGGATCGAGCCATAGACGAGCGCGAGGTCGTCCTGCGGGATGAACGACCAGATCTCGCCGGTGTTGCCGCCGGACAGGAAGCTCAGGTCGGAGGGGATGATCGGCTCGCTGCGCAGTGCGATCTTGATGTGGTTGGCCACGGCGAACGAGGTCATGGCGATCGAGAACACGGCCGTGGCGATCCAGAACCGGTTGAGCAGGAACACCAGCACGAGATACATCAGACCGAGGATCAGGAAGTTGAGCAGCGCGTTGTTGTTGTTCTGCAGCCAGGATTGCGCCACGAACTTCGTGATCTGGCCGCGGATGCTGTCCCATGCCTTCGTGTAGTCGTCCACCGCGGCCGGATCGGCGTACGTCGGCTCGTTGTAGACGCTCCACTGCAGGAACACGGTGGCCGAGGCGGTGATGAAGAGGAACACGAGCACGTAGGACGCGTACGAGAAACGCATGCGATGGGCCCACGCGTTGGCGAGGAAGTCGGTGACGGCGCGGGCTGCGTCGGCGGGGGTGGGGATGGATTCGCGGATGGTGCGCAGG
>NZ_JAFEJR010000034.1:0-7660 GCF_018555335.1 Bifidobacterium sp. SO1 | reverse complement strand
CTGTTCTGCTGCGAGGGCACGGCGGAACGTTTCATCCTCAGTACGCTCATCGAACGGGACGAACTCATTATCCCCCAATCGCAAATCATCCGAAACCGGACAGACGGCGATTGGGCGGTGAAACGCAGCCATTCCGAAGTCAACGAATACCTTGACGTCGATTATGGAGACAAGCCGCTGCTGATCATCCGAATCGTCGACTCGAACTCCGACAACTACAAACCGCCGAAGGGCTACGAGCACAAGGTCGAAGTCAAATGTCTGCACACCCATCCCGAAATCGAAATGCTGGTCATCATTGCGGAAGGGTTGTACGGGCAGTATACGAACAAGTCGAAACAACTTAAGCCATCCCTCTACTGCAAGAACGTGCTCAAATACGGTCAGGTCAAGGACTGGCGATGGCTGGAACGATACTGGGCCGACCCCGGCAAACTGGAACATGCGATTGCCGAATACTCAAGACTCCACAAATTCGGTCGCAAGGAGGATCGTGGCATACTGGAACTGATCAAATGACCTGTACGGTCATTCATCAAACATACCGGGAAACGCGCGTTTCGCCGCCCATCGCATCCTCGCCCACTCTCGGTTCTGAATATCTCCGGGCTGCACCGGTGTCAAAGGTTCGCGCTCATTTCGTCCGAACGCCGCAATGCTCCAATAGCGTTCAAGTATCCGTCTCATTCGAGTCGATAAATTCGTCACTTGTCACTCTCTCCCGCAACGCAAGTCGATGTTTCCCGGCAAGGGAAGTCAAACAATCCACGGAATGATTCGCTCGCCGGGATCAGATCCGGATCATACGGCATCGGATGATCCAGGCTGTCGCGCATCGCCTTCTCCAACAAAGCGAGTAGCTTATCGTCGGTTATCGGTTCCGGCTTGTCTGCCGTCATTTCGTATCCTTTCCCGATGCATGCTAGAGCAGCCAATCCCGATGATCGGTCAGCAGACCATCCGGCCGGGTCGCCATGATGGAGGGCGGCCGGCCGCTCCCGCGCCGCTCGTCCCGTTCCACTTCCTCGACCGGAATGGGACTGATGTGGGTCACGGTCAACGTGTCGCCGGTGATGTCAAGGTCAATCCATGCCATGCGGCTGTCCGAATCCACTCCCTGCTTCCGCCAGATGGTCGGCGACACGTATGCGGGAACGTGCAGCGTGCAGCTTGATCCCTGCGGATGCCAGAGGAAACGGTTGATCAGATGATCCGAAACATAATCATCCGGATCGCCGCTGAACGTCTCCGATACGGGGCGAACGCCCTCGATGATCCGCTCCGCCTTCACGCCAAGCACATCCCCTGACCGTCGATACCGGCGGATGACCTGTTTCTCGCCACGCCCGACGATCAGTGCCGATATGATGGGCAGGCAGAACGAGGCGACGACCATCAGCACCAGGACCAGCGCCGCAAGATCGCCAAGCTGACCTGCGGACGGCGCAAACACGGGAATATCCCCGTTCCGCGACTTCCACATGCTCCTGATCAGGTTAATGATGCCGGTCGAACCGTTCAGCAACGTCACGAGAACGAATCCGATAACGACGATCATGATGATGGCGAGTGCCAGATTCGCATGGGATGCGTCGTCGTTGGCGTTCATTGCCTCTTCATGTGTGCCTTGTATTTGGATGATCGGATGCTGTTCTTCGTTTGTTGTCTCGGCCATATGAATCGCCCCGTTTTCATTGTATGCGACGGTTGAGGTCATGAAAAAGGCCCGGCGAAGAATGCCGGGCCAGAAGAAAACTACCGTCCGCAGGTCCAGCGGATGTGCCGCTGGTAGACGATGGGATCATCCCAATCCTCGTCCAGCAATCCGCTGTTCGCCGCATGTCGGGCGACGGTCAAATGGTCGCGGATCGCGGACGGAATACCGTAGTCGGGTGCCCAATCGGATTCGTAGTCGCGCCAGTCGTGCCAGCGGTTGTATGTGCGCAGATGCGCTTTGCGGCCACGATGTGCGACGTAAGCGTCCACGTCCCCGACAAGTTCCGGCGGGCGAAGACCATAGTGGTGGTTGATGTATGTGAACCCGAAGCGTAGGGCTTCGCGTTCGAGCTGCTTGTAGTTCCTGTCCTTGTAGGTGCGGGACATATGTTGCTCCTTGAAAACTAGACGATAAGGTCTAGTAATCGTGGAGTCTGATGCCAGTCATGTTTCCGTTCCTTTCCTAGGTGATATCCAATTTAGTCGAACATATGCGTCCGCGCAGGGCGACCGCCGGAGATTATCCGCGCCGTCTCCAAACCTGTTTCACGTCCTCCGGTCGTATCATCCAAAGGGTCGCCTGAATCCACTCTCGAGGCAGCCCGTCATACGGGACGATCACGTTCTCATGCCATAGCTTGCGCCGTTCTTCTGCGGGTTCATCCCAGTGTTCGTCCAACCACCGGTCATACGTCGCGTCATCCCACTCGCATGCCTCCAATGGCGGGGTCGGCCAGTTGTTGATCACCATGTTGAACGCATCGAACCGGGTGAACAGGCAACGCTGCGGATCAACCCTCAGATGGATCAGATCGCAGTTCTCGTAGCCTTCGCGGAACCATCGGCTCCGCCGATCCGGTCGGTGCCGTATCATGCCCTTGTCGTCAACCCATTGCGCCCACGCCCACAATGGCGTCGCATCCGGTGACGGACACGGCAGACCGGCCGCGACCATCTCGGTCTTCAGCCACCCGTAGGCGGGCTGCAACGAATCCCACCACTCCGCATCACCATCAGACCGAACGCAATCCGCGCGAGCACCGGTCATGCTCGGCGTATACCCGCCATGCTCCGCGAACGATCGTTCGATCAATGGCCACGATTGGAACGAATACAGATCGATCAAATGACCGGCTTGCCTTCCAGTATCCGGCGGAGTGCGGTCGGCAGGAAGGCGATGTTCGAGCCGCGCTCCAGTGAATGACATTCCTCGAAGGGCCAATCCCACGATTCCTTCAGATTGTCGTATCCGTGCAGGATGTCGTCACTGTTGATGAAATCGATGAAGCCGTCCAGATCTTTGGCGAATTTCGCCGCCTTTTTTCTTGCGCGAATGGTCTTCTCTTGATCGGAAAGTTTACGTGGATCATTCCACAGCATGTGCTCCAGATTCCGGGAGGAGTAGAAAGGCAGATAAGGAAACCTCGCATCCGCCGAATCTGATTGGTTTGGCGATGGAATTTCCCAGTGCTCTCATCACGGCGGTCTTGTCGTGATTGCGTTTTAGTATCCCCTTCACGTTCGGGGTAATGATGCAATCGGTCCGATAATCAAGATCATCGCCGCCATACAGCACGCGATCATCCGGTATCATCGCGCCATCCAGATCCATGATCTGCACTATGGCACGCAGATCCCCCGGCTTGCAATCGTGAAAGGTTTTATGTCGCTGTTGAATGACGTGCCGGACCGCCGATAAAGGAGGAAGCCCGGCGATACCCGTATAGCCGAGGGAATGGGTCTGGTACAGGGTCAGATCGCCGTCCATGAGCAATTCGTGCAGTTCCGGACTTGAGTTGAGCAGCAGGTCAAAAGTCTCCACGAGACATGTCGCATCCGTAGTCCCTTCCACGATCGCCGGGGACGATGTTCTTCTTGGAACGGCCGCTCATTGATGCTCCTCGTCGCCGGCTTCGGTCAATGCCAATGCGATTTCACGCTGCCGGGTCCGGTCGGAGAACGGCTTGTCGGAGGTTCCGCGATCCACGATGCCGATGTACATGTCACGAAGATTGTTCGTCCCCCGCGTCGGAATGGTCGTGAACCTGTTCTCCGGATCGGTGGTGGAGAACACGATGGAATCCGAGGTCAGCGTCTCCAGGACGCGCAGATTATGCGCGGTGAAGATCAGCTGCCCCACGCCTCTTGTGGCGAGCACCTGCAGCAGGGAGCCGAGCAGCACCTCGAATATTCCGGAGTCGATCTCGTCGATCGCGATGCAGACGTTCACCTCGTTGAACATGCGGATCAGGAGGGAGAGAATGCCCATGATGCGGCGAATGCCTTCGGATTCCGCCCACAAGGGGGTCGTCACATCGTTGCGGATGCTGTACAGGAACACTTCGATCCCCGGCTTGCCATCCTTGAGCGGAACGTCCGACATCGAGCAGCCAAGATGCAGACCGGGCACGAGCGAGGGCATGACCTTGTTGGCCTGATCCACCATGTTGAGGATCGACGTCTTGTATTCGGCTGGAATGGCGGTCTTATGGCTGATGTCGAGCATGTCGAAGCCGTGCCCGTCGACGGGAAGCGGCGTGTAGTCGAAACTGACCGAGGAACCCTCTCTCGTGGTCACGATCCTCATGTCACGTCGCGCGAAGGTGGACAGGGTTTCGACCGCACCCAGCAGCGGGACGAGAGTGTCCCGTCTGGCGGTCGTCTTCGCCGCAGCCGACCTGTCGTCACGTTCGATGATCCCGCTGATCCGCTCCAGTGTCGTCCGCGTGGTCTTCGAGAAGACGAACGAACGGCCTTCCGACCATGCCAGAGTCTCCTCCTGTCCCAGCAGTTCGTCGCCGCTTCGCACGGAACGGATCGACCTCCATTGGATGCGCGGCATCGTATGGTATGGGCGCAACCCCATGTCGTCCGACTGTTCGTCCAGCCCGTGATCGATGAGCAGACGCTTCCTTGACCCGTCCGCCGGACGGATGGTCAGCGTCTCGTTCACGACGCGCATCCTGCCACTATCGTCGGGGATTCGCTCGAAGACGACATCGTAGAGGAGAACGCCCAGATCGGTGTCGAATGTAGCGTTCAGGCTGCCTTTGTCCGCTCCTTGACGGATGAAGCCGACCGATTCGTCGGTGATGCTCTCGCCTTCCAAGAGCGTCTTCAGTAGTTGGATGGCTATGATGACGGTCGTCTTGCCCGAACCGTTCTGTCCATAGATTCCGGTGACGCTCGCACCCGAGGGCAGATCCTTGAATCGGATAACGCCTTTTTTGGTGTTCTTGGCGTCCGTGAGCGTCAGACCCCTGAGACGAATCATGATGCCATCCTTTATTCCCCTCACGCTTTTCGTCTGATTTTTTCTCAAAAAACGTATTTTCTATATCAAATACGCTTCTATTATAAAACAAGGATCAAAGAAAAGCCAATTCACACCTCTCCCCGACGGACGGTTCGGGGAACGATGATCATGTGCTTCGCCTGTAAAACGCGCCCTCGTCATCAATCAAAAGATACGGATGCAATGGGCGGGATATGCCCTCTCGCCTCATGCAATCCGAGATTGATACGGAAACGGGAGGGGACATTCGACAGTTCGACCGGCCATCCGGCCCCCGCGAGGCTCCGATAGCTCCGGTCCGGAGAGACATCATACGAACACAATCCGCGGAACGGAACGAACCGATCACCGGGGTCCACCGTTGACAGAATGATTCCCGTATACGGTGAATCGGTCACATTGAATACGCGAATCTGACGGGTGACGAACAGCATCTGTCCGGCCAGCCACAGTTGAAGCAGACCGATGATCCGATCATGCAGTACCACGCCCATATGCCTGTCCAAACCGTCGACGATCAGGAACACGTTCCGATCATATTGCAGACGGAGCAGCAGCGGAAGCAGCCGCATCATCCATTTGACCCCGATGCTTTCCTCCGCGAACGGGTATTCGAATCCGTCGCGGATCGCCTTCATCCGGATATCGGTCCACCCATCGGAACCGGGATGCTCCTCCAATCCAACCCGCAGACCGGGGAACGTGACCGACATCATGTCATCCAGCATCCGAATGGTATGCCGCATCATCGGAAGCCGATCATTCGGACAGTAATCCCAATGATCCAGATCGATGGGATAACGCCCGTCCACCGTGACGGTAATCGGACGCGTATCATCCTCCGTCACGATGATCACGCCGTTTCGCATCCAATGGGTAAGCCGATCCGCCATGTCCGCTAGACGATCCAGCCGAGGCATGATCCGCATCATATGGTTTGAAGCATCGGCGGTCATATGCCGGATCATCCAGGACAGGCGGCATGATCCGTCGGTGGGGGAAAACAGCAGTGATCCCTGTCCGTCGGCCGTCTTCCCGCGTGCGGGCATTGCGTTCCAGAACCATGCCGGTGATTTCGGCATTCCATTCGCGACGGTGATCTTCGGCGGCAATAGACGACCCTCGCGCAGTCCGACCTTGGCCGATTCATAAGCCACGTGTACATAGGAATCCGTGCCGGTCAGATGAACCTCATACTCCAGCCATATCCGATCGCCGTCACGGAACACGGCGCGAATACCACATGATGTCCGGGCGCGACGGATCAGACGCGTATCCTTCCCGTCCAGTCGGCCACCGGAGATCAGGGTTCGCAGCACGCCGATCGCATGGATCACGGTCGATTTGCCGGTCGCGTTCTCCCCGTACAGGCAGGTGACCGGACCGTACAGCCACTCGCCCGAATCGATGTCGAACTCCGACAGCAGATCCCTGAACCGGATCAGCCCATGCCCCACGCATCCCGCGTCGGTCAGCTCGAGTTCGACCAGTCGCAGCCCCTCCGGCAGATGCACCGGCAGACCATCAGCCCTGAATTGCACGAACACCTCTTCCGTTTTGTCTATCCGATCATTTGTATGTCGATTAAAAGCGGAAATATCAGCGGCTCAGCATGTCCATGATCGTATGCACGCCCTGTATCACATCCGGTTCCGGATCGTCGAAGAACGAGTATTCCATCGACATGGCCCCATCCCCCAGATCGTTCAGTTGGATGATCAGCAGAAGCAAAGAGTCCTCCGGCATGCACACCGGATCATCGAACAGTTCATACCGATCGTACAGCAGATGCGGCTTGTCCGGATCATCCTCCGTAATCGGAGTACCCTTCACGTGGTCGAGCAGCCTGACGATGTGCGGCGCGATGCCGATTTCGAAGCCGACATGCCCGCCGTCCACGCCGGTCACGGTGACGGCGGCCACGCAGCCGTCCGCAATGTCCCTGTCATCGTCTTGCAGGTCGCGGGCGGTGAGGAGTAGTGTCGCCATGATTCGTTGTCCTTTCGTCGACTGAACCGATCCTAACCGATGTCATGCGTCTGAACCGTTTCGACCGCACAAAAGGATCATATGAGATTTGTTCTTGAACATCAGATTTCCATATTCCGAATGACAGTGGATTCAATGGATTACTCCGATTAGAATAGGGGTTACCTTTGGTCTTCTCTTTCTCCCGTCCGAAGAGAAGTCTGAAGAGCAAAGGCTTAACAGGGATCCGATCCGCCGTGAACGTCACGAATCTTATGATTCGTCGGGAAGCCGCACGAAGAGACGTTCTAGTCCAGTAGCCGGGCGAAGCGGGACCGTTACGGTACCCGAGGCTGACCCTGACATCCCGTAAAACGGATGCCGTCCAGCGGAGGCGCATTAACCGGATCCACGGTGGGCCGGGCCGAAAGACCCGGCCCACACTGTATTCGGACACGAAAGGACCGAACGGTGACGAACGCGCGGGAGCGGCATCTGAAAGAGATGACGAAAGCCCTACGCATTGTGGAACCATTGGCTATTTCCTATAAACGTAGGCTCTGTTAGACCAAGGTTGACTTAAGCAACGGGATCGTCACCCTGATTACCTCGGTGCATGACGATCCCGTTATGATTACCTGCCGGTGTTGGGGAGATCTATCTCCTTGTTGAGGAGAGCAT
>NZ_JAFEJR010000033.1:0-8132 GCF_018555335.1 Bifidobacterium sp. SO1 | reverse complement strand
TGTTCATCAGGCGCTTGCTGGTTGCTTGTTTATCTTGGTCGAAAACATCCTACCCAGGAAGCGCTCTTCTCTTACTCCCTCAACGGCTCAACGACGAACCCACACCCACGAAAACAACACAAGCGCCAAAAAATATGGGACAAAACAATGCCATCAAAAAAGCCGCCGCCCTAAGCATCGGCGCGGTCATGCTCGCCACCGGACTCGGCCTGCAGCCGGCGGCTATGACTGCGGCGTATGCGGACGCGACGAGCACGACCGCGACGACGGCAGCCGCATACGATATTGTGACGATCGGCAGTGCGAAGGTCGTCAAATTCCGCAACACGGATGATTCGCAGGACATCAAGGCGACCATCGACGGGACGGCGCAGGATGGCGTGATCCCGAATTACTGGCAGCTCGTCACGCGCATCGGCCTCAAAATTCATGTGAACAAGGCGTTGAAGGCCGGTGATGTCGCGTACGTGCAGTTCAACACGACGGAGACGAGCCGGTTCCGCTCGTTCACTCTCGTCCAGTCGCAGCAGACCGTCAACGCGGCAGACGGAACCCCGCTGTTCAACATGGCGTTCAACAAGTCGAGGCAGCGGCTGGAGTTCACCGCGACCGACGCGGGAGCGAAGCTCGCCACGGCCGATTTCACCGTGGATCTGAAGTTCAACTGCTGGCCTCCGACCAGCGGCGGAGGCTCCGACTCGGAGAAGGACACGCACACCGAGTGGACGATCGGCTCATCCAAGATCACGTTCGACAACACGCCGTTGACGAAACGGATCGGCTATGACGCGCGCTACGTGAACAACAACGGGGCGAACGAGAAAAGGGCCGGGGTCAGCGCCGCATTCGAAACCGGCGGATTGATCAACACGGCCGTCAACGACACGGCCGGCACACGCTCGTGGCAGGCGCAGGCCGACAAGAAACGCGTGTTTCTCATGAAGATCACCCCGAAAAGCGCGCCGATCGCCAAATTGTACGTGAGCGCGATCGCATCCAGCATGCGCATCGCCTATGATGCGACGCACACGAGCAACGGGGATGCGACCGGCCAGATCAGCGAAGCCGCCAAGGAGATCACGGTCGGTTCTGCGGACGCGATCAATACGGTCGACAAGGCCGCGACTCTGCTGAAGAAGAACGAGTACGCCGTCTACCATGACGCGGACGGCGTATGGTGGTTCGCGTGCAACGTGGGCAGCAGCTCCGAGGACACGACCACATTGGCGAATCTCAAGGATGAGGCGACCACGACGCTCTACCAGAAGTCCAAGTCCCTCGGCTTGGGCGCGCAGATCCGCACCATGTACGCGTACATGGAGTTCTCCAACAGTCAGACCCCGCAAAGCGCGACGGTGGAATGGTCGAACAGCTACGGCCAGTCGGGCACGCTCAACATGAAGAACACGATCCTGTCGAATGAGACCGCCGACGGCGTGAAACTCGGCTGGATCGGTTTCGAACCGAACGGCGGAGTCGGCACGATGGACACCAGAAGCGGCGGCGTGAACTCCAAGCTCACCCTGCCCGACAGCGCGTTCACCCGTACGGGTTACTCGTTCACCGGGTGGAACACGCAGAAGGACGGCAAGGGAACCTCGTACGCAGTCGGCTCGCAGTTGCAGTACACGGAGACCGGCGTCACCCTGTACGCGCAATGGAAGGGCCTGCCCGCCACCGTCACCCCGAACGCGAACGGCGGTTCGGGCACCGCAGCGAAACTGACCGGCGTGACCGGCCAGACCGTGAAGACGCCCGCCGCCTCGGCGTTCACTCGCACCGGTTACACGTTGTCCTCGTGGAACACGAAAGCGGACGGATCGGGCAAGTCGTACGCACCGAACACGGACATGCCCCTGCCGGCCGGCGACACCAGCCTGTACGCGCAGTGGACCGCGAACACGGCCACGGTCACGTACAACGCGAACCAGGGTTCGGGCAGCATGACCGCCACCAACGGCAAGACCGACCAGACCGTGACCCTCGCCACGAACGCGTTCACTCGCAACGGTTACTCGTTCACCGGGTGGAACACCAAGCCGGACGGAAACGGCACCGCGTACGCGGCCGGCGCGAGCGTGAAGCTGCCCGCCGGCGGGATCACCCTGTACGCGCAGTGGAAGGCCGGTCAGGCGACGATCACGTACAACGCCAACCAAGGCACCGGCACGACCCCGGCCACCACGGGCACCGTCGCCTCAAAGGCCACCCTCGCCGCCAACAAATTCACGCGAAGCGGCTACTCGTTCAAGGAGTGGAACACCCAGGCCGACGGTGCCGGCACCTCCTATCAGGCGGGCGCTCAGGTCGCCATGCCGGTGGGCGGCATGAGCCTGTACGCGATCTGGACCGCGAACGCGTCCAACATCACCTATCAGGCGAACGGCGGCACTGGCACCACCACGGCCACGAGCGGTAAGACCGATCAGACCGTGAAGGTCGCAGCCAACGCGTTCACCCGCAACGGCTACACGTTCAAGAACTGGAACACCAAGGTGGACGGAACCGGCACTGCTTACGCCGCCGGTGCGGATGTGAAGCTGCCAGCAGACGGAATCACTTTGTATGCGCAGTGGACCGCGAACGCGGCGTCGATCACATACGATGCGAACGGCGGTATCGGATCGACTGCGAAGACGACCGGCATCACCGATCAGGCAGTGAAGGCAGCCGCCAACGCGTTCACCCGCAACGGGTATTCGTTCACCGGGTGGAATACGAAAACTGACGGTTCGGGTACTGCGTACGCTGCCGGAGCGACTGTGAAACTTCCTGCGGGAGGTGTCACCCTGTACGCGCAGTGGAAGGCCGGACAGGCCACGATCTCATACAATGCGAACAACGGTACGGGTACGACTCCGGCCACGACCGGATCGGTTGACGAGAAATCCACATTGGCTATAAACAAGTTCACCCGCAACGGCTACACGTTCAAGAACTGGAACACCAAAGCAGACGGTACAGGTACTTCGTATGCTGCTGGCGCTCAAATCACCATGCCCGTAGGCGGTTTGACCTTGTACGCGCAGTGGACTGCGAATGCGTCCAGCATCACGTATGATGCGAACCAAGGCGCCGGTACGACGGCGAAGACCACGGGCGTGACCGGGCAAACGGTGAAAACCGCTACGAGCGCTTTCACTCGCACCGGATACTTGTTTGCTGGATGGAACACGAAGGCGGATGGTACGGGCACCTCTTATGCTGCGAACGCAGACCTCACTCTGCCGGCCAACGGGTTGACTTTGTACGCGCAGTGGAAGGCCGGCAAGTCCACGCTCTCGTTCAACGGGAACGGTGGTACCGGCAAAATGACGGATGTGCAGGGTACGACCGGCGTGAACTCTTCTATTCCGACGAACGGGTTCACTCGTACCGGATATTCGTTCACGGGTTGGAATACGAAAGCTGACGGAACCGGAGCAGCTTATGAGGCTGGCGCATCCGTGAAAATGCCGGCCGCTGGATTAACCTTGTATGCTCAATGGAAAGCGAACGCTGCCGCCATCACCTATCAGGCGAACGGCGGCGCGGGCACCACCCCGACCACCAGTGGAACGACTGATGTCAACGTGAAGACCGCCGCAAACAAGTTCACTCGAGCAGGCTACACGTTCACCGGCTGGAACACCAAAGCCGACGGATCAGGAACCGCGTATGCCGCGAACGCGGACGTGAAACTCCCAGCCGGAGGTATCACCCTGTACGCCCAGTGGACGGCAAACAATGTCAACATCACCTACCAGCCGAACAGTGGCGCCGGCACTATGGAGAAAACGTCTGGCGTGACCGATCAGACCGTGAAAGTCGCCGCGAACACGTTCACGCGCACCGGATACTCGTTCACCGGCTGGAACACGAAAGCCGACGGAACCGGCACAACGTATACGATCGGCAGCGAAGTGAAACTCCCTTCCACCGGCATCAACCTGTACGCGCAATGGAAAGCCAACCCGGCTATGATCTCCTATAACGGGAACATGGGTTCGGGGTCGATGCCTCAAACCAGTGGAGTCACCGACGGTTTTGTCAAAGCCGCTGCGAACAAGTTCTCTCGTTCGGGATACGAGTTCTCGGGCTGGAACACGAAAGCCGACGGAACCGGTACGATGATCCAACCTGATACTGAAGTGAAACTCCCCGCCAACGGGATCACCCTCTACGCGCAATGGAAAGCCAAGCCGGCGACCGTCAGCTTCGACGCGAACACTGGTGCCGGTACGATTACGCCGATCGCATCCGCTACTGATCAGACCATCACCATACCTGCATCCGACGGTATGACCCGCTCCGGCTACACGTTCACGGGATGGAACGACAAGAAGGACGGAACCGGCATCATGTACACCGCGAACTCCACGTTGAAGGTTCCAGCAGACGGACTCACCCTGTACGCGCAGTGGACTGCCAACACCGCTTCGCTCACATGGAACGCGAACGGCGGCACCGGAACAATGGAGAACATCACCGGCAAGGCCGGTGAAACCATCACCGCACCCGACAACACGTTCACACGCGACGGTTGGACCTTCCAAGGTTGGAGCATCAGCAAGGAAGGCAATCCTCTGATCAAACCCGGTGAGAAGATCACGTTGACCGGCCTGCCAGTCACCATGTACGCGATCTGGCAAGCCCGGTCAATGACCGTGCACTATGAGTCGAACGGGAAGAATGTGAACAGTGCGATCGAAGATCAAACGTTCTCCGACAACCAGCCCGGCAAGATCACCGCTGACGTGCTCTCCCGTGAGGGCTATACGTTCACCGGGTGGAACACCCAAGCCGATGGCAAGGGCGTCAACTATACGGCGGATAGTGTGATCGAATCCCAGCCGGGCAAGACCATCACCCTGTACGCGCAATGGGCTGCGAACAAGGCGAGCATCGTGTTCGACAAGAACGCGCAGAATGCGACCGGTTCGATGACCGCCTTGGATGGGGTGACCGACGAACAGACAACCATTCCCGCCAACGGGTATTCACGTGACGGCTACGAGTTCGACTCGTGGAACACGAAGGCTGACGGTACGGGCGACTCGTACAAGCCGGGCGACCAACTCACCTTGAACGGTAACGTCACTCTGTTCGCACAGTGGAAGCAGAAGCCAACCAACCCGTTGGAGAACGCTGCCGACACTCTGTCGAACACCGGTTCCAGCATCATGGGCGTGCTCAGCACGCTCCTACTCACCGCTGGCGCTGGCCTCGCATTGATGTTCCGCCGTACGAAGAAGGAGCGTAAACACTAAGTAGAAATGTGACCTGTTCTTCTTGCAGGTCGGTTTTGGGCAGTGAGGACCGCATCCTCTGTTCTTCCGGGGATGCGGTCCTCTGTTTTGCGGTATGACGCGACGATGCGAGAATGTAACAAAGCGTGATAGTTTTAGTGGAATAAGGAAAGACGTTGAAATTTGATAAGAGGCCAGTTGATAAAGATCATCGAGAGTGTGGACGGCAGGAAGCCTTAGATCAGATTCACGAGATCATGGATTCCATTGACGTTTCAGACGAAGTGTTGGCTGAGTATATTAAGCAATTTGACTAACTATCGTTGTTTTGCTTCACCATCCAAAAAGGTTTATACTTGTATAAACATTCAGATGGCAGGAGGACAACAATGACCACGCTGACGCTCAGCAAGTGGGGCAACGCCCAAGGAGTGCGACTGCCCAAAGAACTGAGAGAACAAGTCGGCATGGCCGACGGGTCCCAAATCGAAGCGACCATCAAAGACGGGACCATCGTCCTTCGTCCGATTCACCCGAATATCCGAGTCATCCACGTTCCCCGACTGGCCGATCTCTTTCGCAATAGAACAGAACCATACAAAGCCGCTGAAGAACTTTCAGGCCCGCCGGTAGGGAAGGAAGTATTGTGACTAAATATCGATATGGTGATGTGGTTCTCGCCGATCTCGATCCAGCCAAAGGACACGAGCAGAAAAAACGCCGCCCAGTCGTTGTCGTCAGCAATGACGACTTCAATCACAATTGCAGCCTTGCCGTCGTCGTCGCCATCTCGCATGGTCGAGGTGATTTCGAATTGCATTTGCCGTTTGATGCTGTTCGTAGGGACGATGGGACGGGTTGGATAGATGGTTTTGCTCAAGTAGAGCAAATCCGAGCGCTTGATTTGGATGAGCGGAATCCGGTTAAGATCGGGCGTCTCAAAGATTCTGACATGGATCAGATCACGGGTATGCTCATCGGGTGCTATATTCAGCCGGGAACGATGGTCATTCCGAATTACGGTTAAATTCCTGAGACCTTGCGAAAAGTAAGCCTCGCCTTGCTGGCGGGGCTTTTTCTATGTGTGAAGCGATTCTTTTTCAGGAAAAGGGATCTCATATTTTGGGCTTGGCGGTCGTTTTTCGCGTTTTTGTCCATGTATGTTAATCTGAGTTCGTCCACATAACATATTGCCTAGACGTTTTATCCACTGAGGAAAGGAGAATACTAAGTCAGACACAATAAGGAGCAGAACAAAATGAGCGACAACGAAAACACGAATGTCCCCACCCATGAGGATCCGGACATGGAACCGACCGTTGCTATGACGGCAATCCCGGACGGAATGCCGGAATCGATTCAGGCGGAAGCTGATCCAGCGGAGTTCGAAACCACGGACGACAAGCCGGTGAAGAAGCCGCGTCCGAAGTGGCTGATCCCCGCTATCGCAGCCGGCTGCGCGATCATTCTGATCGTCGGGGGAGTGGTCGTGTGGCGTACGATGGATGCGAAGCATCGTCTGGCGTCAGCGAAGGCCGCGTGTGAGAACGGTTTGACAACGGTGAATTCGGCGAAGACCGCGTGGGAGAAGAAGCTTCAGGATCAGACCGTCATTGACGCGTTGAAGATCACGGAAGATAAGGTCGCCGACGCGAAGACCGTCACCAAACTCAAGACTTTGACCGGCACCAAGTACGGGAACATCCTCGACTGCACTGCGACGGATGTCGCCGGCTATGGGAAGATCACCAGTTCGAACCAGCAGCTCCAATCCAAGTATGAGGATAATGCGAGCGCCCTCGCGAAAACCGTGAGCGCGGTGAACGATTCCATGGCGTTGAAGACTTTGAACGATGCGAAAGATTCGTTGAAGAAGACGGTCGATTCGGCGAAGAAGCTTCTCACGGATTCGAAGGACAAGGTGGCCGACGAGAAGACGCGTGACACCCTGTCGAAGGCAATCGACACCGCAGCGAAAAGCGCGAACACGGTCGACGAAGTGACCAAACTCAACAAAACGCTTTCGGATGCGATCAACCAAGTGAACGCGAGCATCCAAGCCAAGAAGGATGCGGACGCGAAGGCCCAGGCGGAAGCGGAATCCGCCGCACAAGCACAGGCCGAAGCAGACGCAGCAGCCGCAGCAGCACAGGCTCAAACACAGCAGTCATACTCCGGATACGACTACACGTACCAGAACACGACACCACAAACGACCACGCCGCAAACCACCGTGCCTCAGCAGCAGACCCAGCCCGTCACCCCACAAGCCATTACACCACAGCAGAACACGGCACCGCAACAATCCGCCAATTCAAATAATGAAAATAATTCTAATGGTTCATCTGGTTTCGATTGGACTAAGTATAAGGATTCTTTGGGGTGCCCTGCTCAAAAGCTTGAGGGGAACTCTTTCACTGCAGACACTCATTGTAACTGATCCGAACGCGCGATCTTCTGTCGTCCAATCGCACTAGGGGGTGAAACTGTTCAAGTCGAGTTGGACTGTGTGTTTCCCGTCCGTCGGACGGGAAACACACTGCCTTTACAATTGATGCTTCAATGATGGTGAATTATGCCGAAACCTTTTTTGACTAGCATCTAAATGCTAGTTTCTCGGTCTGCTCAATTTGCCTTAAGGTCGGAAGGCCCGGTCGTCCGTGAACATCGGATGACCGGGCCTTCGTCCAATATGACCGTCCCGCATTTGAGGGGATTCACTCCAAAAAAACGATGGAGGCTACCTTGGGGGGGGGTACTGTCAGCCAAGGAGTAGCGGCGGATTCTAGTGGTGGTTGCAACACCCGTGTTGCTGGTTAATTTGGTTGTGTGATCGTATCATGCCTCGTTGATCAGGTCGAGGATGGCTTCGGATGGTTTCCTGAATCCGAGGGTCTTCCTCGG
>NZ_JAFEJR010000032.1:0-8860 GCF_018555335.1 Bifidobacterium sp. SO1 | reverse complement strand
TCGTGGACGAGATCAACAACCGTCCCATGCGGGTACTCGGCTACCGCACGCCGGCCGAGGCATTCACCGACGAACTGCTAGAATTAGCCGACAAACAAGGGCGTTGCACTTCTAAATAGACAACGGGTCCATTATCGGGGAAAAGGAGCCGTGCTATCATGGTGCGTGACGCGAACAACAGGAGCCATAAGGGCAAGGGCCGGCCGGACGGCGGCCAGTACGAGACGGAGAACGGCAACGGCGGCGGCGACCACGACATCGCCACGCCCGCCGCGGCATCCGCAGCCGGCTGGAACGGAAGCCTCGATTATGACGACTACCAGCGGGCCGGATTCGACGACATTCCCGACCAGACGCCCGTTTACGACGAACAGCATGACCGCTTCCTTCTCAAGGACGGTGATCAGTTCATCGACCTGCGGGACGACGGCCGTACGGACCCGGAGGATGATGCGGAGTATCTCGCCATCCCGTCCATGACCCGTCCGGAGGACATCACGGCGCTTTGCGCGGCGGGCAGATATGATCCGCCGCACACGAAGGAGGAGGTCGAGGAGCGGCATCGTCGGCTCACCGATCTCGCCGAATACGGGAATGCGGCCGTCCTGCATGCGTTTACCACCCGACGCTCCTCCCTGATCCCGAAGGACATCGCCCATATCGCCGTCACGCGCTCCGCCGAAATGGCCCAGAACGTGATGGACATGGACGTGGAGGAGGGACCCGACTCCGCGGCCGTCCGCGCGACCCTCGGCCTGCTGCGCAGTTACGGAGCCCCGGATTCGGATGCGATGGATCGTCTGCTCTCCAATCCGGCTCTCGTCGAATACGGGTGGTCTCAGACCATCGTGAGAAGCCAATACCTCACCATCCGCCAGCAGTGCGCCCTGACGGATGCCGGCCTGGGTGGCATGCTGCTCTCCGAACGTCAGGAGATGGCCCCGGAGGCGGTCGAGCATATCGCCGTCCGCTGCGTCAAGGACGAGGACAACGGGGACATTCTCCGGCATCCGTACACAATCCCCCGCGTCTCGAACGACACGGAGCAGCTGATCTACGCGCATGTCGCGTTCGAACATCCGAACTATCCGATCCAGCGCCTCCGTGAGAAAAGGTTCCTTGATAATCCGGATCTGACCGACAGGCAGCGGCGCGAACTGTCCGAACAGGCCGACATCGCATTGAAGCACCGGCTTGAATGGGGCGGCCGATTCGCCCGGTAGGCCATAACGGCGACAAGAATCAACGGCATCCCGCAGCCTCGGATCTTCGCTTCCTGTCGCATAGTCCTGCCGCATGTTGACATTGGCATGCGGCATCGGGCTGATCGCAGGAATCGTCTTCATGTTCTGGTGGACGGATTACTGCGATGAAAACCGTGACCGGGAGCTGAAAGAACCGTCGTCTTCATTTCCTGATGATCATTCCAGACAGGAGATCATCAGGAAATGGAGACGGCGGGAATCATGGGGAATGATTCTCGCCGTTCTGACCTATATCATCGTATTGTCCTCAGTGGCCGTCGTTTCGGGCATCGACCTTCTGACCCAATGAAAACCGACGGGTATCATTACGAGGGTCAGACATCCGACAATGACCTTCGATAACGGTTTGGACTGTTCGAACAGGGCGAGCAGGAACTGTCCCAGATCGGCGGCGGCGACCGCTACAGTCAGCATCAGCAGTCGAAGCAGAGGCTTCCTCAATCCCATATCCCGATCGTGACGCCTGTCCGCCGACTGATTCCCCGCCGGCATCTCCAATCGGAACGGCATGCGGAATGCGATTCGTTCCGAAGGTCGCGGAGCGCATTCGGAACCCTAAAGCCCGCGCAGCTTCCGGATGCGCTCCGCGACTTTGAACGCCTCCGCGCACAGTCCCGTAACACCCTGATCCAATGTTCCGAAGATCCCGTATCGGCGGATCGTCTCCCCGTAGCATTGGATGGCGTCATCCAGTATCCCATCCCAGCCGAGCCGGCCGATCGGATACCGTCGTCTGGCCGTCAATGCGCGTGCGATCGGGGCGCAACGCCAACGGTATGCGAAAGCGTGAAGCCAAGGATGCGGTCGCTCCTTCAGATCCTCGGACAGGGAGATGATCACCTCCGCACCGTATCTCATCATGCATGCGCGTACGAAACGATCCACATCCCCATCCCCGGCCGTCATATGATACCGGCCGGTCGGATACGGCATGCTCCGGGAGGTCATCCGGCGGATGATCCGCTCCGGAAACTCGCCGCCCCTCCCCCGGATGACGGCTCCCAGTCCGGTCGTATGCCCCACGACGACCGTCACGGTTCCGCGACGGCGGATGTCCGTGCGTTCCGCATACCGGTGATCGTTCCGTTCCCGTTTCCACGTCCGATCGAAGTACCGGGAGACGAGCCCCGCACCCGGATCGTTCTCCTTGATGAACGGGGTGATCTCGCACAGCCAGTCGTCATGTCCCATACTCCCGCATGGTACGGCCGGCATGATCCGCCATGTCTTCCTCGTCTCCCATGTCGGACGATCCAACAGCCGCCATCCATAGACGTATCCGCAGAACAGGCAGACCATGCGGAACGGATACGGGTCGGGGAGCACGTCGAGCATGACGGGCATCAGGAAGGCCAGCATCAATGCGCCCCACTGATCCGGCCCGCAGTATCCGGCTGCCCGATACCGTTTCATCCGAAGACAGACGGCCGGCGGCAGCCAGCGAAAGGCGACTCCGACCGTAAGCCAGAAACAGAGGTTCAACACCATCACGCGAAGCCGTATGCGTCGCATAGCCGTCCCGCATGAAGCGTTACGAATACAAGTATCCCGAAACCGTGCATTCGAAAAGCAAAGGGGACGTGCCGTTCGACCCCGCGGGCAACGGGGATCACCGGATCGCATTGGAGCGACGGATCGCGCAGTGGAAGACCCGTCATCCGGAGGCCAAGGACGCGGTGTTGGAAAGCATCGACCGGGATCGGCATATCGCGATCCTCGTCGACCGGGGATTGAGCGTCGTCACCGGCGTGACCGATACGCGCAAGGAGATCAACCTGTCCGCCGACCAGCAGAAACCCTCCAAAGGCGAGGAGGTGCGGACCGTCTACGAGAACAAGTACGAGGGATGGACGCTCACCGAATTCCACCCGTACGAAGGCAAGGCCGTGATCGAACGCCTGTCGGACGGGCAGAAGACCACGCGCGGCATTCTCGCCACCGCCATGGGATTGCACGACTGGGATCTCACCGTCCAGCCCACCGATGAGGGCGGCTGGAAGGCGGTCCTGGATGACGGGATCGTTTATCAGCCCGACAAGTGGGATGGGAAGGTCGAGGCCGCATGCGCGCAGATCGGCCGCTACGGATGGTGGCATGAGACGGACGTGAAGACCGGCGTGATCATCATCCACCCCGGGCTGCCGAAGACGTTCCCGAAGCTGGTGAAGCTCCCGTTCGACACGCTGGGCGCGGATCGGGAGCGCACCCCATTCGGCGTGAAGCTCGCGCGTCCGGGCGATGAGGCGGAGCGTGCGATCCTCGACTGGAAGGCATCCCCCAGCCTGTATCTGGGCGGTCTTCCCGGTTCCGGCAAAAGCAATGCGGGCAACGCGATCATCGCCGACCAATTGGCGACCGGACAGGTCGAACTGTTCGTCGTCGACCATTTCACCAAGGCCGCCGACTACTATTGGGCGCGCCCCTGGATCCACGAACACGGCTGGGGATGCGACAGTCTCCTCCAGACCCTGGGCGTATTGAAGACGTGCATGGCGGACATCGACAAGGGCGGTGCGCGCGCCGAGTTCTTCCGCCGACGCGGCTACCAGAACTGGTATCAGCTCACCGACGAGGAGAAACAGCAGATGCCGTTAAGACTTGTCGTCTGCGACGAGTTCACCCAGCTGACCGTCGGCCATAAGAGCGCGGGCGCATTGCCGAAGACCGCTTTGCCGCCCGTCTGGGAGGAGAAGCATGACGCGCAGGTCAAGGAGCTGATCCTCCGCACCGTCACCGATCTCGTGCTGGTGGGCCGCGCCTACGGGTATCGGGTCATGCTGCTCAATCAGGTCGCCTCCGCGGCGACCGGCATGCCTCCGAGCCTTCGGTCCGCGATCGGCAACAAGACGCTCATGGGCGCCCGGGCCTCGAAGGGGCAGCGGGGGCTCGTGTTCAACATTCCCGAATCGGTGCCCGAATGCCCGGACAACGTGTTCCAGGAGGGCGTCAGCAAGGGCGTGGGCTCCGCGGAGTTCGAAGGGCAGACGCCGTTCGTGTTCAAATCGTACTTCCCCATACTCCCCGACGGGACGAACGATGCGAAGGCGTTGGGCACGTGGATGTGCGACCGGCTGGGCCTGCCGGAGGGGATTGATCGCGGCTCGTATCTGGATTCGTTCGATCAGACCACCGCGGATGATCCCGAGTTCAACCGGCTGATCATGAGCCGCGTGTCGTTCCCGGAGTCGAAGACGTACGAGCTGTTCCCGTTCCTCGGCGCGATCCGCGACAAGTGGAATGAGAGCCTCGACGAATACGGCGGAGGTCCGACCGGGGATGACACGTCGCATGATGACGGGGATGACGGCGGGACGACCCCGATCACGTCGAGGTCGGAATCCGGGCCGGAACCATCCGGACCGTTGATGGATGCGATGGAACTCGCACGGGTCATGCGACAGGGATGAGGGCTAGTCGCCCGGATGGGCTTGATTCCATTCGGCGAGCCAGTCGATGACGGTCGGATCATTCTTCAGATACCATGCGCCGAGCAGATCGTTGAACATGGCCCTGTCGGGATCCTCGACGGGAACGGCGAGCATGCCCGTCTCGCCCGCCCGTATGAGCAGCCCGTTGGCGGCGAGGAGCGCGCTTCTTTTGTTCCCGTCGCCGAACGGCTGGGCCTTCGCCAGTCGGGCGAACAGTCGGGACGCGGCCGTCAGCGGCGGTTCGCCCGTTGACGCGGCTTCATTCAGGTATGAGGTCAGACGTTTCGGGTCGGGGACGGGCGGCGTGTACGTGCCGTATTTCGTGCCGACGATCACGTTCTCCGCATCCCGGAGCACGCCCGGCTGCATGGCCGCCGTCCGGGTCATACGGGCGTTGATCCCCGTGAACCAGTCAAGATCGAATCGGATCGTGTTCCAGTCGGTGTCGAGCACGTAGGAGGATGCATCCCTGAGATCGCGGAGAAGATCATAGTCGTTGCGGGAGCCGATGACCTTCGGATTGCCGGTGCGGAGGAAGTCCTCGGTGGCGAGCCGTGATGTGTTCAACCCGTCGAAGGTACGGCCCATCCGGTACAGGAGCCTGGCCAACCCCTTGACGGTGCGTAGCGGTGATTGGGATGCGGGAGGGGTGATATCGGAATCGGCTTCACGGCCGGATTTGCCGTCGAAGGTTCCCGCCGTTCCCTGCGGAAGCCCCTTACTCTTGTGCGGCATGCCATTCGCATCCCATACCATGATCCTTCACCCCTTCGCCTGCATGCCGTTACCGGAACCTATTGTAGCGAATCGGGATTATCCGCCGTTCCGATCAGGCCGGGGATTTCATTCCAGTCATGGAACGTGAGGCCGGGCGCGTTCCTGCAGTACGCATGATCCGGGTGGAGGATGATCGCGTCCGTATCCCGTGCGGCCCGTTCGAGCGTGGCCGGTTTGTCGTCGATGAGCGCGTCGAATCGGATGTCGAGCTTGTCGCCGTAGTGCAGTCCGTCGAACGGTATCCCGTTGTTGCGCAGCCAGCGGGCCGTCTGCCCGTCCGGATCATCCCTTCGCGCGGTGCTTATGATGATCCGCCACCCGTCATCATGGAGCCGGTTGAGCGTGTCCGCCGCATGCGGATACGGGGGTTCACGCCGATACAGGCCGGAGGCGACGGCCCTTTTGTGCCACCAGAGGAAGTTCCGAAGACTGCCGGTGAACGGCCAGCCGGGCGTGAGCGTGAAATCATAGGCCATCGGATCCGGACACGCGTATCGCGGCGTGCACGCGTTCACGTAGTCGCGGAGTCCGCTCGTATAGTCGCCGAGCGTATTGTCCACGTCCAGACAAAGAATCCGATTCCTCACCTCATCCTCCGATCATCCGGGCTTCCTGTCTGAGGCGGTCATGCGTCCGGCAGGAACCCCCGGATGCGATATATGGAGGACGGAAGCGCCGCAGACTTCACCGGAACGAGAGGAGAGCCGTTTTTGCGATCTCCCTGTCGGTGGAATGGGTGAGCTTACGCCGCTCCGATTCGGTGCCGCGCGAGGCGAGGGCAATCCATGCGAGCCGGGACATGCGTTCGCGAATGTCTGCCGGAATGTCCGCGTTCCTGAGAAACGGCTGGCTGCGAAGCCGTTCGACGGGATACCGTTCCTCCGCCAGCCAGTCGACCCTGCTCCCCGCTTCCGCAAGCGTGCGCGCGAGCCCGTATTCGTATACTTCGGGAACCGGATGGATCTGGGTGTGCGTCATCGTCCCGGCCGCATCGGGATCGTTTCGCAGGAGCGTGAGCTGTGCGGATGGGGCGAGATCCTGCTGCTGCCAGGGCAGACGATCCATGTCCCACTGGGGTTTCGCCTTCAATGCGGCGAGACGGTTCTGAATGGCTTCGGACAGATCCGGCCGTTCGGCGATCATGCTGGTCGCGATCCCGGATTCGTCATGGTCGATCAGCGTGTCCAGCATGGCTTCGTTCGCGTTCGGATTGCCGGCGAGCGTGGCGGCGACGATCAGATTGTCCGTGTCGGCAAGTTTCGGATCGGGATTGGGGGTCGTGCCGATGGATGCCAGTTCTCCGATCGCATCCTCGGACAGGCTTTGACGGCTGATCCGGCTGTTGCCGGCGTCATCGTACGGGTGGCGGAGGTGGACGATCCCGTTCTGGATGTCCTGCGGGTCGAGATCCTCGCCGATGGTCGGATCCGCGGGATCCTCGAATCGGATGCGTTCGTCGTAGATTCGGAGGATGCGGGGAAGGATGAGCGCATCGTCCGTTTCGATGTTCTGCGCGAACACGATCCGCCCGTCCCAGTCCGCCGCCTCGTCCAGGGGAAAGCCGATGTCGGCGCACAGGTCGAATTCGTCGAAGGTGAGTGGATCGTCCGTTCCGATCGTTTCGGCGTGGAGGCCGGCGAACGGGTCGAACATGGGTGTGATGTCATCATCGCCATGCGTGTTGTCGTGTTCCAGGTCGAACTGTCCGCCTTCGCTCATGCCCTTGGGTTTGCGGCTGCGATTGGATACATCGGTCATGATGCCCCCTTACTTTCGGTCGATGGTCCGGCTGGACGTAACCGCTATGCGTCGGGAGGAGTCTTCGCCCCGTTCCGGTATGCATTTACGCGTGTCGTATGCACGGGGCTGATGCATACCTTCAAGAGGCAGGAATCGTTGGAATCAAGCCATTCTCCGACACCCCCTAAAGGCGTAGGAACCGTAGGAACCTACTTTCCGCTCTTACTCTCTCTTATGGATTCCCCTTGCCTTTAAGAAGTACGTTCCTACGGTTCCTACGGGATCCCGACCGTCTCGAATCGTTGGCGTGAAGCCGTTTTCAAGCGCGAATGGTATGCACGGGGCATGTTCCTACACGTGCATGCCATGCATACCGGCTTCGCGTCGGAGTCGGGATCGGCGCGGCAGGCCCTCCGACCGACCGCCCCCATCCGGGCGGGCATTCGGACGTATGCCGAAATCGGCCGAAAACGGGGCGCTGCGCGATGAATGTCAGTGGATCGTACAACGGGAGGGATTTCGCTCCTTTTCGCCGCGTCATGCGCGGATGTCGGCGAATGACGCTCACCGGTTCGCAACGATGCCGAATGACCGTCGCGGCTCCGCGGTATGCATTCACGCAGGTCGTATGCACGAGCCCAATGCATACCGCGGAGGGACGAGGATCGTTGGAATCAAGCCGTTTTTCAATACCCCCCAAAGGCGTAGGAACCGTAGGAACCTACTTTCCGCTCTTACTCTCTTTTATGGGATTCCCCTTACCTTTAAGAAGTACGTTCCTACGGTTCCTACGGCATTTTCGATGGTTGAAAACGTTGGAATGAAGCCGTTTTCGGAGACGGAAGGTATGCATTACGCCCGTTCCTACACGTGCATACCGCGCATACCGCATGACGCGCATAGCCGCCCCATATGATCCAGCCGAAACCCTACGCCGTCCGATTCGACATCTCCGACCGGCTGTGGATGACCACCGTCGACGAGGACACCATCGAACAGAGGAAACGCAGACGAGGCCGGCTCCGCGCCCAGGCCCGAAACGTCTGGCGGCAGGCCCGACAGGCCGGCGCCCAGCCCGTCACAAGATACATGATGCTCGTCACCGTCGGCGGCCGGCGGGAAAGCCCCATCCTCGCCGCCGAAACATTGAAGCCACTCATCGACGCGGGAACCGACGAGCATCTCTGGCCCGACGACGACCCCTACCATCGGCTCATGACCTGCTACCTGCGCGACCCCCGGCCGCTGGCCGGCGGCAAGGCGCTCATCCACATCTGGATCATCCCCACGAACGCGGGAGAAAACCCGATCCGGCGGCTCCTCTCCCGCACGCCGAACGCGACCGGCACGCTCGCCAGCGTCACGTTCGACGACGACACATGGCTCACCAGCAACATGCGGCTCGACCACCGGGAACGACTCCACCGGCAGGAACGCATCATCCACGCCAGCCGCGACTCATGGCGCGCATCCCCCGGATCCGACTGCGCGGTCATCTGCCAGGTCGCCTACCCCGACCATCGGCCCGAATACAAAGGCGATCCGGACAACACCGCCGAAACCGCGACCGCCATGTGGGGCGCGGGCGTCATGAAAGGACTTCTCCCCGCCACGCCCGGCCTGTTCGCCTTCACACTCGCCCCCGGAGAA
>NZ_JAFEJR010000031.1:0-13381 GCF_018555335.1 Bifidobacterium sp. SO1 | reverse complement strand
CTGGTCGATTATTGGTGCATGGGAAACCTGCGCATCAAACCCGAAGAAGAACTCGACGACATACTTCATTGACCCCTGAAGCTGGGGGTCTTTCAACGCTCTTCAATGACGGATAACAGCAAGGAAAAACGTCGATGGTGATTATTCGGAGGTTTGAGCACCGGGTGTTATTCCGGTAGAGCACTGGTGTTATTGCGGGACGGCACCGGTGTGCGTGGTGTCGGGCACCATCGGTGTCGTCCCTGTTCGTGGTGGCTGGCCGGTGGTTACTTGCCGGGGGTGTGTTCGCGCATGTTCCAGTCGCCGGTTTCTATCCAGGTGGTGTTGTGCACGATCCTGTCCATGATGGCGTCGGCGTGGGTGCCGCCGCCGAGCCGTTGGTGCCAGTCCTTCTGGGGGTATTGGGTGGCGAACAGGGTGCTGCCGGTGTCGTGGCGGCGTTCCATGAGCTCGAACAGGAAGGCGCGGAAGCGTTCCTCGGGCGGGTCGAACAGCCATTCGTCGAGCGCGAGGACCGTGTACGCGCTGTAGCGTTTGAGCAGTTTGGATCGTCCCTGGGGTTTGTCGGCGGCCTGCAGCCATTCCTCCTCGAGGTCGGGGATGCGGGTGTAGCGTGCGCGGTACCGGTTGCGGCACGCCTGTCGGGCCAGTGCGCAGATGATCCAGCTTTTGCCGGACCCGCAGTATCCCTGGGCGACGATGTTGCGGTGGCGCGCGACCCATGAGCAGTCCGCGAGCGAGGCGATCAGCTCGCGGCTGATGCCGCGTTCGTCGAGCATGTCGAGGGTGCGCAGGTCGGCCTGCGGGTAGCGCAGTCTCGCCCTTCTGGCCAGTCCGCCTATGCGTTTGTCCGTGAACGCGGCGTGCGCCTCGTCGACCGCGAGCCTGATGCGTTGTTCCGCGTTCAGCGCGGCGCATGCGTCGTCGTCCTGGTTCAGCAGCGCGTCGAGGAGCTCGGCGCAGCCCATGTCGCGCAACTGGTGACGGGTCTGTTCGTCGAGTCTCATCGCTCCGCCTCCCTCGCGTAGTAGTCGGCGCCGCGCACGTAGCCCGAAGTTCGTTCCACGTCGATGCCCGTGACCTTCGGGTTCTCGCCTTCCGTGACCTCGTGGTCCTGCCCGGTGTCGAGGATCGTCTTCAAGTGCCGGTATCGGGGTGTGTTCACGACCCGGCGCGCCACGTCGCACGCGTTCTCCAGCCGTTGCCGCCCGTAGCGTCGCGACAGTCTCAGGACCGCCAACGCCGGGTCGATGGCCTGATCGGGCGTGCCGGCCGATTGGAAGATGCGGGCGACGACGATGACGGTGTTCGGCCCGATCTGCGCGGCCCATGATCTGACCCGCCGTTCGTCCCATTCACGCCATCGCGTCTTTTCCGGCAGATCCGCGTCACGTGTGGAGGCGCGGTTGGCCTGGCCGGGTTCGAACAGAGGGTGGACGGCGACGCGTTCGCCGCCGTGCCATATTTCGAGCAGGCGGGCGGTCTCGCGCAGCTCCACGCTCCGGCCGGCCAGCCGGTGGGGTACGGAGTACCGGTTGCGTTTGTAGACGACGTGGCAGTCGTTGGCGACCTTTCTCCCCCCGACCCATTCGCCGGTCTCGTACGGCACGACCGGCAGCGGGATCATCGCCGGTTTCTCCTCCGCTTCGAACACGGTCAGTCGACTGCCCTCGCGTTTCTGGAACGGGGCCGTGTTGTACGCGTCGAGCCAGTCGCGGATCGCCCGGTTCAGCTCGTCGAGCGAACGGAACCCGCGGTCTCGCATCGCGCCGACGACGGCGCGTTCGGCGTGCAGGACGAGGTTCTCGCCGCTGGGCTTGTCCTTCGGTTTCCTCACCCTGCCCGGCAGCACGGCGGTGGAATAGTGTTCGGCGAGGTTGCGGTAATGGTCGTTCAACACGACCTCGCCCTCGCACGGATGGGAGGCCACGCCCGTTTTGAGGTTGTCGCACACGATCCTGGCCGGCACCGCGCCGAAATAGTCGAACATCAGCACATGGCAGTCCAGCCACGAGGATTCGCGCATGTCGCCGGTCGCGTGCACGAACGAGTAGCGGCTGAACGGCAGGCAGCCGACGAACAGATACGCCTTCCACGTCTCGCCGGTGACCGGGGCGTGGATCGGCACGGTCGCGCCGGCCCAGTCCACCTCTACCGTGCGGCCCGCCTTGCGCTCCACCCTCGAGGTCACGCCCAGACGCAGCGTGTAGTCCGCGTACAGCTTGCAGAACCGGTCGTAGCCCATGAACGGGACCCTCTTCGCCCGGTACGCGTCCATGTACTCCGCGTGCAGCAGCTTCAACGTGACGCCCACGCGCCCCAGTTCACGGTGCACATGCTCCCAGTCCGGCCGTTCGTACACGCTCTCGGCCACGCCGCGTCCCGGAAACAGCATCGAATACACCTCGCCGTCCGTTTTCCCCGCCACGTCCCCGTACGAGACGTGCAGTCGGTCTGCGGCGTCGAACACATCGATCACGCTGTGCTTCGACATGCCGTAGCCCATGGCTATCGCGTTGCGCGACAACCCCTGATCGCGAAGCCTGAGCACCAGCTTCGCCTTGATCCTGCGTACCATCGTTGGCACTCCTTCCATCCACGCGTCCATCACGTGGATGAAAGGAGCCTAACCCAACCGGTGCTGAACCACAATAACCGTGGTGTCGACCGCCAATAACTCTCCAATCCGTCAACGGTGCCGAACCGGAATAACCAACGTGCTCAGCAAATCAAATATTCAGTCGATGGAATTCGCAACCAGAGAGGCATTCGTGGAGTACATGCATCGAAACGGTCTGACCCCGCCAGACGAATTCATCCGATTGGGCATGGCCGTCGCCGCGAAACGTCACGCCGGCAATCAGATCATCGAAGATCGCAATAAGGAATGATGTCGACGCATCCCCGTCTGGATGAGGATATTCGAGAAAAAAGGGCGGGGATATACCCCGCCCGGGTCGAGGACCACCCGTCTCCGGCCAGCCCTTATGACGATCATAATAACGGGCTTTCCCGATGGAATCCAGTCGGCTTGCAAGAATCATTGGTCATCGGAGGCGTTGGATTCCATCCTCATCCACTCCGTACGGCATTGCATTGCGATCCGTGATATTCGCTCGTCCCGTTCCGTTTTGATCCGGTATTCCTCACGCATTCGCGCAAGCATCCGATCATCCGGTTTCCCCATGATCGACCCCTCCTGCAATGTGTTCGTCTTCGTCAGAGAGCGTAGCCGTCGCCGCAGGACGGGCATGCGCACGTCGAATCGTTCCGCCATCCGCTCCACGGTCATGTTCGACGATCGGAATCCCCGGATCATCCGCATGACGCTCACGCGTCTTATCCAGGGCGGTACGCAGACCCTGCATGTCATGGGTCAGCTTTGAAGGTTCGCTCACAGGCGGTCCTTCCCTCTGAACTGTTTTATGATTTCCGTACTTTTCCCTGTTTTCGAAAATAGACCGGAGATGCGAGCAATGTCAGGAATTATCGTCGGCCTTTCCGTCATTGTTCGCGCCGGTGGATGGGAACAGATATTTGGCGATCACGACGGCAATGCCGATCACTTCGACTGTCATTCCGCTGATATAGGCGATCAGAACGGCCGCCATCTCCCTGTAACCGCCGTACCGGAACAACGCCCAGACGGTCACGGTCGAAGCAATGATGCAGAACGAGGTTGCGAGAATTCCCCACCAGAGAAAGACAGAACGATAGCGGAGCGCATTGCGTGCCTCTTTGACCTTGGCGCGGCGAAGCTGACGATCCAGATCCTCCTGCATATCCGACAACGGAACATCCGTATCATATTCCGCAAGTCGCGTGTATTGCTCATCCGAATCAGGCATTCGTCTTCTCCAAGGAACGCAATCGTTGCTTCATGGCGGACACGCTCACATCGAACTTTTCCGCCATCTGCTCCACGGTCATATTTTCGTCCAGAAACTCCCTGATCTTGGATTCCGGCATCAGGAGAGCGCCGGCGAATTCGTCCGCGAAGAACTCGTGGGGGAAATAGTCGTCACGTCGGCCGTTTCGACGAATCTCACGTATTTCGCTGAACCCGAACTCATGATCGTCGGCTAGACGGGTACGTTCGATGTAGTGGCCCAGTTCGTGAGCGAACGTGAACCGGCGGCGGACGCGAGGCTCGAGCTCATCCACGTAGGCGCGGGCTTCCCTTTCGTTCTTCTTTTTGATCAACATCCCGGACAATCCGTCGGGAAGTTGTTCTCTGATGGGATTGACGTTCTCCAAACGGCAGAGACGTTCGATATCAATGGGGAGCGTCTGCTGATCCCAATACTCATCAAGAATGCTCTGAGCCTCCCGACGCGCATCCTGCCAAACATAACCCATGCCGAACACCTCCTTTACCTGCTTGATTCCAGAATACGCTGCTTCCATACATTGACGGTGAGCCGTGTCCTTTATTCACGGGTCACCGTATTCCCGGTCATCGATCGATGCCGAGAGGATGCCACCTGACTCGCCATCCGGACTGCTGCCGCCTGTCGGCGAACGTTCGCCCGTGCGCGTAGGCGGCCGACAGCATCCACGCCTCATTCAATCCCATACGGTTCCTGCTCCTTTCGTCAGATGATCAAGTCGAGCGTGATGATCGCCATCACCCAGACGAGCGCGATCACGATCGTCCACCGGTTCAGATTCCGTTCGGCCACGCCGCTGCTGCCCGCATTTTTGGGTGAGTCCGCCGCCGAACATGTCCGACAGGCCACCGCCCTTGCCTTTGTGCATGAGAATCAGCGTGGTCAGCAGGATGCCGCACAGGGCGGCGAGCAGCTTCAACGCGATCGAGAGAATAGCCAACATGTTCCTTCCCTTTGTTTTTCAGTGTCGTCTTCTCTTTTGCGGGGCCGATATTCTGTTAGATTTCTTCGGGAGAGCGATCACGTTCCAGCGAAAGTTGGATGACGAAATCGGTCGCATACCGTTCGCTGACGCGATCGATATCCCGAAGGGTCTTCAATCCGTCAATGTCCTCCAAATCGTCGGCCACGGCATCACATGCCGCAAGGGTTCGAAGAATGATCCTCCCACTGCGATAGTTCGCCTCACGAATCGTGGGCGCATCAAGGGAGAATTCCACGTACAAGCGATGCCCGGAATCAGCCAGCACGGATACGTCTCTGATCGTCTTCGCCTCCTTGAGCATCCGTTGGAATCGGGTGGCCTTCTCCACGAAATCGACGTCATCTTGTTTGGCTTGTTGGAGACTCCGGCCTTTAGGCCGGTGAGGAAAACAAGCCTCCCTCCTTTCACAGAATAGTATGGTATAATGTGAGCTATGGCTAAGCGTAGGGAATTTCAACGGGCCTACCGGTTCCGTTTCTACCCGACGCCGGAACAGGAGAACCTGTTGCGGCGTACGCTCGGCTGTGCGCGTCTCGTGTACAACAAGGCGTTGGAGGCCCGGTCGAAGGCGTGGACCGAGGAGCGTCGCAACGTGACCTACGGTGATACGAGCGCGTTGTTGACCGGTTGGAAGAAGACCGACGAATACTCGTATCTCAACGAAGTGTCCTGCGTCCCGTTGCAACAGGCGTTGCGGCATTTGCAGAAGGCGTTCAGCGGGTTCTTCAAACAGGTCTCCGACTATCCGACGTTCAAGAAGAAGTCGCATGGCGGCAGCGCGGAATACACGCGCAGCGCGTTCGACTGGGACGGTCGGAACCTGTATTTGGCGAAGATGCGCGAACCGTTGCCTATCCGCTGGTCGCGTACCCTGCCGAAGGGCGCGGTGCCGTCCACGGTCACCGTGTCGTTGGATGCGGCCGGACGCTGGCATGTGAGCCTGCTCGTCAAGGAGACGATCCGACGGTTGCGCAGACGCTCCCAAGCGGTCGGATTGGATTTGGGTGTGGACTCGTTCGCGGTCGCCAGCAATGGCGAGACCGTCGCCAATCCGCGTCATCTGAAACGGAATCTCGAACGGCTGGCGAAAGCCCAGCAATCGTTGTCGCGCAAGCAGAAAGGATCGAACAACTATCGAAAAGCCCGGTTGAAGGTCGCACGCATCCAAGCCCATGTCACGGACTCGCGCCGTGACTTCCTGCACAAGCTGTCCACGAGGATCATCCGCGAAAACCAAACGATCGTCCTCGAGGATCTTGCAGTCGGGAATCTGAGCCGACGTTGCGAGCCGAAACCTGATCCGGAGCATCCCGGCCAATACCTGTCCAACGGCCAGTCCGCGAAAACCGGGTTGAACCGTAGCATCATGGACGCCGGATGGCGTGAATTCCGCCTGATGCTCGAATACAAGGCGGAATGGTACGGGCGGCAACTGATCATCCTCGACCGGTATTATCCCAGCACCCAACTGTGCTCCCACTGCGGGTCGAAGACCGGTCCGAAAACACTTGATGTCAGGGTATGGACGTGCCCGGACTGCCACACGTCGCATGACCGCGACCTGAACGCAGCCGAAAACATCCTCGCCGCAGGACTTGCGGTCAGCGTCTGCAAGGACGGCAGAATCAAAGACGGTCTCTCGCAAGAGTAGTTCTTCTTTCTTTTCGTCGAACGAACAGAAACCTCCGGGATGCGAGTCCCGGAATCTCCCGCCTTCAGGCGGGAGAGAAGTCAATGCTCGCCCTAAGCATGAACGAGGTCTTCAACCGATACCATCTCATAATCCTTCAAAACATGACCGCAATCGATTCAACCAAGCAATGCGATGATGACGGACACGACCGGCACGACCGTCATACCGACGATCACCGGCACAGCGATCAACGTCTTCCAACATCTCATCCTTCACCCCGGCAATCCGAGAACAACCAGAATCAGAGGCGACGGCAATACGCACAATACGGCGCTCACAGACAGGATCACGGCCGCAGTGCGGACAATGGTTCTCAACATCGTCTTCCCGTCTTTTAGAACGCATCTCCGCCGATGACATCGATCATCCAAAGGCGAATGACCAGGAATCCGCCGACCATGAGAATCGATCCCATGATGATCCGCATCACCAACGACCGGCCCATCGAAAACCTCCCGGACATGGAATCCATTCCGTTCAGCCGAACACGAACAGGACGAGCTTGCCCAGGCCGAAGTCCATGCCGGTGACCAGACACATGAGCAGGCCGACGAACACGAACACAGCCACGCTCCACCCCGCCAGTTCACGTACGGTGGGCGTGACCGTCTTACGAAGCTCACTGAACGTCTGAAGCAGATACATGCCGATGGCGAGAAACGGTTTCGATAAGGTCTTCACGATGATCCTTCTATGCGATTTGTGGACTACGACCGATTCTCGCATGCGTCAACGGCTGGGATGGGTGCGGGTTGAAAAATGACTGTTTCATTTCCGTGTTCACGATCCGAAAACGAGTTGCCCCCGACTGGCGCGCGGCATAGCATTGTAATCGAAGATCAGAGCATCCCCGTCCGTCTTCCCATGAGGAATCCAGCATGGTATAACTTAACGGCCGTCATATAGCGCGAGATGACGTGGAAGGCAACTTCCGAACGCGCGTAGTCCCTGCCGGGGGACGAAAAAGTCAAGTCAAGGGGTCGGCTTGATAGCCGGATGGCGTACCTTAGCGTACGAGTAGGTCGTTCGCCGCGACCATAAACGGATTCAGGATGCCGGTCGGCCTGCGGGTCGTCGGCATCCTGAGTTTTTTGACGAAAATACCTGCTTTAAGCCTATCGGCTAATTGAAGGATGCAGACAGTTCCTGCGTGCGATCCACGCCAGAGAAATACCGGGAGTGGGTGTGCTTCACCGATTCAAGAGAGTCCGACATGATGATGGCAGTCTCCCAAATGGGATCAGGTTTACCCATATACTTGCGGAAACCCTTATCATTCATCGCATCATCCGCCTTATCAAACACCTTCACAAACCGGTCGCCGTTACGACGGTTATAGCGAATCAATACTCCCACCATGATGGCCTCCTTTCACATCCGATTCTATTCCAAGGTCGCCAGCCCCTCGTAATGATTCTCGAATCATTTTCAATCCTTGGACATATTGATTCCGCGCATTGGCAAGTGTGGAGGCGCTGCTGATGGTCAGTCGCATTCGTTCCGTCTCCTCCAAAGCACTGATGCCTTGGGATATCCCCAATAGGATATTTGTCAGGCCGTGGTCGTCGGCTTCCGGTTCCCCGTCGTAGCGAATGGCTCGTCCCACACGATCGCCTAGCTCCTCAAAGCAGTTGGCCCATAGATCCTGCATGAGTGTTCTGACTTGGATCTCCGCGAAGACGCCATTCAATCTGAGAATCACATGTACCGCACGATAGCCGCTGTGCGGATTCCGCCGAATATCGGATACGGTTGCATGATCTTCGCCAAAATGATCCACAATGCGTTCCACGATTCGATCCTGCGTATCCAGTGTCATATCGGCGGCGAAACGCGCTCCCATTAGATCATGAATACTGGTGATCTGCATATTAGGCAGACGGATCAGCTTATCCCTCAACGTGGTGACCGTTTTCACTCGGGAAGATAAATGTACTTCAGACAGATCCAAGCCGGTCAGATCTATATCGCCTATGGTTGTGGTGATTACGGACAGGGCTTGGAAATACCAGTAATACAAGTCCATGTAGGACAGGCTTTCAGTCTCCTCTCCTCCGGTGACAATCACATTACGCAATGCCTTCAGCTTGGATTTGCTCCACGGCTTTGGAGGGAAAACCAATTCCTGCATGACACTCCTTTCGTTGGAAGGATTGTGGGAATCATCATAGTCATGCGTCCGCATTTTTATTTCAGTTCAACAGGCTTGCGTCGATGATCTGGAAGTTCGCGCGATGCACGTACAGGGCTTTCCCGTCGATCTGGATTTTCGTCGTCTTCGGCAGATCGTCGCGCACCTCCCAGTACACTTCGTCGCCCTGATAGGCTTCGATCGGATCGCCCAACTGGCTTTTGATGAGGACGATGCGTTTCTTGCCGAACAGGTTCCTGAACCTGTTGAGCGGCTTCGCCACAAGCGTGTTGTCGGTCCAGTCCTTCGACCTGCTGGCGATTTCCGTCTTCTCCTTCGCGTAATCCTTCACGGGCTGCAACCCGTCCTCGTTGAAGATCAGCGTGTCCCCGGCGGATTCGATCTCCTTGCCGTCCATGGTGATCGTGACGACCGCGCTCAATGACGTGCTCGTGGAACCGTCGCTCGACGCGGAGTCCTTGACCTTGTTGCCGCTCATGCCGACCTTCGTCCCATGCGCCGTCAGGGTTTCGTTCCCGCTGTTGTCGAACGCGGTCATGGTGAACGCCTGACCGACCAGCTGTCCCTTCACGTCACCCCAAATGGATGAGAATGCGGCGCAGGATGCCAATGGGACGATCATCGCCATCGTGAGCAGGATGCCCGTGATTCTTCCAATGGTTTTCCTCATGATTGTTCTCCTTGCAGTTCCGGATCGTGCAATAGCGTGTTCATCGCATTGGCGAGCATCGGGTCAAGCCGGTCCCGCCACGGTTCAAGATTCGTCAGGATCATCTTCAGATACCCGTTGACGAGGATCGTCAGGCCGGCCCGCACACCGTCATGCTCCAATGCCTTGCCAAAATCGCGTTTCAGCCCGTCCGGGTCGAGTCCGATCATGACGATCGTGTCGTCGGACGTGCTGGCGGGCGGGAAATCATGGCTGACCTTGAGCAGGGAGACGGTGGGAATGACCGGGATCGCGGCCGGGGTTGAATCCGGGCGCATCATGCGGACCATCGGGAGGATCGCGCCCATCATGCCGGCCGCCTTCCCGTCCGTGATGTCGATCATGTGGAAGCCGACGGATGTCCTGCCGGTCGATGTCTTCTCGCGCGTCTGGTAGGCGATGGTCATGGTCCCGTCCGGGTCGATCATCCGGTCGGGTAGTCGGTCGGCGTATTCAAGTGACACGTAGGTCGTTCCGTTGGACATTGGTTTTGCGCTCCTTAGATCAGATCCCAGATTGACGGATCGTCCGCCGGCTCCACCGTCATGGGTAGTGGATATTTGTACGGATCGGCTGCCATGCGGCGAACCCGGTCGGCGAGCTGTTCCTTTGTCGCATCCCGAACCCAGTCGGGAGCCGCCAGCATTCGCCCATCCACGAGGAACGACGTCAGATACCCCGCCTCATCCCTGTCCAGGCCGAGTGATTTCGCATACGGGATCATGTACTTCGACCGGAACTCCCCCATGTCGTCGAATATCCATTCGCATGCCTTGAACGGGTTCAGATCCGCCGGATCATCCGACCCGTCGAAGCCGACGGTCAAAGCGATCCTCGAATACACCGTATGCGCGAGCATCGCATCCTGAACCGTCACCCGGTCGGGCATCCACACCGTCTTCCACAGGGTCGGGCGCAGCCACGTGGAGAGGATAGCATCCGGCTCATCCGGCGGATACACGGTCGGATGATCGTACGCCTTGAACAATGCTTCGACGCACTCCTCGTGGAACGGCTGCACCGAATCATGACCTTGAGGGCCGCAGTAGCCGCATCCGTCGTGATCGCCCCACCGCCAGTCGATCCACGGCATGTCCGGCTCCAACGGCTGTCCGCACAGGCGGCATGTGGTGGTCGGAGCCGATGCCTTGCACGGATCATCATCCTCGTACACGGTCACTCCTCCTCATCCTCGTCAGGTTCAATCTCCGGCTGCGAGTAGTCGTCCTCCAACGGCATCCGATCCGCCAGATCCGGTTCATCGTCGGCGGGAGCGCCTTCAGTCGGCCACACCTTGAACGCGCGATACTCGTACGGGAAATCACCGGACAGATAGCCGCCACAGCCGGCGGCACGGAACGCCTCATCCTCACGCTTCGACAATCGATCCGCGAACCGATCCGCCTTCCCGCCGTCACGGAACCAGATCAGCGTGCCATCGGGACGACGCAACGGCTCATCACTCCAGACGGGTTCGCTGTAGTCGCCGAAGCCACCATCCTGACCGTAGCCGCCCCTGATGATCCAATACGGTTCTCTCATATCATTCTCCTCTTCCTTGTAAGGGAATCATGCGTCCGTCAGATCCCCACCGATTCTCGTTCTTCGACCCATCCCTTCGTATCAGGGTCGAATGCGAATACCATATCGCTCTATGATCCATATCGATGCGGCAACCCATCTGCGTTATGCGACGATTCTGACGAACGCCGGCTACACCTTCCAGCCCTTCACCGAGGAATGGCATGAACAGGTATATTCCCTGTTCAAAACATATATTCGAAGGTTCGCCTCTTCGTTTCGCGAGGAGGAAGGCATCGTCTGCGTGGATGCCAAGGGAACGCTTGCGGGAGCACTGACCTATACGGTCAGAGAACTCGATTACGGTCGGATTGCATATATTCACGATCTTGCCGTCAAAACCGCCTATCGCAATCAGGGTATTGGCACGGTCATGCTGAACATGCTTGCGGGCCGATGCAACGAGCATGGGGTTCTTCGGATCATCGGCAACTGCCACAAGGATCTTCGCCCCTATTATCGGAGGATCGGCTATCGTACGTTTCCGGCAAAGATTCCGATCGTGATACCGGAGGATCCGACAGGGACTCTAAACATTTGTAGGGATCGATATTACAGCTGCTGGATGTGGAATCCAGCCTGATGATACGTCCCCCGGTTTTCTCGACCATAGCGCGGAAGGATTCGTCATCGTTCGGACTATAGGCGATGATCCGCCTTCCCCTTGAATCAGACCGTTTCATGATCCCGCATCCCCTTTCTTATGATCGCGGACGATCAGCACGACCCAGCCGAACATTGGGAGCACCCGGTATTCGCCGGAAGCGGTCAATGCGTCCGCCAGCTTCTCCGCCTCCGGCGAATACTCGGCTTCCTCGCATTCTTGTCCCAGCCGACCGGAACCACCGCCTTCTTCAGCAATCCGTAGTGGGCCTTCTTCCACGCCCAGCTTATGATCGCGCCGAACAGGTTCGACGCCAGCCACAATAGGAGCACGCCGAACGCGATGGCGAATGGCGTGAGTGCGCCTAGCCAATACCCGTTCACGATCCCATTCGCCTCACATGTTCTATCAGCGTCCTGTCATGCTCCAGCATCATCGCATCGAAGTCGGCGAGCGCCCGTTCGTACACGGTCTTCTCCTCTTCGCCGTTGTCGTACGCGTCGGCCTCGTAGACCGCGTGTTCTGCGAACCATTGGCGAGCCTTGGACAACGGCATGGTATCCCGCCCCGATTCGGGTGCGGATTTGCCTTGCATGAGAGCGTTGGCTACGGCGAGATACCGGCAGCGTTCCAATCCTGCGATCAGCCGGTCGACCTCCTTGACGGGAAGGTTGATCACGTGCGGATCATCGTCCTCGTCGTAGGCGAACGACAGTTGCACGGTCGGCTGGTTGTATACGTCGATGGCGACCTCGCCTTCGCAGTCTTCGATATGCCAGTAGGGTACGGTCATGGATGGTTCCTTTCCGTTTGGAGTATGCGTCCCGGATGATGGATATCCATCTTTGGGGGAACAGCCTCCGCGATATGTTGGGGGTTATGGAGTCGAAGCCTGAATATGATAAGAGACTGATCGGTTATGCATTCCTGCCAATGGAGGAAGTGGATAGAAGCGACTATGAGTCGCTTCTTAAAAGGAATCTTCCCGAAGTCGCACCCGGTCGGAACAAACCGCTTCATGGAATCAAGGTGCTGACATCGACCGGCGTCATGTGCGCCGCGATCCGGACACTGGCCCGCCTTGATTACGGTCATGTCATTCTCTACATCAAAGCCCTGATTGTGGATGCGCCGTATCGGAATCATGGGATCGGTTCTGCTCTACTGGGTCTGCTGGATCGGGTTGCTCCCCTTGAAACGGAGCTGATTGCCGGCACGTGTTCTGATGAGAAGGCTGCGTTCTATCAGAGGAATGGTTTCGTCGTTGAAGATTCGGGAAAATCTCTGCCCCTGAAAGATGCCATGATTCTGGTCCCAGCCGATTCATCCTTTCCACGATGGTTTCATCGTCGGCCATTTGCGGGATGACGGGATCGAATGGATCGTCATCGGCTGTCGGATCATAATAGATAATGGGTATTTGTTTGTCGGCCATGTTTGCTTCCTTCCTTATTGGAATCGAACCCCGAATCTGCTGATCAGCTCCGGCAGATCGTCCGTCACGAAAACCAGAATGATGCCGGTCAATCCGGCGATCGTGAACGTCGAATACGTGAAAGCCACTGCCATCCACAGCCAGACCGGCAGACCGGGGATGATCAGGCAGAGTTTGCAGATGATGCCGCATGCGAGCGCCGTGAATGGCGGAATGTAGCGTTTCGGCATCGGCTACTCCTCCGATCGGGTGAGTTCGCGGATGAATTCGCCGAAATCCTCTTCGACCACATGCGTATCCGTCACACCGCTCTTCGTACGATACGTGATGTA
>NZ_JAFEJR010000030.1:0-14960 GCF_018555335.1 Bifidobacterium sp. SO1 | reverse complement strand
CAATAAAGGAACAAACCCCATTTCGTATGTCATTCGCTGATGCCGGTACCGCGACCGAGGAGCAACGACGAGGACACTCCGTTATTCAGCGTTGCGTAGCATCAGCGAATGATGCGTGCGGAGACCGCCGTCCGAAACCGAAGGCGTGCTCAGCACGTCGAGGTTGAGGAAAGGCGGTATACGCTCCATCATTCGCTGATGCCGTACTCGCGAGCGAGCAAGGCCCACAGCTCCTCTGCCGCCTTGTCGACGTTGTCGTTGACGATGGTGACGTCGAATTCACCTTCGGCGGCGAGCTCGACTTTGGCGGTTTCCAGACGGCGATTGCGTTCTTCTTCGGTTTCGGTGCCACGACCGGTCAAACGACGAACGAGTTCGTCGAAGCTGGGCGGAGCGATGAAGACGGAGAGGACTTCCATGCCAAGTTCCTTGGCACGTTCCTTGACGCGACGGGCGCCTTGCAGGTCGATTTCGAGGATGGTGGGCGTACCGGCGGCCAGATGCTCCTCAACGGGCTTAAGCGGCGTGCCGTAGTGCGCGAGGCCATGCACGACGGCGGTTTCGAGGAACTCCCCCGCCGCCTCCTTGGCGATGAACTCGTCGTCGGTCATGAACCAGTAGTTCAGGCCGTTCACTTCGCCCGGGCGCGGCTTGCGCGTGGTGGCGGAAACGGACACCCATACTTCGGGGTGCTTCTTGCGCAATGCGGTTTCCACGGTGCCCTTGCCCACGCCGGCGGGGCCGGTGAGCACGAGCAGTCGGCCGCCGCGCAGCGCCTGTTCGTCGTTGTTGTCGTCCATAGCATCGTCCTTGGTCGTGCCGGTATCGGCGGCATCAGACTGAACCGAAGTTTCTGCCGGAGCCGCGCCGGCCGTCTGCTGCGGCGTATCCACTTCGGCGGAAGCGTTCGTATCGTGTGCCATCGTCGTGCGATCGTTCTTGCGCGTGTCTTCGGTCGCTTCCAGCAGCGCCTGACGCACATCGATGGAGATCGCATCGGTCGCCTCGGCGAGAGCCTGGATGTCCGGGCCGTGCGAGGCGATGAAACGCGACACTGTCACGAGCACGTTGCCGCTGGTGCCCTTGAACACCGAGCGCAGGTCCTTGGCTTCCGCGCCCTGCCAGCCGTAACCGGGAGACAGGATCGGGCCGGTGAACTGCGCGGGGTCGATGCCGCTGTCGTCGATCCACTGGCCGATGGTCGCGCCGATGATCAGGCCGACCGAACCCATGCCGTTGATGCCGGCGTTGAATTTCTGCACGGTGCTGGCCACGCCGAACGCGACGGTCTTGCCCTTGTAGTCACCACGCTGGCGGATGGCGGTCTGCAGGCTCGCGCCCTCCTCGTTGGAGGTGAGCGAGGCGACGAACACGCCGCGGCCGTTGTTGAGCGCGTCGTTGATCACGCCGGACAGCGAACGTGCGCCGTAGTACGGCAGCAGGGTGATCGCGTCGGCGAGTAGCGGTGCGCCGGGCTTGAAGTAGGCGTCGGAGATGGCCGAGATCGTCGTGGCGAGGCCGCCGTGCAGGCAGTCGACGATGGTGATGATGCCCATCTGGCGTGCCGCGTACAGCACGCGTTCGAGCGCGGCGATGCCTTTGGAACCGTAGCGCTCGAACATCGACGACTGGAATTTGACGGCGGCGGCGCGGCCGGACGCGGCCTGCAGCATGCGCATGGCGTACAGTTCCGCGCCCTCCGCATCGACGTTGTAGCCCCAGTCAGTGAGGAGCTTGCGATGCGGATCGATTCCTACGCACAACGGGCCGTACTTGGCCATCGAATTGCTCAGGCGCAGACCGAAATCCGAGCGCTGGGCTTGCTGCTCTTCACTGCTGAGGCTATTGGTCATTTGTTGTCCCGACCTTCCATTTCGAACAACTGCTGCGAATGTTCCTGGATGCTCATGATCTGGTAGTCGTTCTTCTTGACGGCTTCGATGGCCATGAGCACGGCTTGGAATTCGGTCATCGTCGTGAACTGCGGGATGTCGGCCGCGATAGCCGCGGCGCGGATGGAGTATCCGTCGGAGCGCGAGCCGCGCGAATTCGGCGTGTTGAGGATCAGGTCGATGTCGCCGTCCTCGATGAGTTCCACGACGTTCTTGCCGATGCTGCCCTCCGCATGGTTGACGACGACCGGCGCGTCCGGATCGGTGTCCATGCGCGTGTTGATCTTGTCAACGATCTTCGAGTCGATGCCGTAGCGGCGCAGCACGGATGCGGTACCTTCGGTCGCCCAGATCGTGAATCCGAGCTCGACCAAGCGCACGGCAACCATCGGCAGCTGGCGCTTGTCGGTGTCGTTCACGGAGATGAACACGTTGCCGCCGGTCGGCAGTCCGCCTTCGTAGGCGGCGAGCTGGCTCTTGGCGAACGCGTGCGGGAAGTCGCGGTCGAAGCCCATGACCTCGCCGGTCGAACGCATCTCCGGTCCGAGCAGCACGTCGACGGTCTTGCCGACCGGCGTGCGGAAGCGCTTGAACGGCAGCACGGACTCCTTGACGGCGACCTGCTGGCCGCGGTGCATCACGCCGCCGTCGCCCTTGGGCAGCAGCAGGCCGTTGGCACGCTGGTCGGCGACGGTCTCGCCGGCCATGATGCGCGCGGCGGCCTTGGCCAGCGCCACGCCGGTGGCCTTGGATGCGAACGGCACGGTGCGCGAGGCGCGCGGGTTGGCTTCGATGACGTACAGGGTGTTCGCCATGAACGCGTACTGCACGTTGATCAGGCCCTTGACGCCGCATCCCTTGGCGATGGCGTAGGTGCCCTCACGCAGACGGCGGATCTGGTCATCGCTCAACGTCGACGGGGGCAGGGTGCAAGCCGCGTCGCCCGAGTGGACGCCGGCCTCCTCGATGTGCTCCATGATGCCGCCGATGTAGAGTTCCTCGCCGTCGAACAGCGCGTCGACGTCGATCTCGATGGCGTCCTGCAGGAACTTGTCGATGAGCAGCGGGGAAGGCAGACGGCCGGACACGACGGTATCAGCCTTCGCCTCGTCGAGCGCGCGGTTGACGTACTTGACGAGCTGAGCATCGTCGTACACGATCTCCATGCCGCGGCCGCCGAGCACGTAGCTCGGGCGCACCAGCACCGGGTAGCCGATGTTGTGCGCGGCCTCGCGGGCCTCGTCGAGGCTCAGCGCGGTGCCGTAGCGCGGCGCGTTCATGTGCGCCTTCTTGAGCACCTCGCCGAACAGCTCACGGTTCTCCGCAAGGTCGATGCTTTCCGGCGTGGTGCCGAGGATCGGCACGCCGGCGGCCTTGAGTCGCGCCGCGAGCGACAGCGGCGTCTGGCCGCCGAGCTGCACGATCACGCCCTTGACCGGGCCCATCTTCTTCTCGGCCTCGTAGATCTCGAGCACGTCCTCGAAGGTGAGCGGCTCGAAGTACAGGCGGTCGGACATGTCGTAGTCGGTCGACACGGTCTCCGGGTTGCAGTTGACCATGATCGTGTCATAGTCCTTGCCGAGCTCCTGCACCGCGTGCACGCAGGTGTAGTCGAACTCGATGCCCTGGCCGATGCGGTTCGGGCCAGAGCCGAGGATGATCACGGCCTCGCGCTCGCGCGGGCGCAGTTCCGTCTCGTCGGCGTAGCAGCTGTAGTAGTACGGCGTGACCGCGTCGAACTCGGCGGCGCAGGTGTCGACGGTCTTGTAGACCGGGCGCAGGCCGTAGTTCCAGCGCAGCTCGCGCACCGTGTTCTCGCCCTCGTCGCCGAGGCCGCGCAGGTGGGCGATCTGCAGGTCGGACAGGCCGGCCTTCTTCGCCTTCTTGAGCAGCTTCGGGGTCAGGGTCTCGGCGGCGCGCACTTCGAGCGCCATGTCGTTGATGAGCACAAACTGGCGGATGAACCACGGGTCGATCTTGGTCGAGTCGAAGATCTGCTGCTCGGTCGCGCCGCCCCACAGGGCGCGCTGGATCTGCAGGTAGCGGTGCTCCGTCGGGATCTTGATCGCCTCAAGCAGTTCGGCGACCTCAGCCGGCGACGGCTTGTCGCCGTCCCAGTTAAAGCCCATGTGACGCTTGTCGATCGAGCGCATGGCCTTGCCGAGCGACTCCTGGAAGTTGCCGCCGAGGGCCATCGCCTCGCCGACAGACTTCATGGAAGTGGTCAGGCGCGGGTCGGCGCCCGGGAACTTCTCGAACGCGAAGCGCGGCACCTTGGTCACGACGTAGTCGATGGTCGGCTCGAACGAGGCCGGCGTGGACTGCGTGATGTCGTTGCGGATCTCGTCGAGCGTGTAGCCGAGGGCCAGCTTGGTCGCGATCTTGGCGATCGGGAAGCCGGTGGCCTTGGACGCGAGGGCCGAAGAACGCGAGACGCGCGGGTTCATCTCGATGACGATGATGCGGCCGGTGTCGGGGTGCACTGCAAACTGGATGTTGCAGCCGCCGGTGTCGACGCCCACGCCGCGGATGATCGCGATGCCGATGTCGCGCAGCTTCTGGTATTCGCGGTCGGTGAGGGTGAACACCGGGGCGACGGTGATCGAGTCGCCGGTGTGCACGCCGACCGGGTCGACGTTTTCGATCGGGCAGACGACCACGACGTTGTCGTTGCGGTCGCGCATGAGCTCGAGCTCGAATTCCTTCCAGCCTTCGATGCCCTCTTCGATCAGGACCTCATCGGTCGGCGAGTAGTGGATGCCGGCGCCGGCGATACGGTGCAACTCCTCCTCGTTGTGCGCGATGCCGGATCCAAGGCCGCCCATCGTGAAGCTCGGGCGCACGACCAGCGGGTAGCCGAGCTCCTCGGCGATGCGGTCGCATTCACGCAGCGTGTGCGCGATGCGCGAGCGGGCCGACTCGGCGCCGGTCTCCTCGACGACCTTCTTGAACAGTTCGCGGTCTTCGCCGCGGTCGATGGCCTCGAGCGAGGCGCCGATCAGCTCGACGTTGTACTTCTTGAGTACACCGGCCTCGCCGAGCGCCATCGCGGCGTTGAGTGCGGTCTGGCCGCCGAGAGTCGGCAGCAGCGCGTCGGGGCGTTCCTTGGCGATGATCTGCTCAAGGATCGGGGTCGCGATCGGCTCGATGTAGGTGGCGTCCGCCATCTCCGGGTCGGTCATGATGGTGGCCGGGTTGGAGTTGACCAGGATGACGCGAATGCCTTCCTCACGCAGCACGCGGCATGCCTGGGTGCCGGAATAGTCGAACTCGGCGGCCTGTCCGATCACGATCGGGCCGGAGCCGATGACCATCACCGACTTGATGTCCGTACGCTTAGGCATTGCGCTTTTCCTCCTTGGTCGTCTTCATCAGGTCAACGAAACGGTCGAACAGATATGCGGCGTCGTGCGGGCCGGCGGCCGCCTCGGGGTGGTACTGCACGGAGAACGCGGGGATGTCCACGCACTGCAGGCCCTCGACCACGTCGTCGTTGAGGTCGATGTGCGAGACGAACACCTTGCCGTACTTGCCGTGCTCATACGGGGCGTCGACCGGGTCGCCGATCGGTGCGTCCACGGCGAAACCGTGGTTGTGCGCGGTGACCTCCACCTTGCCGGTGGTCAGGTCCTTGACCGGCTGGTTGATGCCGCGGTGGCCGAACTTGAGCTTGTAGGTGCCGAAGCCGAGCGCGCGGCCGAGCAACTGGTTGCCGAAGCAGATGCCGAAGAACGGGTAGCCGGCGTCAAGCACCTTGCGCAGCAGCTCGACCTCCGGGTCGGCCTGCTCCGGATCACCCGGGCCGTTGGAGAAGAACACGCCGTCCGGGTTGAGGTTCTCGATGTCCTCGAAGGTGACGGTGGACGGCACGACGTGCACGCGGCAGCCGCGCTCTGCCATGCGGTGCGGGGTCATGGCCTTGATGCCGAGGTCGACGGCCGCGACGGTGAACAGCGGCTCCTTGCCTTCGAACTCGCCGCACGGCTCGATGGTGTAGGTCTCCTTGGTGCTGACCTCGTCGTACAGGCTCAGGCCCTTCATCTGCGGGGTGGCCTTGACCTCGTCGAGCATGGATTCGACGGTGCGCGGTTTGCCGGTCGCCGCATCGAGGAGCGCGTCGCCGGAGAAGATCGCGGCGCGCATCACGCCGGCGGAACGCAGGTGGCGCACCAGCTTGCGCGTGTCGATGCCGCTCAGGCCCACGATGCCTTCGCGCTTGAGATCATCGTCCAGCGAACCGGTGGCGCGCCAGTTGCTCACGTTCGGGCTGGGATCGTGCACGACGTAGCCGGCAACCCAGATGCGCGAGGATTCGGGATCCTCCTGGTTGATTCCGGTGTCGCCGATGTGCGGGAACGTCTGCACGACGATCTGACGGTCGTAGCTTGGGTCGGTCAGCGTCTCCTGGTAACCGGTCATGCCGGTTGCGAACACGAGCTCGCCGTGGGTAGTCCCAAGCGCACCGTAAGGCTCCCCCACATACACTTGTCCGTCCTCAAGAACAAGAACGGCTTCATCAGGGGAAAAACTCACGGCTTCGGAATCAATCTGGTTCACCAAAACCCCCTCAATATCTCGGGTCAACTGTCTTTCACGATAGCGGCCGGCGGGGACTCGTGGAACCCGCGCAAAGCCGCAAGTTGCACTGTTTTATTCGGACTCGCCGTCCGACGGATCGCCCTGATCGGCGTCGTCTTCGTCGGCGACGATCTCGTTCGACGGGTCGTCGTCCTTGGACTGCTCGGACTGGGTGAGATTCGCGATCACCGTATCCTTGTCGGTGCAGATCGCGCTCAGCAGGCCGTGGATGAAGGCCGGCGAATCGTCGTCGCACAGAGTCTTCGCCAGACCCAGTGCCTCGTCGATGGCGACCTTGTCGGGAACCTCGTCGTTGAACAGGATCTCCCAGACGGCAATGCGCAGAATATTGCGGTCGACGACCGGCATACGCCAGACCTTCCAGCCGGTGGAATGGTCATTGAGCGTGCGGTCGATGCCGCGACGATGCTCAGCGACGCCGCGCACGATGTCGACGGCGTAATCGGGAAGCGGGGTCTGCGCGCCCGGCTCGGCGATGCGCTCAGCAAGAAGGGACAGGATGTCCTGTCCCTTCTCATCCGCTTCGTACAACGTATTCAGAGCCCTCTTGCGGGCGGTGGAACGTGCCATGAAGCTCTCTATTCCTTTGATCTTATCGGGTCACTCGAAGATCGACGATCCGAATCAGCCGTTCTCGCGGCCCAGGTAGGAACCGTCGCGGGTGTCGACCTTGACCTTCTCGCCCTCGTTGATGAACAGCGGGACCTGGATCTCGGCACCGGTCTCGACGGTGGCCGGCTTGGTGCCGGCGTTGGAGCGGTTGCCCTGCAGGCCCGGCTCGGTGTGGGTGATGGTCAGGATCACGGAGGCCGGCAGTTCGACGGACAGCGGGGTGCCGTCGTGGAAGGACACGATGCAGTCGGTGCCCTCGAGCAGGTACTTGGCCTGGTCGCCGACCAGCGACTTCGGAATGTAGATCTGATCGTAGGTGGTCATGTCCATGAAGACGAAGTTCTCGCCGTCCTCGTAGGAGTACTGCAGGTTGCGGTTGTCGACGGTCTCGAACTCCATCTTCATGCCCGCGTTGAAGGTCTTGTCGACGATCTTGCCGGAGAGCACGTTCTTGATGGTGGTGCGCACGAAGGCGGGGCCCTTGCCCGGCTTGACGTGCTGGAACTTGGTGACGGTCCACAGCTGGCCGTCGAGGTTCAGAACGGAACCATTCTTGATGTCATTGGTAGTCTGTGCCACAGTTACTCACCTATTCGTTTGATTGAATGTGCGTGAAGCTGAAAATTAGCCTTGGCTATTATGCCATACCGCCTATACAGGCGTTTTCGCCTCGCTCCCAATATAAGGAAACCCCCTGAACCTGTTGGGGTTCAGGGGGTTCCTAGAACGCTAGTTCAAGCGTGTCTCGATGCTCTCTGATGGAAATCAGGCGAGGATCTTGGTGACACGGCCCGAGCCGACGGTGTGGCCACCCTCACGCACAGCGAAGGTCAGGCCCTCCTCCATAGCGATCGGCTGGATCAGCTCGACGGTGAAGGTCGCGTGATCGCCCGGCTGGACCATCTCGACGCCTTCCGGCAGCTCGATGACGCCGGTGACGTCGGTGGTGCGGAAGTAGAACTGCGGACGGTAGTTGGAGAAGAACGGCGAGTGACGGCCGCCCTCGTCCTTGGTCAGCACGTAGACTTCGCCCTCAAACTTGGTGTGCGGGGTGACGGAGCCCGGCTTGGCCACAACCTGGCCACGCTCAACATCGGTACGGTTGATGCCGCGGAGCAGCAGACCGGTGTTGTCGCCAGCCTCGCAGGCGTCCATGGTCTTGTGGAACGTCTCGATGGAGGTGACGGTGGTGGTCTGGGTCGGACGGATGCCGACGATCTCGACCGGGGTGTTGACGGCCAGCTGGCCACGCTCAACACGGCCGGTGACGACGGTACCACGGCCGGAGATGGTGAAGACGTCCTCGATCGGCATCAGGAACGGCTTGTCGAGGTCGTGGACCGGGGTCGGGATGTACTCGTCGACAGCGTCCATGAGCTTCTTGATCTGCTCAACCCACTTCTCGTGATCCGGAGCGTCATCGTGCAGAGCGCCGTAGGCGGACACGCGGATGACCGGGCAGTCACGATCGAAGCCGTTCTCGTCGAGGAGGTCACGGACCTCTTCCTCAACGAGCTCGATGAGCTCCTCGTCCTCGACCATATCGCACTTGTTCAGGGCGACCAGGATCTTCGGGACGCCGACCTGACGGGCGAGCAGCACGTGCTCACGGGTCTGGGCCATCGGGCCGTCGGTGGCGGCCACAACGAGGATAGCGCCATCCATCTGGGCAGCGCCGGTGATCATGTTCTTCACGAAGTCGGCGTGGCCCGGGCAGTCCACGTGAGCGTAGTGACGCTTCGCGGTCTGGTACTCGATGTGGGCGATGTTGATGGTGATACCACGCTGCTGCTCTTCCGGAGCGGCGTCGATCTGGTTGAAGTCGTACTCCGGGTTGAGGTCCGGGTACTCCTCGTGCAGGACCTTGGAGATGGCCGCGGTCAGGGTCGTCTTGCCGTGATCGACGTGGCCGATGGTACCAATGTTAACGTGCGGCTTAGTACGCTCGTACTTTTCCTTTGCCATTACTTTTGTCCTCCTGGACGTCTCGTGTAGGATTCCCCAGGCTCGTGGCCCGGGCCTCGCTACAGTTTACTGGGTTTCTGGGTTATGTGCCACTTTGGAGCCAGAACCCAGTCAGCGCTACACGATATTAGCGCTGACTGGAGACACTGTCACGCCAAAGCGCACAGCGCGTGTCACTCGCCGCGCTGGGCCTTGATGATCTCGTCCGAGACCGACTTCGGGACCTCGGCGTAGGAGTCCATCTGCATGGTGAACATGGCGCGGCCCTGGGTCTTGGAACGCAGGTCGCCGATGTAGCCGAACATCTCGGACAGCGGGACCTTGGCGTCGATGACCTTGACGCCGGTGGCGTCGGTCATGGACTGGATGTTGCCACGACGCTGGTTCAGATCGCCGATGACGTCGCCCATGTACTCTTCCGGCGTACGGACTTCCACGGCCATGATCGGCTCGAGGATGACCGGCTTGGCCTTCGGGGCGGCTTCCTTGAACGCCATGGAACCGGCGATCTTGAAGGCCATTTCCGAGGAATCGACCGGGTGCATCTGGCCGTCGTACACGGTGGCCTTGACGCCCACGACCGGGAAGCCGGCGAGCACACCGGATTCCATGGCTTCCTTGACACCGGCCTCGATGGGTCCGATGAACTCGGCGGAGATGTGGCCGCCGGTGACCTCGTTGACGAACTCGAACGTCTCGCCGGCCTCGGTGTCGAGCGGCTCGAAGTTCATGAACACCTTCGCGAACTGGCCGGAACCACCGGTCTGCTTCTTGTGGGTGTACACTTCGTTCATCACGGCCTTGCGGATGGTCTCGCGGTACGCGACCTGCGGCTTGCCGACGTTGCACTCGACCTTGAACTCGCGGCGCATACGGTCGACGATGATGTCGAGCTGGAGCTCGCCCATACCTGCGATCAGGGTCTGGCCGGACTCTTCGTCGGTGGTGACCTGGAAGGTCGGGTCCTCGTCGGAGAGCTTCGCGAGGGCGATGCCCATCTTCTCCTGATCGGCCTTGGTCTTCGGCTCCACGGCCACCTGGATGACCGGGTCCGGGAAGGTCATGGACTCGAGGGAGATCGGGGCGGACTCAGCGCACAGGGTGTCACCGGTGGACACGTTCTTCAGACCGACGAACGTGTAGATGTTGCCGGCTTCGGCGGCGTCGACCGGGTTCTCCTTGTCGGCGTGCATCTGGAAGATCTTGCCGATGCGCTCCTTCTTGCCCTTCGTGGAGTCGAGCACGTTGTCGCCCGGCTTGACGGCGCCGGAGTAGACGCGCACGAACACGAGCTTGCCGTAGAACGGGTGCGTGGAGATCTTGAAGACGAGGGCCGCGAACGGATCGGAGGTCAGCGGCTTGCGGTCGATCTCGACGGATTCGTCGCCCGGCTTGAAGCCCTTGATGGACGGCACATCCTCCGGGGACGGCAGGTAGTCGATGACGGCGTCCAGCATCGGCTGCACGCCCTTGTCCTTGAACGCGGAACCGCACAGCACCGGGTAGGCGCGACGCTCGATGGTGAGCTGGCGGATGCCGGCGCGGATCTCTTCCTCGGTCAGCTCGCCGGACTCGAGGTACTTCTCGGTCAGTTCGTCGCTGGCCTCGGCCACGTCGTCAAGCAGCTGGGAGCGGTACTCCTCAGCCTTGTCCTGCAGGTCGGCCGGGATATCGGTGGTGTCGTAGTGGGCACCCTGGTCGGTGGACACGTCGTTCCACACGTAGGCCTTCATGCGGATCAGGTCGACGACGCCGGCGAAGTCGTTCTCGGCGCCGATCGGCAGCTGGACGACGAGCGGCTTGGCGCCGAGCTTGTCCTTGATGGTCTGCACGGAGAAGTAGAAGTCGGCGCCGAGCTTGTCCATCTTGTTGATGAAGCAGATACGCGGAACGCCGTACTTGTCGGCCTGACGCCACACGGTCTCGGACTGCGGCTCAACGCCTTCCTTGCCGTCGAAGACGGCGACGGCACCATCGAGAACGCGCAGGGAGCGCTCCACCTCGGCCGTGAAGTCCACGTGGCCCGGGGTGTCGATGATGTTGATCTGGTACTTGTCCTTGGTGTCGTGCGTCTGGCGGTTCCAGAAGCAGGTGGTGGCGGCGGACTGGATGGTGATGCCGCGCTCCTGCTCCTGAGCCATGAAGTCCATCGTCGAGGCGCCATCGTGGGTCTCACCGATCTTGTAGTTCTTACCGGTGTAGAAAAGGATGCGCTCGGTGGTGGTGGTCTTACCGGCATCGATGTGAGCCATGATGCCGATGTTGCGGATCATGTGCAGATCCGAAAGCACGTCAAGTGCCATTGCTATTCCTTAGCTCTCGTTCTTGGAAATTACCAGCGGTAGTGAGCGAAGGCCTTGTTGGCCTCTGCCATCTTATGAGTATCCTCGCGGCGCTTGACAGAAGCACCGAGGCCGTTGGAGGCGTCGAGGATCTCGTTGGCGAGACGCTCAGCCATGGTCTTCTCGCGGCGGGCGCGGGAGAAGTCGGTCAGCCAGCGCAGCGACAGCGTGTTGGCGCGGTTCGGCTTGACCTCGACCGGGACCTGGTAGGTGGCGCCACCGACGCGGCGGGAACGCACCTCGAGGGACGGGCGGATGTTGTCCAGAGCGCGCTTGAGGACGGCGACCGGCTCCTGGTCGGTCTTCTCCTTGATCATATCGAGCGCGGAGTAGACGATGTCCTCGGCGATCGACTTCTTGCCGTCGAGCAGGATCTTGTTGATGAGCTGGGCCACGACGGTCGAACCGTAGATCGGATCGGGCAGCAGCTGGTGCTTCTTAGCGGGTCCTTTACGTGACATATCTCTTACTTCGCCTTCTTTGCTCCGTACAGGGAACGACCCTGCTTGCGGTCCTTGACACCCTGGGTATCGAGCGCGCCACGCACGATGTGGTAACGCACACCCGGCAGATCCTTCACACGGCCGCCGCGCACGAGCACGATGGAGTGCTCCTGCAGGTTATGGCCCTCGCCCGGGATGTAGGCGGTGACTTCGATGCCCGAGGACAGGCGCACACGAGCGACCTTACGCAGAGCCGAGTTCGGCTTCTTCGGGGTGGTGGTGTAGACACGGGTGCACACGCCGCGACGCAGCGGGCTGCCCTTGAGCGCCAAAGTCTTCGACTTCTTCGGCTTCGGCGAACGTCCCTTGCGGACGAGCTGTTCAATAGTAGGCAACTTGAATTCTCCGATTCAGTGGTTTCTTTGTCTTCGTGCAGCCGCCGCACTGCGTCCACACTTTGCCCACTGATCGCAAGATCGGTCAAAGATAGCCACAGTCCACCGGCCCGATGGCCCGATCCTCTTTCACAGTCCGCATTACTGCGCGCGATCCATTCGATTCACGGGATATCCCAACCCGCATACCTGTTACATAAGGCATGCCGTTGGCACACACGAATTACTATGATACGCCACCGCCGGACAAACGACACACCTTCCGCGATCCACCTCCCGCCGCACTTTTTTCTCACATCCTTCCGGTCATCCTCTCTCACCCCTTCCGGTCACTCCTCTCTCACTCTCTCCCGGCCGCCCATCCCGGGCTTACGGCCGGTTAAAGGATCACTCCCGACCGTAAGCCCGGGAACCAAGCCCCTGTCATCCCTGCCCTTCCGGCCATGCCCCTGTACCCTCTCCCGGGCATACGGCCGGTTATGCGCGCCAAACCGACCGTAAGCCCGGGAACCAAGCCACCCCTCCCCGGGCATACGGCCGTTACACGCCCTTAAACCGGCTGTATGCCCGGAACCAACACACTGCTCCCGGGCTTACGGCCGTTTCCGGATGCCAAACCGGCATTATGCCCGGGAACAACCGTCGGAACGGGCATTCACCCCGGGCATACGGCCGGCCATGCGCCTCAAAACGGCCGTATGCCCGGGAGCAGCGCCGATCATCGGGACTGCCCCGGGGCCGCGCGTTTTGGAAAGTCGGATGCGGCATGCGCACGACGCAGGTTGAGCACCGACAACACGCACGGATAAGACCCACGTTTTGTCTATTAACCCAGCACGCCGGAAAAACGGCGGCCCGTACGGATGATCCGTACGGGCCGCCGCCGAAAGGAGGTGTTCGGTTATGTCTCTCCGCGCCGCCTTGCGCGGAACCATCGTTGTTGGACTGCAATGTTCTCAAACTGACAATGGGGTTCTGCGGCCCGGCTCTCGCCGTACTTCCTTGCCGCTTTCTTTATGTTCTGCCCTGAAGGCGTTGCGCATGGTTCTCACAACCGCGGCGCTTCGTTGCAACCTGCAGGATTCCCGGCTGGCTCGCAACTCCGGCCTTCATGTGTCAGTATACCCCCATCCATGCACACGACACACGGTTCTCTGAGATAGAGAAGCCAATGTTTCCAAGTGTTTGCAGCGCTTCTGCAAATATCACAACATCGAACACGAACAGTGGATTTCATAAACGAAAACGAACAATCAAGTGACACCATCACGCCGCGACACGCCGAATTGGCGTACGTTGGAAATCCGTGTATAGTATCCATCTGTTGTCTGAATCCAGTCCGCTGGAGACAGCCACATGGTGGATATAGCTCAGTTGGTAGAGCATCTGATTGTGGTTCAGAAGGTCGCGCGTTCGAGCCGCGTTATCCACCCCACCAAAACCCGGAACCAAGGTTCCGGGTTTTTGCGTTTCGGCAGCAACAGGAAACGACACATCCGCCCAAGGCCATGCTCCATCACGAAACCGCCATGCACCGGCGGTAGACTCGAGTTCGTCATCACGTACCCGACCGTGCGGACCGCACGCATACGACCCGCACTACAAGGAGCCGATATGCTGTCCTTCGAAAACGACTATTCCTGCGGGGCGACGCCCGAAATCCTCGACCGTCTCACGGCCATCAACGCCACGCAGTACCCCGGCTACGGCACCGATCAACTGTGCGAATCCGCCAAGCGCAAGATTCGCGAGGCCTGCGCCGCACCCGACGCCGATGTGTGGTTCCTCGTCGGAGGCACCCAGACCAACCAGACCGTCATCGATTCGATCACCCCGCAGTACGCGGGCGTCGTCGCGGCCTCCAGCGGCCACGTGAACGTCCACGAGGCCGGCGCGATCGAGGCGACCGGGCACAAGGTGCTCGCGCTCCCCCACCACAACGGCAAGATCGACGCCGATGAACTCGACCGGTACTGCGCCACGTTCTATGCGGACAGCAACTACGAGCACATGGTCTTCCCCGGCTCCGTCTACATCTCGCAGGCCACCGAATACGGCACGCTGTACACCAAGGCCGAGCTCGAACGCATCGCCGAGGTCGCGCACCGGTACGACATGCCGCTGTTCGTGGACGGTGCGCGGCTCGGCTACGCGCTGACCGCCACCGGAAACGACGTAACGCTCGAGGATCTCGCCCGCATCGCCGACGTGTTCTACATCGGCGGCACCAAGGTGGGCGCACTGTTCGGTGAGGCGGTCGTGTTCACCCATCACGGCCCATTCAGCGACACGCCGAAGCATTTCCTCACGCTGATCAAGCAGCATGGCGCGTTGCTGGCAAAGGGCTGGCTGCTTGGACTCCAGTTCGACACGCTGTTCACCGATGACCTGTACCGCCGCATCGCCCGCCGCGCGAACGAGGCGGCCGACCGCATCCGTGCCGCACTGCGCGACAAGGGGTATACACTCACGTTCGACGCACCGACGAACCAGATCTTCATCACCTTGGACGAGCCGACCCGCGCCCGACTGGAGACCGGCGTGCGTCTCGGCTTCATGGAGCAGGCCGACGAGTCGCACACGGTGATGCGCATCTGCACGGCCTGGGCCACCACCGACGAGCAGGTCGAGAAGCTGCTCGCGCTGCTGTAAGGTGGCTGTAAGGCTGCTATAAGGCGACATGCCGCGGACGGACGGTCAGACGTCACCGTC
>NZ_JAFEJR010000003.1:0-261496 GCF_018555335.1 Bifidobacterium sp. SO1 | reverse complement strand
TCGTGGACGAGATCAACAACCGTCCCATGCGGGTACTCGGCTACCGCACGCCGGCCGAGGCATTCACCGACGAACTGCTAGAATTAGCCGACAAACAAGGGCGTTGCACTTCTAAATAGACAACGGGGAAACGGTTCAAGCGTGGGGAGATCGATATTCTGGTGGTGTTCAACATGCTGCTCACCGGATTCGACGCGCCACGATTGAAGAAAATGTACCTGTGCCGCCCGCTCAAGGCACACAACCTGTTGCAGGCGCTCACCCGTGTGAACCGGCCGTACAAGTCGATGGACCACGGTTTCGTGGTCGATTTCGTGGACATCTCCAAGCAGTTCGACCAGACCAATCAGGATTATCTGGCCGAACTGAACGGCGAGTTCGGTCAGGATGCCGCACGGTACGCCAGCCTGTTCGACGATCCGAAGGCGATCAAGGCCGACTTGTCCGACATCAAGGACACGCTGTGGCAGTACAGCACCGACAACGAGTACGCGTTCGCCAAGGAGATCAGCGCGATCCAGGACGAAGACGAGCTGTATCGGATTCGCAGGGCGCTCGAACGGTATAAGGAGCTGCGCAATCTGGCCACCCTGTACGGCTACGACGAACTGGACGAGCATTTCGACATCGCCCTGTTCGGCAAGCTGCTCAACGAGGTCAATCTGCGCATCGGACGCATCAACGAGCAGAAGGCGCTGAAGCTCGGCCAGCTGTCCACAGGCTCGCTCAACATCCTGTTGGACCATATGGAGTTCAGCTTCGAGAAGGAGGGCACCGAGGAGCTGACCGTGGCCGACAAGCTGAAGAGGACGATCCGCACCGCCTGCGGCTCGTTCCAAGGCAACGACGACCCCAAGGACCCCGCGTACGTCAATCTGCTGGACAAGCTCCGGGAGAAGCTCGTCAAAGCCAACATGCAGGAGCTCACCACCGATGAGATGACCGATCTGATCGGCCAGTTCGAGGAGCTCGCACGCGAGGCGGACGAGCTGAACCGGAAGAACGACCTGCTCGCCGGCAAATATGGCGGCGACGTGAAGTTCATGCGCATCCACAAGGAGATGATGGGCGACGATCAGCCGATGGCGTCCAGCGACGCCGCGCTGTTCCGCATCCTGTCGTCCCTGCGGCGTTCGATCGACGCCACGGTCGAACGGAATGCCGCGGCGCTCGACCAGCCGGCGATCTTCAAGCACAGCATCGGCCCGACGATCATCAAGGCGTTCAAGGACAACGACGTCACGTTCTCGCCGTCGCAGGTCAAGACGACCGTGGACAGGATCTACAATGAGTACTCCGACGAAAGGAAGACACGCCTCGCATGAACACCGAGACCTACAACGACACGCTCGCCATGATCGACCGGCTGAAGACCGTGTGCGCGAATTACGGTTTGGCGAACGACAGCAGCGAATACAAGATCATCACCGAATCGTTCCTGTACAAGTATCTCAACGACCGCATGCTTTATGAGTTGGGCAAGCTCGACCAGTTCAGGGATTGCGAGAACGTCGCCGCCATCGAGGAACGGTATCGCGGCCTTGACGAGGGTGCGCGTGCCATGCTGCCGTATGAGCTGGGCACCGTAGCAATCATCCGCCCGGAGTGGATGGTGTCCTCGCTGTACAACCTGCAGGACGACGATTTCGCGAAGACGTTCGATACGGCGCTGCTGGGCATCGTGCAGGACAACATCGACGTGTATTCGGTGAAGGCCGGCACGGAGTCGATTACCCTGTTCCAAGGCGTGAGCCGGTTCATCGTCGAGGCGAACAAGCGCAATGACTTCTGCAGGTCGCTGGTCGGCTCGTTGGTCGATTTCAGCTTCTTCGACGCGTTCTCGCAGGGCTATGACTTCTTCTCTCAGGTGTTCGAGTATCTCATCAAGGATTACAACAAGGATTCCGGCAGCTACGGCGAATACTTCACGCCGCATGCGATCGCGAACATCATGGCCCGGATTCTCGCTCCCGCAGGAGACACGAACGTGACCGTGTACGATCCGGCGGCCGGTTCGGGCACGCTGGTGCTGGCGCTGGCGCATCAGATCGGCGAGGGCAACTGCACCACGTACACGCAGGACCGTTCGCAGAAAGCCAACGAGTTCATGCGGCTGAACCTGATCCTGAACGGGCAGGTCGGTTCATTGGCGAACGTGGTGCATGACGACACGCTGGTCTCGCCGCGGCATGTGGAGCCGGACGGCAAGTCGATCAAGACGTTCGACTATGTGGTGAGCAATCCGCCGTTCAAGGCCGATTTCTCGCAGAGCCGCGACCAGCTGGCGTCCGACAAGTATGGCAGCCGTTTCTGGGCAGGCGTGCCGAAGGTGCCGGCGAAGCAGCCGGAGAAGATGGCCATCTACCTGATGTTCCTCCAGCACATCATCGATTCGATGAAGCCGGACGGCAAGGCGGCGATTGTGGTGCCGACCGGGTTCCTGACCGCGAAAAGCAAAATCGAGCTGGAGATTCGCCAGAACATGGTGAATTCCGGCATGCTGCGCGGCGTGGTGTCGATGCCGAGCAACATCTTCGCGAACACCGGCACGAACGTGTCGATCATCTTCCTCGACCGGTCGAAGCAGTACGACCATGCGCTGCTCATGGACGCCTCGAAGCTCGGAACCAAGGAGAAGGTCGGCAAGAACCAGCGGACCATTCTGTCCGATGCGGAGATCGAACGCATCATCGAAACGTTCAATGGCAGCCGGGAACAGGATGATTTTTCGGTGATCGCCTCGTATGACGCGATCAGGGAGAAGCGGTACTCGTTCAGCGCCGGACAGTATTTCGAAGTGAAGATCGACTACGAGGACATCACGCCGGAACAGTTCCACGCGGAGATGGACGAGCGGATGGGCAGACTGCGCGAGCTGTGGGCCGAAGGCGAGCGCCTGCAGCGCGAAATCGAGGAGCAGATGAAGGCGGTGCATCTTGCGTAAGGTGAAGCTTGGCGAGATTGCGGAACTAAAAACCGGACCTTTTGGGACACAGTTCTCTGCCTCCGAATATGTCGCCGAAGGCATACCGATGATTAACGTTGGCGATATCGGCTATGGGGAAGTCAATACTCACTCATTGAAAATGGTTTCAAAAGCAACGATTCGCAGACTTTCTGAGCATCTTGTTCGCGAAGGAGATATTGTTTTTGGCCGGAAGGGATCAGTGGATCGTCACGCCTACATTGATAAGCAGAAAGACGGTTGGCTGCAAGGTTCCGATTGCATCAGAGTCAGGTGCAATAGTTCAGTCAACTCTCGCTATATTTCACATTTTCTTAGGCTGTCCTACGCAAGAAAACAGATGCTCTCAAGTTGCGTTGGCTCTACCATGCCTTCCCTGAACACTGACATTCTCCAGGATATGACTATCCTTTTGCCGGATCGAGCCACCCAAGATCGAATAGAGGGCTTGCTTTCCTCCGTTGACGAAAAGATCGAGACGAATGCGAAGATCATTGCGGAGCTGGAATCAGTGGCACGTTCGGTGTACGACTACTGGTTCACCCAGTTCGATTTCCCCGACGAGCACGGCAACCCCTACCGTTTCTCCGGCGGCGCAATGACCTACAGCGAAGCCCTCCACCGTGACATTCCAGAGGGATGGAAAGTAATCACAGCCAATGAGCTAGTTTCCATAGATAGAGGAATATCCTATACGGCAAATGAATTAGCCGATCAGGGCACGTCCCTCATCAACTTGGCATCTTTTAACACGGATGGCACATACAAACATTCCGGGCTTAAACACTTCACAGGAGTCGTCAAAGACACAAAACTTCTTTCGCCCGATGACCTCGTTATGTGTGTCACTCAGCAAACTCCAATAGATTCGACCGGATCAACGGATGTTATCGCGAAGACCTTTCTCGTGCCGAATATCTTTAAGGACAAAGTCACAATGTCCATGGACGTCGTGCGACTGGTCGAAAACAGAGAAGGCATGCGATACCTGCTGAACCAAATGCTGTCACGAGTCGACTATCATCGGTATGTCAGCGGATATGCCAGCGGCACAAAAATCAAACATCTCGATGTCGAAGGATCTCTGTCGTTCCCTATTGCACTACCGCAAAACAATGGGTTAATCGACGCGTATGCATCACTATGCAAGAGCGGGGCCGCGCAAATTTCAGTCTGCTTAAAAGAATCCGCCCGCCTCGCCGCGCTGCGCGACCGGCTCCTCCCCCTCCTCATGAACGGCCAGGCCGTCATCGAATAGGCGCACAACCGTGTCGCTGTCCCTCCCGTCTTGTAGGCTATAAACAGATTTTATGTTTATAGCCTACAAGACGGGAGGGAAGCCATGCATCTGCTGAAATTTGCCATCGATGGACTTGACCTCTATCGAGATCACTCCGTCTCCATGGATTTATATGCATCCGACCGAGTATCAGCGCAATCCGTGACCGTTCATCGGTTCACCGGAATCGGAGCTGGAATCAGCTCACAGACCGTCATAGGCATAGCCGGACTCAACGCGTCCGGCAAAACCACGACACTCCGCGCTCTGAACTTCGCATTGGACATCGTACGAGGCAACCCCTTGGATGCCGACCACTTGGTATACGGCCCACTCGCCGCGCTGATTTCCGGCACCATCCAGACACGCATCATCTTCACGAACGACGATGCGTGGTTCCTACTGGAGTCCACCATCAGCAGGACCAAAGCCAAAACCGGTCAAGGTGATGGCGCACCTTACGAATCTGGCAATACGCTGAACTTCGTCGAGGAACGCATGTGGAAACACATCAATAGGCCAGTCCTCAAGAAAGAACTGACCGATTTCGAACTGTTCAAGGGGCGATGCGAGGAGACCTTGACCCGTGGCATAGGAGGCAGTCATGAACTCGCCGCCGAAGCCAAAAAATACATACCGGCCAACACTTCCATTACCTCCGGACTCAAGGGAGAAAATGGTCATTCCACGCCGGTGATGAACTACATCGACTTTTTCCGCGTACCTTTCTACACCCCGACCGTGCCGTCCGACATCGTTCGCACCTTTGATCGGAGCGTGGAACGATTGGACGTGGACGAAGATGGTAAGGTTCATCTCAAGTTCGTCGACGATGACCATGAACGTATCATGGGACAGATCGATGCAGCACAGATGCTGTCCGCCGGCACCATACGTGGAAGTCGTATCGTCAACGCCGCCGTTGAGGTTCTGAAGGAGGGAGGATATTTCCTGATAGACGAGATCGAAAACAGCCTGAACAAGAAACTGGTGGAGACCATCATGGATCTGTTCGCATCTCCCATCACCAACCCTCGCGGCGCTACATTGGTGTTTACCACGCATTACCCAGAATTACTTGATCATCTGGAACGCAAGGACGGCGTCTACTTCGCTGTTCGCGACGAGAAGCGTCGCATCCAACTCATCAAGTATTCCGACAGAGTCACGAGAGTGGAACCAAAGAAGAGCGAGATCTTCTTTTCCAATCTGGTAAAGGGTACGGCACCCAAGGCCGAAGATGTAGCAGCAATGCGCAACTACATTAAGTCGGTGACGGGAGCCGCTGATGCTCGATGAACAGTCCAAATTCATGTTGCAAAGCGCTCGCGTGCTCTTCGTCTGCGAAGGGTCATGCGAGCGCGTCATCATTGAAACCCTTCTAGCCGCCGGCAAACTGATTGTTGACGAATCATCCGTCATCAAGGACACCATCACTGAACGGCCTACGGTCATTTGCAGATCTGCGAAGACGATTCAGGACACGTTTCTGGGCTATGACTACGATAAGCAAGTCGCCATTGTCCGTATCCTCGATTCTCGTAAGGAACGATTCAAGCTCGGATACCCATACAACGAGACTATTCCCGTCTTCAGCTGTTATACGACTCCTGAAATTGAAATGCTTGCCATCATCAAAGAACAACAGCTCGACCGGTACACCAACCGATTCAAAAGCAAACTGAAACCCAGCGAATTCTGTAAGAAGGAACTGGAACTGACACGTATCAAAAATGAGGCCTTCCTACGCGACTACTGGCATGACGCCGATGAGTTGTGCGACTGCTTGGAACTATATCGGCGACAACACGTGTCCAAAGAGAAAGGCGAACTCATCATCGCCGACCTGCTTCAGTGATTCAATCACGACCAGGACAGGCGAATGGAGTACTCGAATCCTCTGTTACCGGCGACACATCATCTAGCAGAGATAAACGTCGCCGGTTTCCCCTTCCCGGCATCTTCCAATTACCGATCAAATGAATCAGTCTCCGACGGCAACCACATCGCCCAGTCCACATATCACCAAGCAAAAAGCTGATGTCTGATGAAGCTCTGGAGAATAGCAACTCAATGAATCACCTGTCCAAGCGCAAGTCCATCGACTGTGAGCGTTACCATAAGAGTCGTGGGGAACAATATTTCCATGATGATGACTATGAGTGATATGAACGATATGAATGACAGTATGAGTAGCGAACAAGCAGATAACAGCAATCAGGACAACGATCAGCACGCCACCGACGCCGGCACCGGAACCACCGCCGCGATCGACACGCCAGCCGCCGCGCCCGTCGACCGCACGTGGCTCACCAAGGCCAAGGACACGATCGACCAGTGGGCGTACATCATGTTGAAGGACGCCGACGACCACGACATCGACTGGGATTGGGTGCGTTCGCTCGATCTCGAGCACGGCATCGGCGTCGCTCAGCCGGTCGATCTCGAGCCGGGCGCGGCGAGCAACGTGCACGACCTGCTCAAGGCCGATCTCGCGATCCGCGACCGGCTCGAGGCGATCATCGCGAAGATGAGCATGGTGTTCATGCGCGACTTCGACCGTCATATCAAGACGTACGAGCTGCCGCGCGCGCTCGCGTACGCGGATCGCCGTCTGACCGATCAGATCGATCTGCTGCGCGATCGCGGCGTCGCGGAAGGACTGTGGACGGTCAGTGACGAGGACCGTCAACGCGTCACCGTGCCGGTATTGCACGCGGTCGAGGGAGGCCTGCTCACCGACGATGATCTGGCCGACGTGCAGGATCGCACCGCCGAGATCGTCAACGCGCGCGCCGAACAGCGCAAGGCCGACCGCGAGAAGCGTGAAGCGGCCAAGCACGAACGCCAGATGGCCCTGTTCGCGGCGGACGAGAAGCAGTACGGTTCCGTCGAGGCCGGCCCCGACGAGTCCGCTCCGGCCGATTCGAGTTCGGACGCGAACAGTGCGGACGATCTGGTCGAAGGGCCGCAGATCATCAACGATGACAATCCGGCCGTGCCGAGCGTCGAACAGGTGCGCACGAACGAGACCGCCGTGCCGGAGATGCGTTACGAGAAGTCACGTCATGCGGCTGCCGAGCATGTGGCCGCCCGTCAGGCCGCCGCGCCGAAGGACTACTGGCGCGAGGTGTATCTGCCCGGCCGCGACGTGGACAACGTGATGGGCATCGATCTGGAGACGAACGGCACCGAACCGTACCGCGCGTACATCATCGACGTTGGCTTCGAATATATGAACATGAAGTCGCCGCGCCCGACCTCGCTGCCCGACGACTACCGCTACGACAAGGACTATTACGAGTCCGGCGACGCGTACGACCAGCATCGCTTCTCGTTCGGCGTGACCCCCGAGGCGGCGCGTCACGGCAACGCGTTCATCATCCAGCTGACCGGCATCGACATCAGCCAGCGCACCGGCGCCGAATTCCCGCTGTTCGACGAGGACCCGGCCGCGCAGGCCGATCTGCTGCACCGGCTCACGTCGCAGCCGTTCGTGGCGCATATGGCCACGTTCGAGCACAGCTTCTTCATGCTCAACGTGGCCGGCTACGCGGAGGCCTACCGCAACGGGCATGTGACGATCATCGACACGCTGCCGATGAGCCGCCTGTGGGACGAGGGTTCGATTCCGTGCGAGGGCCATCCGGACGGAGACAACACGCTGGACGCGTATGCGAAGCGCCAGGGCGCGCTGCACGAGGACGACGCCGAACGACATCTGGGCCTCGAGGACACGCACATCATGCTGCTTGCGATGAAGCATCACCTCACGCAGCTCAAGGCCGAGGCGCGCGGACCGTGGGGTCCGGGCGGCAAGGCGGGCGTCGGCGGCAAGCGCATCGTCAACTACCGTCGCCGCACCTGGCGGCGGTAGGCTCGTCGCCCGCACACGCCGGCGTGTTCGCTATCCGAGTGAACGTTGACTTCGAGCACTTGAAGTTACCACAATCGGGTAGCGGCGGTCGCCGGCGACGACGGCCGATACGAGACGACGAGAGGCAAAGAGGACGTTCATGAACGAACCTGCAACGAACCAGTCCGGCATCATCCGTCAGGCGCGGCTGACCGGCGAACGCGCGGAGTTCTTCGCGCACGACATGACCTATATCGACACGATCTTCGCGGACGGCGAGTCGCCGCTCAAGCACGCGCGCAACATCACGCTGGACAACTGCTCGTTCCAGTGGAAGTACCCGTTATGGTATGCGAACGACGTCACCGTGCGCAATTCGACGTGGTTCGAGATGGGCCGCGCCGGCGTGTGGTACACGAGCCGCATGCTGGTGGAGGATTCGACGATCGAGGCGCCGAAGAACTTCCGCCGGGCGAGCGACGTCACGTTGCGCAATGTCGATCTGACGAACGCCGAGGAGACGTTCTGGAACTGCACGAACGTGACATTGGACAACGTTGTCGCCCGCGGCGATTATTTCGGCATGAACTGCGAGCATGTGACCGCAGAACGGTTCCGTCTGGTCGGCAACTATCCGTTCGACGGCGCGCGCGACATCACGGTGCGCGATTCGCGGCTCATTTCCAAGGACGCGTTCTGGAACACGGAAAACGTGACTGTCGAGAACTCGTACATCTCCGGCGAATATCTTGGCTGGAACTCGCGCAACCTCACGTTCGTCAACTGCACGATCGAAAGCCTGCAAGGACTGTGCTATATCGACAACCTTGTCATGAAGGACTGCCGTCTGGTCAATACGACGCGCGCGTTCGAGTATTCGACGGTGGACGTGGACGCGCATGGCACGATCGACAGCATCGTCAATCCGACCGGCGGCGTGATTCGCGCGGATGCGATCGGCACACTGACGTTGGAGGCGGATCGCATCGATCCGTCGAAGACGACGATTCTGACCGGGAAGCATGCGGCATGAGCGGCGATATGAACAATATGATCGGCCGCGCAAACGGACAGACAGCCGACTGCAAGAACGACGATACATTCGATTTCGACACACCGGTGGACCGCGCCGGCACGTGGTCGCTCAAGTGGGAGGAGGCCGACGGCGCGCTGCCGATGTGGGTGGCGGATATGGACTTTCCGACCGCTCCTGCCGTGCGTGACGCACTGGAGCGGCGCGTCGCGCACGGCGTGTTCGGCTATTCGATCGTGCCGGACGAGTGGGGCCGCGCATACGTCGACTGGTGGGGTTCGCGGCATGGTCTGACGATCGACCCGCAGTCGCTGATCTTCACGACGGGCGTGATTCCGGCGATCTCAAGCATGGTGCGCAAGCTGACGACGCCGGCCGAGAACGTGGTCATCATGACGCCCGTGTACAACATCTTCTTCAATTCGATTCTCAACAACGGCCGCAACGCGCTCCAGTCGTCGCTTGTCTACGATGCGGCCGCCGGACGGTACGCGATCGATTGGACCGATCTGGAGGCGAAGCTCGCGGATCCGCAGACCTCGCTGATGATCCTGTGCAACCCGCACAATCCGACCGGCATGGTCTGGGATCGCGCCACGCTCACGCGGATCGGCGAGCTGTGTTGGAAGCATCACGTCACGGTGATCAGCGACGAGATCCACTGCGATCTGACCGATCCAGGCGTCTCGTACGTGCCGTTCGCATCCGTGGACGAGCGGTGTGCGGCGATTTCGGTGACGTGCATGGCGCCGACGAAGGCGTTCAACATCGCCGGACTGCATACGGCGGCCGTGATGGTGCCCGATCCGACACTGCGGCACAAGGTGTGGCGCGGGCTCAACACCGATGAGGTGGCCGAGCCGAACGCATTCGCCATCGATGCGGCGATTGCCGCGTTCGGGCATGGAGGCGCGTGGCTGGATGCGCTGCGCAGCTATCTGGCCGGCAACAAGCGTGAGGTGGAGCAGCTGATCGACGACTACAACGGTTCAGTCGCGGCTGACCGTCATGTCATGCTGGTGAGCGGCCCGGCCACGTATCTGCTGTGGCTGGACTGTTCGGCGTTCGTCGGAGATGGATCACGGTTTACGACCACGACCGAACTGTGCGATTGGCTCAAGCGCGAGCACAAGGTGATGTTCTCCTCCGGCGCGCAGTTCGGCGGCAACGGCGCCTCGTTCATCCGCATCAACGTCGCATGCCCGAGGGCGCGGATGCGCGAGGGGTTCACGAGGCTGTTCGCGGGACTGCGGGCGCTGTAAGCCGGCAGTCGAGGAAATGTCAGACAGCGAGGGGTGTCGGTTCACATTACATCGAACCGACACCCCTCGCCTATACGCGCGACAACTCACGCGTCGATGCCAAGCATCGAGCGCAGCCAGTCAAGTTCGGCCGCGATCTGCGCGTCGTGTACGGCGATGATGCCTCGACGGTACGGGTCCGTGATCTGGTCGAATGAGAGCGGATTGCCAGCATCGCAGTAGAAGAAGTGGACATCGCCGCGGCTGAGCAGGTCGTACCGGCGTCGCAGGACGGCGTCACGGTCGGCTTTGTCGGGGATGACGGACAGGAACGTGAGTACGACCATCCAGCGGGTGAAATCACTGACATCGAATCCGCTCGCGTTCTTCAGTTCGGCGATCAGCTTGGCACGGCCGGCGTCGAGCAGCGTGAACAGGCGACGCTGACGACCGTCGCGCATCTCGGACTCTTCCGCGATCAGTCCGGCGTCGACGAGTCGGGTGGTCGCCGGGTAAATCGCACCGTCGCTGAACTTACGGCTCGACCCCTGCAGTTGTTCCATTTTCTTGCGCAGCTCATAGCCGCACATGGAACGTTCCGACAGGAAGCCCAAAATCATCGTTTCGATCACGCTCATGCGTGACAGTATATCTCGTTTCGACATATCCCAACGTCGCGTCATCCCAGCGCGTAACCACGGCCTTCATACGCCGAGCCAGTCATCGCAATGGACAACACGCCACGACGCGCGCGCATCATCGCGACAATCCGCGCAGAATCCTGCGCTGGAACGGTATGGTCACCGCGAACGAGAGCGTATCGGATACGGACTGCGCCACCTCCACGCCGAGCACGCCGAGGAAGTGCGGCAGGATGAGCACGGCCGGAGCGAGAAACAGACCCATGCGGCATACGGCGAGGAACGAGGCGATACCGGTCTTGCCCATTGTCTGCGTGGACATGTTGCCCATCATGTTGACGCCGTTGAGCGCCACCGTGATGCATTGGAAATGCAGCGCGGACACGCCCACCTCGACCACGGCCGGGTCGGAGCGGAAGATCTCGACCAGCTGCGGTGCGAACGCCCAGATCAGCGCGCCGAGCACGGCGAGCACCGCGGTCGACAGCGTGACGCAGAACCAATACGCCTGTTTGACGCGATCGTATTTTCCGGCGCCGTAGTTGTATCCGCACACCGGCTGAAAGCCTTGGCCCAAGCCGACGATCACCGAGTTCGCGCCGAGCATGATGCGCATGACGATGGCCATGCCGGCGATGGTCGCATCGCCGAACGGGTTGGCCGCGATGTTCACGCAGGTGGTCGCGATCGATCCGGCGCCCTGGCGAACCAGTGACGGCAGGCCCCCGCCGATGATCTCGCGCACGAGCAGCACATCGGGCTTGCAGTTGCGCAGCGACAGCTTCATCACGCCGAATTTGCGGCTCAATGTGGTCAGGATCACGAAGCTCAATGTCTGGCAGATGCCGGTCGCAAGCCCGGCACCGAAAATGCCGAGATCAAGCACGAAGATGAACAGCGGCGCGAGCAGGAAGTTGAGCAATGCGCCCGAGACGAGGCCGGTCATGCCGAACGCGGACTGCCCTTGATACCGCAGCAGGCCGTTGAGCGCGAACGACCCGCACACGCAAGGCGCGGCAGCGAGGATCGGCGTGAGATATTGCACGGCGTACGGCGCGATGGTGGCGGTCGAGCCGAGCGCGACGACCAGCGACCGCAAGGTCAGCAGGCCGAGGACCGCGACGGTCAGACCGCATAGGACCGCACCGGTGAAGCCGATGGCGAGCAGTTTGGCGGCACGTTCGTTGTTTTGTTTGCCCAGCTCGCGGCTCATGGAGTTGCCCGCGCCGTTGCCAAAGAAGAATCCGATGGCCTGCAGCACGGTCATGACGGAGAATGCGATGCCGATCGCGCCAGATTGCGCGGTGCCGAGCTGGCCAATGAAGAACGTATCGGTAAGGTTATACGCGGTGGTGACCAGATTCGAGATCACAGCCGGAATACACAGTCTCAAGATGAGCGGGCGGATCGGCTGGGTCGTCATCTGACGGTATTTCGCGTCCGCGCTCGCACGTCTGATCGTATGAATCTGCACCACGATTGGCTACTGTACTCGCCGTCCGGACGGGGTCACGACCATTGTTCTACCATGCAGTCGGCTAGGCTTTCGTCGATTGCGTCAGACGGGACTGCACCAGACGGTTGAGCGAGACGCCTTGTTCGGCGGCCTCGATGGTGAGCCTGCGATGGACTTCCGGCGGCACACGCACCATGATATGACCGGAATAATGGCGGTCTTCGAACGGCTCCGGCACGTTCTGCCCCTTGGATCGCATCGCCGCCACCCGTTCGGAGGCCAACACCCGCAATCCGGCGAGCGCATCCAGCGAAGATTGCGCGATGAACCGCAGATCCGGCAGTTCGGCAACCGTCGCGACGAATCCGTCGTCCTCGTTCGACCAATGAATACGATAGACGTATCGATCACTTTCGTCAGCCATCGCGCACCTCCCTGAACCACCGCTACGCTCACCATATCGCATGACGGCAACGGCCGGAAACCGCACCGACACGCCGACCGCCACAATCGAACATTTGTACGACCATTGTGATATCAATAGTGATATCACACACGACGCAGTGTCTTTCGAGAAAGGAGCGACCATGGCAACCGCAACGTTGTACGCGCCCGAAGTGGACGGCCTGATGCGCATACGGAATTCGAATTCGCCTGATCTGATCCTTCCAATCGATCTGCGCGCTCAAACACTGATAGCGCTGCTGCACAACATCGTGCCAACAGACGGAATCCGCGCTTTGTGGGTCACGGCCGAACGCGGTTCCATCGAGGCGTTCGGCACCTATGCACAGCTGCATGCGGACGGCCTGTTCGATTCGTACGAGCAGTTTGACGCGCATTGGCGGGAATGCTACCCCGACAAGATGCAGTGGTACCGGTTGACATACGAGGAACGGGACGATACACGGCTGCTGACGGTGAACGACCGGTTCTCGGTGAGGTTCGTGCGCGAGGCGCCGCAAGGCGTCAATGCCGCATTTGCCATGCAGCTGATGTCGTGGCTGATCGCCGGCGTGGAGGAATGCGTGCGTCGTTGCGTTCAGGGCACATACAACGCATGGGTGAGCGAACAGCTTCCGTTCGACATGCGCATGGGCGTGATGCCACGCAAGACGTACTGGGAGATTTTCCCCGAGAGCCTTGCCTACGTCCAAGCCACCGTGCGCGAGAACGAACTCAAACGGTTCGATCGGCTGTTCGTCCGCCCGTCATCGCAATCGGCGGTACGGACGGACACCAGGCAACGTTTGACCGAACTGAGCCTGAACGATTATTACCGGGCATGCGGGGATGCATATATGGCGTCACGGTTCCCAGTCCCGTCGAATACCGCCTCGCCTGAGGATTGGCATAGGGCTTATGCGAATCCGTGCGGACAGGTGGCGGATATGCTCGACCGAGATTCTCCGGAGGAGTTCCTGTCATGGATCGAAGACGAACGCGATGACCGGCACATGTGGGAGATGCTGCCCGGGCCGGGATTTTCATGGGTCACGCTGATGCCGATACATGATGAATTCGGCTGGACACTGGTACTGGATGGTGCGGCGTATCCGATCTGCGCAAACGCCATTGGCGTGGCGCTGGCATTGCACGATGCCGGATGGCCGCTCAGCGTACCGCACGCCGATGCCATGCTTCGCGCGGTACGCGGCGAGGACCGAGTCGGTATTGTGCCGCGATACACGATGCCGCCGTATGACGACGGCGCATTCCCCGATTCCGAAGTGCGCGATTTCGTCACCTTGCCGGCAGATCACGCGGAGGAGGTGATAGAACGAGCCGACTGGTACCCCATAGCACGGGTTCGCCTGGTCGACCAGAGCGCACATGAAGCAGTGGATGCGCCAGGGCCGCCAGCCGGAATGCATCTCGAGGCGGGCACACGCATGCAAGTCCTTGGGCCGCGAACGGTTATCAATCATGGACGGAAAGATATCGGCCGGTGATGCTGTCGGAATTCGATTGGATCTGTAGTGGGGTACCCACGGCGACGATGCGGCCCCCAGCCTCGCCGCCGCCCGGCCCCATATCGATGATCCAGTCGGCATTGGCGATCATGTCGAGGTCATGCTCGATGACCACCACAGTCGCCCCCGCGGCGACCAGACTGTCGAAGACGGACAACAGCACGCGCACGTCGAACGGATGCAGGCCGATGGTCGGCTCATCGAACACGAACACGGCATCCGACTGAGTCCGCCCCATCTCGCTGGCCAGTTTCAGACGTTGCGCCTCTCCACCGGAGAGGGATGGCGTCGGCTCCCCCAGCGTGAGATACCCGAGTCCAAGGTCATGCAGCGTGGTCAGCGAGGCATGCGCCTTGCGCAGGGGTTTCGTCACGGCAAGCGCCTCGTCCACGCTCATGGCCATCATCTGCGGCAGGGTCATCGGCCTGTCGACGCCCCAATGGATGTCGCTTGCCGCCGGTGCGTATCGTCCGCCACGGCAATCGGGGCATGCGATGGTCACGTCGGGCAGGAACTGCACATCGAGGGAGATCGAACCGGTGCCGTCACAGGTCGGGCAACGCAGGCGCCCCGTGTTGTAGGAGAAGTCGCCGGTCTTGTATCCGGCCGACTTGGCCTCATCGGTGCGGGCAAAGGCGCGGCGCAACTCGTCGTGCACGCCGCAGTAAGTGGCGACCGTCGACCGCACATTCGCACCGATCGGCGTGGCGTCGATCAGGTTGACCTTGGCGATGCCGTCCGCGCAGACGGACCGCACTTGTTCGGGTAACGCGGCCCTTTCGGCATTGGCCCGCAGGGCCGGGATCAGCGTCTCCAGCACGAGCGTGGTCTTGCCGGAACCGGAGACACCGGTCACCGCGATCAGCCGGCCGCGCGGAATGTCCACGCTCAACGGTTTGACGGTGTGCATCTGACCGGTCTCCATGTGGATGCGACCGAGATCGAACACCCGTTCCGGCGCGACGGATGCACGCACCCGCGTCTGGCCGTGCTCGTTCAGGAACGGAGCGATGCGGCTGATCGGGTTTCGTTCGACGGCAGCCACCGACCCTTGCGCGATCACATGGCCGCCGTTCGTTCCGGCGACCGGCCCCATTTCGATGAGATGGTCGGCCGCGGCGAGCACGCGCACGTCATGGTCGACCACCACCACGGAGTTGCCGTCGGCGATGAGGTCATGCATCACGCCAAGCAGGCCGTCAACGTTCGACGGGTGCAGGCCGATGGACGGCTCGTCGAGCACATACAGCACGCCCGTGGTGCGGTTGCGCACCGCCCGCGCCAATTGCACGCGTTGGCGTTCCCCGGTCGACAAGGTCGAACCGGCGCGATCGAGCGACAGGTATCCGAGACCGAGTTCCAGCAGCCGTTTCGCCACGTCGAGGAACGATTCGCAGATGTTCGCCGCCATCGGGCGCATGTCCGGCGGCACTGCGTCCGGCACGCCCCGCACCCATGTCACGATGTCATCCAATGCCATGCCGGTCACCTGAGCCAGGTTCAGTCCGCACACCTGCGGCGCACGCGCGGCGGCACTCAGTCTCGTACCGCCGCAGTCGCGGCAGGGACGTTCCGCGAGGAAGCGAGCCACCCGCTTCAGCCCCTTCTCGTCCTTGGCTTTGGCGAGCGCGTTCTCGACGGTGTACACGGCGTTATAGTACGTAAAATCCAGCTCGGCGAAGTCATCCGACTTCTTGGATCGGTACAGGATGTGCTTTTTGACGGCCGGTCCGTTGAAGACGATGTCGCGCTCTTCGGGCGTCAGTTCCCAAAACGGCACGTCGGTGCGCACGCCCATCGCGCCACACACCTGTTTCATAAGATCCCACATGAGCGAGCCCCACGGCAGCACCGCGCCATCATCAATGGATTTCGACTCGTCGGGCACGAGTGCGGCGCGGTTCACCTCGCGCACGACGCCGGTGCCAGAGCAGGTCGGGCATGCTCCGCCCGAGTTGAAGGCAAGGTCCTCGGCACCGGGCGCGTAGAACCGTTTGCCGCATCCCAAGCAGACGATCGGCAATCCTGCCGCCACGTCAAGCGTCGGCTTATTGCGCGCACCACAGTGCGGGCATACGTGGGTGCCGCAGCGGGAAAACAGGAGACGCAGACTGTTGAGCAGCTCGCTCATCGTGCCGAACGTCGAACGAATTCCCGGCACGCTGGGCCGCTGATGCAACGCCAACGCAGCCGGCACGTAGCGCACCTCGTCCACCTGGGCGCGGGAAGCCTGCGTCAGTCGCCGCCGCGTGTAGGTCGACAGCGCCTCAAGGTAACGCCGCGACCCTTCCGCATACAGCACGCCCAGCGCCAGCGAGGATTTGCCCGAGCCGGACACCCCGGCGATGCCCACCATCTCATTGAGCGGCACATCAACGTCGACGCTCTTCAGGTTATGCACCCGCGCCCCGCGTATTTCGATCGCGTCAGGCCTGTGATGCTCAGCCACGGTTTCTCCCCTCGTCGCCAATCCGTATTCACGACGATTATCGCAGGGGACTCCCCTTAGCCGCCTCACCCGGTCGGATTCCGCACATCGAATCACCATGAGACCGGACACACCCGGGGAAACGCCACGTCCTTCACCCATTACGTGTATCGTTTGACGGTATGACGACGATGAAGGAGATTGCCCTCGAAACGGGCGTGTCGGTGTCCACGGTGTCGCTGGTGCTCAACAACCGCGATCAGGGCCGCGTGAAGTCCGAGATCGCGGCGAAGGTGCGCGCCACGGCCACGCGGCTTGGCTACCGCTCGAACCCGCTCGCGCGTTCGCTGCGCACCGGCAAGACGCGCATTCTCGGCTTCATCAGCGAAGAGGTCGCCACCACGCCATACGCGGGCGGCATCATCCTCGGCGCGCAGGACGCGGCCAGCCAGCTCGGCTACATGCTGCTCACGGTGAACACGGACGGCGCGTCGAACGAGAACGACGAGATCGCCACGCTCAAACGCTACGGCGTGGACGGGTTCATGTACGCGAAGATGTCGAACCGGCACATCGACGTGCCGGACACGCTCACCGACTATCCGCTCGTGCTGGTGGACGCGACCGACAACAAGGGCGAGTATCCGAGCGTGGAGCCGGACGAGATCCGCATCGCGTACGATGCGACGAAACGGCTGATCGACGCGGGCTGCGAGCGCATCGCGTACGTCGGCTGTTCGGAGCCGCTGCTGGCGCAGGATCGACGGTTGACCGGATACCGGAAGGCCTTGGAGGATGCCGGACGCGAGTTCGACGGGTCGCTGGCTGCGAACGTGCTCAACAACGGTCCTGCGCTGCGTGCGGTGAGCGACCTGTTCGACCGGGCGCGACCGGACGGCGTGTTCTGTTTCAACGATGCCCGGGCGTGGTACGTGTACGAGTGCGCGGCCCGGCGCGGACTCGAGATCGGGCGCGACGTGTCGGTGGTCGGCGTGGACAACCACCGCGTGATGGCGGAGACGCTCTCGCCGCAGCTGACGACGGTGGCGCTGCCGCATTACGAGATGGGATACTGGGCCGCGCTGAAGCTGGTGTCGCTGATCGAGCCGGGACGTGATCTGAGCGGGTTCGCGCAGCCTGAAACGACGGCTGCGATTCCGCCGCTGGATGCGCCGATTCCGGCGAAGATCCACTGCACGCTGATTGAGAAGGAGTCCGTGCGCGCCGATCGGGTTCACCCGCTCGGCTAATCCGCATCCGCATTCCACGACGGACCGCCCACCGAATCCGATCCGTCGAACGAACCGCCCCGCGCAGCACGGCAAACTGGCTTCACTGGCACCGGCACAATCACAATTCCAGTGTTCGAAACCATTGTTAGCGTTACACAAACGTCAAACGATTGACACGACACGCCGAAGCATCGTCAATCGTTTGACGTAAATCGTTTGACATTTTATACTCAAATCACGATTTCATACAAGGGCACGGCAGCCCGGAAGGAAATCCCCATAACCAAACACAGCACAACATCACAAACAACAAGACGGCCGCATGGCAGCGGCCGCGAGAGAAAAGGGAATGCAATGGCAGCAGGCAAGACCGCAGCATGGAAGAATCCTTCCTACCTGCAAAGCTCCTTCGGCATCTTCATGTTCTTCTGCTCATGGGGCGTGTGGTGGTCCTTCTTCCGCATCTGGCTGGAATCGCTCCAGCTGAGCGACGCCGAGATCGGCACCATCTACTCCATCAACTCCGCTGCGACCATGGTCATCATGTTCGCGTACGGCGCGATCCAGGACCAGCTCGGCATCAAGCGCAACCTCGTGATCGTCACCTCCGTCATCGCCGCGCTCGTCGGACCGTTCGTCCAGTTCGTCTACCACCCGATGATCGCGGCCGGCGGCTCCATCCGCTGGGCCGGCGCGCTCATCGGATCCATCGTGCTGTCGGCCGGCTTCATGGCCGCCTGCTCGCTGCTCGAGGCCGTCACCGAACGCTACAGCCGCAAGTTCAACTTCGAATACGGCCAGTCGCGCGCCTGGGGCTCCTTCGGCTATGCAATCGTCGCCCTGTGCGCCGGCTTCATGTTCAACATCAACCCGATGATCAACTTCTGGGTCGGTTCCGCGTGCGGCCTGATCATGCTCGGCATCTACGCGTTCTGGATTCCGGCGGAGCAGAAGGACGAGCTCAAGAAGGCCGCCGATCCGAAGGCCGAGAAGTCCGGCCCGACGTTCAAGGAGATGGTGGGCGTGCTCGGCATGCCGACCCTGTGGGTACTCATCGTCTTCATGCTGTTCACCAACACCTTCTACGTCGTGTTCGATCAGCAGATGTTCCCGGTCTACTACGCCGGCCTGTTCCCGACCGCCGAAATCGGCAACGCCACCTACGGCACGCTCAACGGCTTCCAGGTCTTCCTCGAATCCGCGATGATGGGCGTCGTGCCGATCATCATGAAGAAGATCGGCGTACGCAACTCGCTGCTTCTCGGCGCGTTCGTCATGTTCGCCCGCATCGGCCTGTGCGGCGTGTTCCACGATCCGATCACCGTCTCCATCGTCAAGATGTTCCACTCCATCGAGGTGCCGCTGTTCTGCCTGCCGGCGTTCCGCTACTTCACCCTGCACTTCGACACCAAGCTGTCGGCCACGCTGTACATGGTCGGCTTCCAGATCGCCTCTCAGGTCGGCCAGATCATCTTCTCCACGCCGCTGGGCGCGTTCCACGGCTACATGAAGGGCCTCCTGCCGGACAACGACATGGGATCGCGCGTCACCTTCTGGCTGATCTCCGCCATCGTGCTCGCAGCACTCATCTACGGCTTCTTCATCATCAAGAAGGACGATCAGGATGTCGGCGGCGACCCGTTCTACACCGACAAGCAGCTGCGCCAGATGGAAGCGGCCAAGGCCTGATCCTCCCCGGCTTCGCGCATCCCGCGTCATCCGACGCGGCCACGCGACCAACATAATCGTGGTGCCCGGCAGCGTTTCCCCTTTTTTCGCGCCGGGCATCATCTGTCAGCCGTTCCGCTCCCCTATCCGGCCCGCACGGCATCCACTCCGACCCGATCCGCTCCCATCCGAACCTTCATCATCAAACCCAACATCACCCCCGCAGAAAGGAACTCAACGATGAGCGTATCCCCCATCCTCACCCCGATCGCCGACCACGACGCCGAACTCGCCAAAGCCGAGGCCGGCGTCGCCAAACTCGCCGCCACCCGCAACGACCGCTGGTACCCGAAGTTCCACATCGCCTCGAACGGCGGCTGGATCAACGACCCGAACGGCCTGTGCTACTACCAGGGCCGCTGGCACGTCTTCTACCAGCTGCACCCGTACGGCACCCAGTGGGGCCCGATGCACTGGGGCCACGTCTCCTCCGCCGACATGGTGACCTGGCGTCGCGAGCCGATCGCGTTCGCCCCGAGCCTCGAGCAGGAGAAGAACGGCGTGTTCTCCGGCGGCGCGGTCATCGGCGACGACGGCAAGGTCAAGTTCTTCTACACCGGCCACCGCTGGGCCAACGGCGTGGACAACACCGGCGGCGAATGGCAGGTGCAGATGCTTGCCGAGCCGGACGACGACACGCTCACGCACATCACCAAGCGCGGTATGGTGGTCGACTGCCCGCGCGATCAGGTCCACTGGCACTTCCGCGATCCGAAGGTCTGGAAGACCGCCGGCAAGTGGTGGATGACGTTCGGCGTCTCCTCCGCCGAACAGCGTGGCCAGATGTGGCTGTACTCCTCCGACGACATGGTCGACTGGACGTTCAAGACCGTCTTGTTCCAGCATCCGGACCCGGACGTGTTCATGCTCGAGTGCCCTGACTTCTTCCCGATCCGCGACGCCGAGGGCAACGAGAAGTGGGTCATCGGCTATTCGGCGATGGGCGCGAAGAAGCACGGCTTCGACAGCCACAGCACGTCGGCCGCCGGCTACCAGATCGGCTCGTGGACGCCGGGCGAGGCGTTCGTGCCGGAGACCGAGTTCCGCCTGTGGGATTGCGGCCACAACTACTACGCGCCGCAGTCGTTCAACACGGCCGCCGGCGACACCGAGGCTCCGGGCCGCGACGGCCGGCAGATCATGTACGGCTGGATGAGCCCGTTCGTGCAGCCGATCCCGATGGAGGACGACGGCTGGTGCGGCCAGCTGACACTCCCCCGCGAGATCACGCTCGGCTCGCGTTGCGGTGACATCCACACCGCGCCGGTCGCCGAGGTCGAGGGTCTGCGTGAAGACACGATCGATTTCGGTGCGATTGAGTTGAAGCAGGACGGCGACAAGACGCTGCTGGACAATGCCGAGGCCGTGGAGATCGAGATGACGATCGATCTGGATGCCTCGACCGCAGAACGTGCGGGCCTGCGCGTGCATGCGACCGAGGACGGCGCGTATACAGCGATCGGCTTTGATGAGCAGATCGGCCGCGTGGTGGTCGACCGCGGCGCGATGAAGCACGGCGACCGCGGCTACCGCGCTGCGCCGCTCGATGTGGATGAGCTGACCGGCAAGCTGGAACTGCGCGTGTTCGTGGACCGCGGCTCGGTCGAGGTATATGTGAACCACGGCCATCAGGTCCTGAGCTCCTACTCCTATGCGTCCGAGGGTCCGCGCGCCATCAAGCTGGTGGCCGAGTCCGGGTCGCTCAAGGTCGACAGCCTCAAGATCCATCACCTCAAGTCCATCGGACTGGAGTAAGCGCGAAGTCTGGTTCCCGGGATATTCCGCAAGAAATCCCGGGAACCAGACTTCGTGCATGTGAACATGTCAAAGGCCGGAATCACGCCAATGTGGTTCCGGCCTTTGTTCGTTATTGTGCGACTCTTGGTTCCCGGGATTGTCGGAGCGAATCCCGGGAACCGGCACACGCTACTTGGTCACCCCGCCGAACCGCCGGTCGCGGTGGACGTAATGGTCGATGGAGCGCCACAGCACCTGGCGGCCGCAGTCGGGGAACAGTTCAGGCACGAAGTCAAGCTCGGCGTAGGCGGCCTGCCACGGCAGGAAGTTCGACGTGCGCTGCTCGCCCGAGGTGCGGATCACCAGATCGCAGTCGGGCACGTCGGGCAGGTAGAGATGGTCGGCGATCATCTTCTCGGTGACGCGGTCGCCGGAGATACGTCCGTCGCGCACTTCGCGGGCGATCGCCGCGCACGCGTCCGCGATCTCGGCGCGGCCGCCGTAGTTGATACAGAACACCACGTCGATCGTCTTGTTGTTTTTGGTGCGCTCCTGCGCCACCTCAAGTTCGTCGATGACCGACTTCCACAGCTTCGGCCGGCGGCCGGACCAGCGTACGCGCACGCCCCACTCGTCCATCTGCGCGACGCGGCGGTGGATGATCTCACGCGAGAACCCCATGAGGAAGCGCACTTCCTGAGGGGAGCGCTTCCAGTTCTCGGTCGAGAACGTGTATAGCGACAGGTAGCGCACACCCGCCTCGATCGCGCCGGCGATCGTGTCGAACACCACCGGCTCGGCGGCCTGATGGCCGTTGGTGCGGATCATGCCGCGCTGCTTGGCCCACCGGCCGTTGCCGTCCATGATCACACCCACATGGCGGGGCACCTTGTTCTTTGGGAAATCGGGGATGATGGACGGATCGGAAAAAGGCGCCGCCGGAATGTCAAGCGACGTGTAGTCGACGTTCTCAAAAGCCATAGACGCTAATCTAGCAAGCGCAGTGAACGAATCGGCCGTTCCATGTAGTATTCGCTCCACTCCTCCACCAAGCGGCGCGTGGCCGGCAGCAACGGGGATTCGGCCGTACCGCCCGCACCATCCAGCGCTGTCCAGTCCCCGTGCGCCAGCGCCGCGAACTGCCGCAACACCGCCGGTTCGACCCGGTGCGCGTCCGGCGTGTGATCGGCCGCGCACATCACGCCGCCCGACGCCACAGACAGATACGCCGGCGAGCCGACCGGCTCCCCGCACACCACGCAACTGGCCAGTCGCGGCATCCAGCCGGCCAATGAGAGAGCGCGCAGCACGTACGAGTCGCCGATCATGGCCGGCGCGTGCGCACGCTTGGCGAGCGCGTGCAGCGCCCCGATCAACAGCTGGTACTGCGCGGGCGTGCGCTCGTGTTCGGCGGAGACAAGCTTGTCGGCGGTCTCGACGATCACGCCGGCGGCCACGTATGCGTCGTAGTCGGCGCAGATCGGCGCGGCGTAGGCGGCGATGGAGTCGGCTTGGGAGACGACGTCGAGGGAACGGCCGGTGGCGATGAGCACGTCGACGCGCATGAACGGTTCGAGCCGGCTGCCGAAACGGTTTTTGACCTTGCGCACGCCTTTGGCGACGGCGCGGATCTTGCCGTGGCCACGCGTGAGCATGGTGATGATGCGGTCGGCCTCGCCGAGTTTGGCGGTGCGCAAAACGACGGCCTCGTCGCGGTACAGCGGCATGTGCGCGGCTCCTTTCTGCGCTTAGTGTTTGTCGGGCTTAACGTAATGGGTCTGACGCTCCGCTTTGCCGACAGCCCCCTCAGCCGAGGGGGCCGAGAATAAAGATACGTCAGTTGAGGCCCAACAAGGCACTAGTACACGAACAAACCCCAGAACGCGAAGAATAACAATATATGCAGCATCGCCGAGACGACGGACCAGAACAGCACACGCCCGAGCCGGGTGGAAGCGAGCACCGGCTCACGGCCGGTCACCACCGCGCGAATGGAACCGGCACGCGGCGGCCATTGCAGGATACCACGCGACGCCGCGACCTCGATGAGCCGCGCGAACACACCGCTCCACGCCCACACCACCAGCGTGCACACGATCTGGATGACCGGCCAGCTCCATCGCATGATGCCCGGATCGTCGCCCGGCGCACTGCCCCACGCAAGCCGCACCACGCCCATGATCACCTGCCCGAGTCCGGCCGCGAACAGCAGCAGCGTCGCCACGGTGGTCAGCGTCAACGTCAGCAGCGCATGGCCGAACCCGTGCGCGAATCCCAGCACGTTGCGTCGCCCCCGCAGCCGTCCTCGCAGCGAACATCCGGCCGCGATCACGGCCGCGATCACGGCCACGACCAGCGCGACCAGCAACGTCACCGCCATCGAGGCATGCAGCAGCAGCCCATACACGGTCAGTCCGCGCCGTGCGACCGGATCGTCAGGCACGGCGATCGACTGGTACAGCGAATCGCCGGCGACCCGCTCGCTGGTCTGCGTCAATCCCGCCACAGTACCGGCCGCCCAGTCGATCACGTCACGCGTGTATGCGTCGGCGAACGGCGTTCCGGCCTCTTCGTCGCTGCCCAACCGCATCACATGGTTGGCGATCGGATATGTACGCACCGTCACGTCCGTGTTGCCGGCCGCCCGTGCAAGATCGAGAATCGTCTCGGTGCCGTCGACCTGCGCGGTCATCACGTCCTTCGACCCGTAGGCGATGAACGTGGGAATCGAGTAGGCCGTCGCGTTCGGAATATCAGCGAGATCGAAATTCGTCAGACCGATCAGGGCCGTGTCGAAACTGAACACGCGGTGCACGATCGACTGGTAGCCGCCGTTCGCGCCGACGAGCGTGAAATCCTGCGCGGCGAGGAATCCGAGCGACTGGCGCGGTGTGAACACCATCGGGCTTAAGAGGATCTGGAACGCGATGTCATGGTCCTGTTGCAGCAGATATGAGGAGATCCACGTCGATTCGCTGGTCGCGTAGATGCCGACGTTCGCCGAGTCGACGTTCGGCAGGTCGCGTAAGGTTTCGATGGCCTGATCATAAGCGGCCGCGGAGGCCGGATAATCGCGCGTGACGTCGTTGGTCGACCAGATCGGCTTGTCGATGACGGCGGTGACGAATCCGGCGGACGCCATGTCGGTGGCGATGTCGCCGAACGAGTCGTCCGGGGTGCCGCCATGGCCCGCACCGTGCATGAAGACGACGGCGGGCAGGTTGTCTTTCGTTGCGGCAGTGCCGGCGGAACCTGTTGCATCGCCGGCACTGCCGTCGACCGAACCATCATCGGCGACGTTCGGCTCACGGATCAGCATGCGGATATGCTGCGTCTCGCCGGTGGACGGCTGCTTCGCGTCAAAGTACACGGTGCGTTCGACGACGTCGTAGTCGCCGATCTGATGCAGTGCGACATGCCGCGGATTGTCGAACGTGACGGCGGTATCGGCGTCGAGCGAGGCGATGGTGCGGCCGGTCGGCTCATTGCTCCACGGCACGGTGGTCGCGTTCGACACATAGACGAGTATGCCGATCAGCATGATGAAGATCGGCAGACGCAGCATAAGCCGTCGTCCGCGACTCCACAACTGCGACGACGGCTCGGCGGCGGTCCGCTGATCCTGTGTCGTCATGCGGCGCGGTTCGGATGCTGAATCGGTACGACGACCGGGCCGGTGGATCCGGCCGGAACCTGACCGTCGGCCTCCATCTGCGCGGCGATGTCGTTGGCGATCGTGAGCAGCGTCTCAACGATCTGGTCTTCGGGCACGGTCTTGATGACCTTGCCCTTGATGAAGATCTGGCCCTTGCCGTTGCCGGAGGCCACGCCGAGGTCGGCCTCGCGCGCCTCGCCCGGGCCGTTGACGATACAGCCCATGACGGCCACGCGGATCGGTGCAGTGATGTTCTTCAATCCTTCGGTCACGGCACCGGCGAGCTGGATCACGTCGACCTGCGCACGGCCGCAGCTCGGGCAGGAGATGATGTCGAACTTGCGCGGGCGCAGTCCCATGTATTCGAGCAGCTTGCAGCCGACCTTCACCTCTTCGACCGGCGGCGCGGACAGCGACACGCGGATCGTGTCGCCGATGCCCTCGGCCAAAAGCGCGCCGAACGCGAGGCATGACTTGATGGTACCCTGCCATGCCGGACCGGCCTCGGTGACGCCCAGGTGCAGCGGCCAGTCGCCCTTCGAGGCGAGCAGACGGTAGGTCTCGACCATGGTGATCACGTCGTGGTGCTTGACGGATATTTTGAAATCATGGAAGCCGACGTCCTCGAACATGCGCGCCTCCTTGAGCGCGCTCGCCACAAGCGCTTCCGGGGTCGGGCCGCCGTACTTGGCGTACAGGTCCTTGTCGAGCGAGCCGGCGTTCACGCCGATGCGCAGCGAAATGCCCGCATCGGTCGCGGCCTTGCAGATGTCAGGGCCGACCTGGTCGAACTTACGGATGTTGCCCGGGTTGACGCGCACGGCCGCGCAACCGGCGTCGATGGCCTGGAACACGTACTTGGACTGGAAATGGATGTCGGCGATGACCGGAATCGGCGACTTACGTACGATTTCGGGCAGCGCGTCCGCATCGTCCTGACTTGGCACGGCGACGCGCACGATGTCGCAGCCCGCGGCGGTCAGCTCGGCAATTTGCTGGAGCGTGGCCGGCACGTTCGCGGTGAGCGTGTTGGTCATCGACTGCACGGAGATGGGTGCTCCCCCGCCGACCGGCACAGGGCCGACCATGATGCGGCGCGACTTGCGGCGCGGGTGCAGCGGCGATTCGCTGGTCAGCTCGACCGGGTCGCCGGTCTTGCGAAACGGCTTGTTGACGGGCTGCTGAAGACTTGCGGCTTCGGTATTCGAAGGATTCATGTTCTGGTCTGTTTCCCTACGTGGCATAGTTACGGGCCGGCGGCAACCGCACGGCCCGTATTCACGATATCGACTACTGCTTGTTTATCAGATCGTCCGCGCGACGGCGGGCTTCCAGCTCGAGTTGACTCATTTCCTCCACGGATTCGAACAGCGGGGCGCCGCGCAGTTCGGCATCCATCTCGTCAAGCACTTCCTTGACGGTGTCGACGATACCCAGATACGGCAGGCGATGTTCGAGGAACGCGTGCACGGCCTGTTCGTTGGCCGCGTTGAGCACTGCCGTATGCTTTTCGGACGCTTTGAGGCAATGTCGGGCCAGCGACACGGCCGGGAACGCCTCGTCGTCCAGCGGCTCGAACGTCCAGCTGGCGGCCTTCGTCCAATCGCACGCCGCCGCGACATTGTCGAGACGATCCGGCGCGGACAGACCGAGCGCGATCGGCAGACGCATGTCCGGCGGCGACGCCTGGCAGATCGTCGCGCCGTCGCAGAACTCGACCATCGAATGCACGATGGACTGCGGGTGCACGGTCACGTCGATGCGGTCCGGCGCGATGTCGAACAGCCGGCTCGCCTCGATGACCTCGAGACCCTTGTTCATCAGCGTGGACGAGTTGATGGTGACGACCGGGCCCATATGCCACGTCGGGTGGTTCAACGCCTGTTCGGGCGTGATGCCGGTCATGTCGGCGCGTTTCCAACCGCGGAACGGGCCGCCGGACGCGGTGACGACGAGCTTGCTGACCTCGCCGTGCGTGCCGGCGCGCAGCGACTGCCAGATCGCGGAATGTTCCGAATCGACGGGGTTGATCTGGTTGTCGCGCGTCTGCGAGCTGAACAGCAGGTGACCGCCGGCGACGACCGATTCCTTGTTCGCCAGCGCGAGCTGAGAGCCGGCCTTGAGCGCCGCGATCGACGGTTCGAGACCGATCGATCCGGTGATGCCGTTGAGTACCACGCCGGCTCCGCATCCGGCGAGTCCAATGACCGCATCGAATCCGGCCTGCACGGTGGTATAGGTGGCCCCCGCACGGTCAAGTGCCTCGCGCAGCGGCTTCACTGCGCTCGGATCGGCCACCGCGACCTGCGGCACATGGAATGCGGCGGCCTGCCGGGCCAACAGTTCCACATGGGAGCCGCCCGCGGCGAGACCGGTGACGGCGAACCGTTCGGGGTGACGGGAGATGACATCCAGACCCTGTGTACCGATGGATCCGGTGGATCCGAGGATGACCACCGTAGCCTGCTGTTTCACGATGTGTCCTTTGTATTGTCGGTGATGGTGCAAAACGTCTCACGGCCGTGGCCGTGCGAGCTCACGCGTGCTTCTTCGTGTCGTCGCCGTACAGGGACGGGAACGACAGATCGGGAATGTCAGTGTCGACCTGAGGGAAGAGGGACGGGAAGACCGTCTCGTTCTTGTCCGGCGCGGATGCCGGCGATACGACTTCGGGCTTCGCTTGTTCGGCCGGAGCGGATTCGGTCTGCGGCTCAGCCGGGCGAGTCGACTCATGCTGCGGCATCTCGGCCGGAGCGAACGAGGGGATCGAATCGGGCTGGATCTGAGGCTCGGCCTGCGGTTCCGGCGTGGCCGGCACCTGCTGCGGCACGTTCTCGGACACGGCGGGAGCCTGCGCGGCGGACTGGCTGACACGTCCATGAGATGCGGAACGTTGCGGCTTGACGGCCGGAGCGAACGATTGGGGCATCTGCTCGGATGGCGCGGCGGGTTCGGCCGACGGCATGATGATGCCTGTCGCCTCGCCGTCGGCGGGAACCGGAACCGGGGATGCGGGCTGCGGCGCAGGAGAGGCATCTTCAACGGGTGGCACCGGGGTCACGGCCGGAGTCGACAGACTCGGCATATGCGGGTGGAAGGCGCTCGGCGCGTCCATCTCCTGCGAGGCCTCGGCCATATGCGCCAGCTCGGCCAGCGACGAATCCGCGCCACCGGGAATGACCGGTGCCGGCGGCACGACAGGTGCGGGAGTCGCGGGCGTCTCGGGAACATGTGCCGCAACCGGTGCCGGCGGCACGCTCGCAACCGGCGTGGCCGGCACCGGCGCCGTGAAGATGGCCTGCTCCGCCTTGTGCAGCGCGTCGAACGATTCCTTGTCGCTGCTGTGGGGGGCGAACGATGCGGGTGCCGCGGTCTGGCCGTTTCCGGCTGCGAACAGCGGCGAGACGGCGCCGGATTGCCCGGACGGCGCGGACGACGCGGGAACGGTGGCGGCCACCGGACCGGAGGCGGCCTTGGCGCTCGCGGCGTCGTCGAGCTCGTTGACCCGGGAGAACGATTCGAGACGGCTGAGCAGCTGAACGCAGGAGTTGAGGAAATAATCCACCTGTCGCTCGTCGTATCCACGGGGGCCTTTGCGCTGCGTGAAGGTCGCGTTGCTGACCGATGCGGCGGTCACCTGCTTGAGATCCTCGGCGAGCTTGCGATCCGCGCCGTCCACGCCAAGTTCGGCGGCTGCCTTGTCGACGGCGTCGTTGATCAGGGAGTCCACCTGCTTGCGGTCATATGACGGCTGCTTCTTCTTGCCCGGTGCGAAACGCTCGCCCTCCGAGCGCTGCGCGTGGGCGTCGATCCGGCGATACAGCTGCTCGGTCTGGGCACGCCATGCGACGCGCCCCTGCTCGGCGATCTGGGTCGCGGTCTGACGGTCGACAACGGCCCGTTCCAGTCGGGACAGTGCCGCGTCGACCTGTGCGATGTCGTAGCCCCCCTTAGCCAAGTCGAAGGAGACGTTCTGGATATCCTGCTGCGTCAGCCCAGCCCCGTCGCTGTCGTACAACGCGTGGGCCTTGTTGAGGAACGCATCGACCTGCCCCGTATCGTACCCCAGTTTGCGGCTCGAGGCACGGGCGATGGACGACCCGCCACGTTCTGCTTCAGCTTCCTGCGCCATCGGATATCAACCTCCTATGGATAGTGCCAACGGTTCAACTGTACGTTGCGCTTGCGACTCAAGGACGCATGCCTTCTCCCGCGCGCCGGGCGGCCGGCCATGCCACGCCGTGTCGCACGGTCCGGCCGCATGATACAGTAGTGCAACGCGGGCGATTAGCTCAGTCGGCTAGAGCGCCACCTTTACACGGTGGATGTCGGGGGTTCGAGCCCCTCATCGCCCACTGCGATCAAGCCCTCGGAATCGCAAGGTTCCGGGGGCTTCGTCATATCAGCAGCCGGGCCGGCCCCGTATGTTGCCCGCACGGCCGGCCAGCATACGGCCACATACAAGAAGTGGAGACGGTACCGGATCGTCTCCACATGATGCTTGAAGTCTGTCAGCGCCCCTTGCCGAAGGCGCGCAGATGGATGCCGTTCCAGTCCTTGCTGATGGTCAGCGGCGTGGCGGCGTTCATGCCGGCGGTCTTCGCCGCGGACTGCACGGTGCTGGAGCTGGCCGCACCCGGGCGACCGGGCTTGGGGGTGAGCACCCACAGCGGGCCGTCGTCGCCGAGCACCGCGTAGGCATCCACGATGGTGTCGGATAGCTCGTCCTCGTCGTCGCCGTCGCGCCACCAGATGATCACGCCGTCCACGGCGGAATCGTAATCCTCGTCGACCAGATCCTCACCGGTCAGGTCTTCGATCTTGGCGCGGATCGAATCGTCCACGTCTTCGTCCCACATCCACTCCTGGACGATGTCGCCCTTGTGGAAACCGAACTCTTCAGCGTTATCAGATGCCGTTTGATTCACGGGACATTACATTAGCAAACCGCGGGGAACAGCCGCGTTAACACGCGCGGCGCGTCTCATCAAACGATCATGCGATCCGCTTCCGGAGCGCATGATCCGCACGCTTGCCGGACATGTCTTTCCCGGCCGTCAGGCGGTGCAGTGCGGCAGGTCCGCGCCCTCGCCCTTCCCGATCGCGACCAGCGCCTGATACGCCTCGTCGAGCGTCGCGACCTTCACGTCGCGCAACCCTGCCGGCACATGGCCAACGACCTCGTCGCAGTTCGATTCGGGCGCGAGGAACCATGTCGCACCGTCGCGTTTCGCGCCGATCATCTTCAGCCTGATGCCGCCGATCGCGCCGACCTTGCCGTTCTTCGACATCGTGCCGGTGCCGGCGATCGTCTGGCCGCCCGTCTCATCCGTTTCGGTGAGTTTGTCGATCAGGCCGAGCGAGTACATCATGCCCGCGGACGGGCCGCCGATGTCGTCGACGTGCATGGTGACCGTCACACCGTCCGTGTCGATGCCGAGCGTCTGTTTCGCGTACGCAAGCGCGGCGGCGGTCGCGGATCCTTGCGAGGAGGTCATCTCCTTCTCGCTTTCCTTCTGGTATTCCTCGGCGCTCTGGCCGACCGGCACGACGGCCTCCTGCGGCATGACGGTCTGCTGCGGGTCGAGCCACGCCCACAGGGTCTGCGCGTTGGTGACCGGATAGCCGGGCACGCCGGACGCGTTGACGGTGACGAGCAGCAGCTTGCCGGTGTCCCGATGCGTGTCGGCTCCGGTGACGGTGATGACGTTCTTGCCGCCCGTCTTGCCAAGCACGTCGGCGGTGGGGCCGGGGCCTTCGACCGCGTAGGCGCTGGGCAGGCACAGCACGACAACCGACAGCAGCACGGCGAACGCCCCGGTAAGATACCCGCGTGGACGCGCCCCGTAGTATTCGCGCACCCGTGCGCCGATACGTGAGAATATGCCTTGGGCGTGAGACTGGCGTTTCGTGTGCATGTTCGGCATACCTCCAATACTATGGAACCAACCGACGTTAACACATGAAGCGGGGAACGGACTATGGACGAGAACGCAATCCACCAGTGGCTGATCGAATGCTTCGGCCCGATCCAGGGCGAGATGGCCTTCAAACAGCTCAACGACCTGCCCGACGCGATCAAGGACCAGCTCATGAGTCAGGACCCGTCGAAGCTGCCCAAGCCGAGCGAGGTGCAAGCGCTGATGCAGGCGTTCACCACGGGCGGGCTGAACACGCCGAGCGAAATGCAGCAGACCGTGGCCGAAGGGCCGATCAACGTGAAGCTGGCCAAGTCGATCGCCTTGCAGCAGGCGAACGGAGAGGGATCGTTGCCGACGGTGAGCGCGGAGTCGGGAGCCGCGGCGCGCCGTGCGATGAGCGAGGCGAACCTGTGGCTGGACACGGCGTGCGAAATGAATCCGGTGGCCGGCGAACCCGAGGTGATGACCCGCGCCGGCTGGGTGGAGGAAACGATCGACGCGTGGGCGAAGTTCGCGGCACCGGTCGCCGAGTCGATGAACGAGGCGCTGGCCTCGGTGATCTCCGAACGTCTGGGAGACGCGTTCAACGGCGAGATCGCGGGCGTGTTCGCGGGCCCGGTGTCGATTCCGATCCCCGAAGGCATGAAGAACCCGGCGCAGCTGATGCGGCTGCTGGGCAACACGTCGTTCGCGATGCAGCTGGGCCATGCGGCGGGCGACCTGTCGCACGAGGTACACGGCAGTTTCGATCAGGGCGTCGCATTGCTGGCCAATCCCGCGGGCGGCCTGATCGTGCAGAACGTCGAGGAGTATGCGAAATCGCTGGATATCCCGGTCGCGGAGGTCATGTCGTTCCTCGCGTTGCGCGAGATGGCGCATGCGCGCCTGTTCGCGTCGGTGCCATGGCTGATGCCGCGGTTCGAGGCGCTGATCGGCAAGTACGCGCGCGGCGTGGACATCGACCTAGACGCGATGGAGGAGCAGCTGCGCGAGGCGAGTTCGATGGATCCGGAGGCGATCTCCGGCGCGGTGAACCTCACGAAGGTGGGCATTGCGGACACGCCCGAGCAGCAGGAGGCGAAAGCGTCGTTGGAGACGCTGCTCGCACTGGTCGAAGGCTGGGTGGACTGCGTGGTCTGGCGTGCCGGCATGGCGCACATCCCGCATATCGAACAGTTGCGCGAGATGATCCGGCGCGAACGCGCGGTCGGCGGCCCGGCCGAGCGGACGTTCGAGTCGTTGCTCGGATTGGAGCTGCGACCGAAGCGCATGCGCGAGGCGGCGGCTCTCTGGGAGCAGATCGGCGCGACTGACGGCATCGAGACCCGTGACGCGAAGTGGGGTCATCCGGATCTGTTGCCGGCATTGCCAGGCGACAAGCCGGCCGACGGCGCAACGGATGCCGCGAACGCAGGCAACGGCGATGGCACTCCGGACCGGTCGAACGGTTCGTCCGGCGGCTCCGATGCGATCGACTGGGACGCCGAGCTGAGCAAGCTGCTCGGCGAGGATTCCGGAGATTCCCCGGACGACGAACGACAGTAGGCGCCGGCCGACCGTCAGGTCAGAAATCTGCTGGGGACGCGCGGCCGGCCGGGCATGGCCGGATCCTTGGCGCGCGCATACGACAGGTGCAGGCTGTCTTCGGCACGGGTGACGCCGACATACGCGAGCCGACGCTCCTCCTCCAAGGCGTCGCCGTCCGCGGGAGAACCATACGGCATCAGACCCTCGGAACAGCCGACCAGGAACACATGCCTGAACTCCAGACCCTTGGATGCGTGAATCGTGGACACGTTGACCGCTCCCGCGCGCGCCGCACCGTCAGCTCCCAACGATTCGAGGACCGCCTGCCGGCTGGCCGGATCGTCTCCGGCCGCACCCGACCATCCAGTATCGCGCCGGACGCGATACCGCAGCCCAAGCTCCCGCAACGCGTCACAGAACAGGCGCTGCTGGACGTTGATACGGGTCAGGATCGCGAAGTCGGACGGATCCTCCCCCTTGGCAACCATGGCCGCGATGCGCCCCGCGACCCCTCTCGCCTCGTCAGCGTCCGACTCGTAGACCGTGTGCCGCACGTGCTCGCCGTCGATCCGGGCGGAGACCAGACGCAGATAGTCCCCGCGTTCGGGAGACCTGGAGAGAATACGATTCGCGTATCCGACGATCTGCGGCGTGGAACGGTAGTCCGTGTTCAGGCTCACGTCGGCGGCCAACGGTCCGAACTGCCCGGGGAACGACAGCAGGTCATAGCTGCTGGCGCCGGCGAACGAGTAGATCGTCTGCGCGGGGTCTCCCACCACACACACATTGCGATTGTCGGCCAGCCACAATGTCATCAGCCGATGCTGCAACGGCGACACGTCCTGGTACTCGTCCACGGTCAGCCAGCGGACCGAACGACGGATGTCCGCCGCCACGTCATCGAACTCGTCGAGCACATGGCATGCGATCAGCAGAATATCGTCGAAATCGATCAGTCCGTGCGACGTCTTCTCCTGCTCGTAGCAGTCGTACACGTCCTCGAACTGCTGCACCTCCAAACCTGCCGGCGGGCGGCGGTGCAGCGCGGCGGCCACGCGCGGATAGTCCCCGGGCGCGATCAGCGACACCTTCGCCCAGTTGATCTCCTCCTGCACGGCGCGGGCCGTCTGTTCGTCCGCACCAGCCGCGGCGCACACCCGCCCCAGCGCCACATCGATGATGCGCCGGGGCTCGCCATCGTCGGCTATATGCGGGAATGGCGCGTCGCAGATATCCTCCCAGTGCCGGCGCAGCTGCTGCAGCGCCGCCGAATGGAACGTCGCCGCGGTCACGTCATCCACGCCAAGCCCGCGCAGCCGCGAACGCATCTCGTTCGCCGCCTTGACGGAGAACGTCACGGCGAGCGCGCCCGACGGATCCCACTGCCCGCTCCTGCACGCGTATGCGATGCGCCGGGTGATCGTGCGCGTCTTGCCCGCGCCCGCCCCCGCGACGATGCGCACCGGACCGTCGACGGTGGCCGCCGCCGTATGCTGCGATTCGTCCAAACCGTCAAGCAGATCCTGTGCGTGGGTGTCCTGTGCCGATGTCATGCGTTCCATTGTGGCAGCCACCGCACCTTCATGCGAGCGCCATGCGTGTTTTGGCCTGATGACACCGGTTCGAGTCAGGGGATGTATTAGGGTGTAACTGTGAGTGAACGAAGCAAATTCCAGTTGGCGGCCCTTGCCTGCGCGGCCATGCCGAGCATCGCCGTGGCCGGAGTGCGCGAAGCGGGATCGCAGAATGCCGCGGACGGCACGGCCGGCATCGATCAGGCGATCGTCCTGGATTCGACCGGACGGCAGTACGACGTATTCGCATCCGACACCGAGGCCGGATGCAAGAGGCTGAGGAACCGCGTGCGGGCCGCTCGCACGCTGGCGCAGGCGCGTGAGCCCGGCGGCCTGGGATTCGGGTTGGATCAGGTCGTCGCGTTCCAGGACGCCAACGAGAAGGGACCGACCGGGGGCACCGCGGTCATGGTCATCAACCATCTCGACGGCATCGCGCGCAATCTCGATCTGCTCACATTGGACGACTGCTCGGCGATCGGCACGGCGATCGGCGCGATCCACCGTCTGCCAGGCACGATGGTGGGGTCGGGCGGTTACCCGTCGTTCGGCACGTCGCAGATCCACGCGCAGCTGTCGAAGTGGATCACCCGGTTGCGCGCCGCAGGTCATATTCCTCCGGAGATCACCGGCAGCTGGGCGCGGATCATCGAGACGGACGGCCTGTGGTCGTTCGCCACATGCTTTGTGCATGGCGGGTTCGTGGACGGCGACGTACTGTATTCCGGTTCCACGATCACCGCGATCACCAACTGGCAGGGCATGCAGATCAACGATCCCGCCCGCGACCTTGCATGGATCTTCGCCAAACTGGACGAGGAACATCGCAACGCGGTGTTGGCCGCATACGGGCGGATGATGGGTTCGCGATTGGACGATTTGATCATGCTGCGCGCGAACCTGTGGTTGCAGATGGAGCAGGTGGGCGATTTCATCCAGGCGCTGAACCGTGCCGACAACGTGAAGATCATGCAGTTCAAGGCGCAGGTGGATCGTCTGGCCCATCAGCTCGGCATCGTCACGCACAAGGCCGACGGCGCGCCGCTTTCGGCTCCTGCGGCGGGATCGGCGGATGACGGCGGACCGCAGGGCGCCGGAGACGAGACCGACGAGCGCAAGGCGCCGTCCACGATCACCGTGGGCACGCTGCTGCGCGAAAGCGAGCGGCGTCTCGCACAGGCCGGAGCACAGGCCGGTCAGGGAGCCGCTGCTCCTGCCGTGTCGGCCATGACCGGATCGGATGAGACCGGAGACATGGATCGCACCGATTCCGCACAGGTCGTGTCGGATCCGACCGGTGAGACGGATGCCACGGCCGATCACACACCCGAATCCACGCCGACGGCATACCGTCCGTCGCCCGACTCCCGGTCATGGACCCCGTCGAGTTCCCCGACGATGGCGATCAGCCCGGACGAGGCCCGTGCGATGTTCATCGATCAGACGTATGACGGTTCCGACGACACGCCGGACAACCAGCCGCAGGTCTACCGTTCGCAGCCGTACCAGGATCGCGTCCGCCAGCAGCAGGCAGGCATGAGCCCGGCCCAGGAGCAGGATGCGCAGACCGTGCTGATCCCGCTGCTCGAGCAGGAGGAGCGTGCCTTGCGCGATGCGCAGCTCGGCCTGGCGTCGCGCACCGGCATCACGCGCGCGGTGGCGCAGGGCGGCACCCCGGCCGGGCATGACGATCATGACCATGAGAGCGGCGAACACGGCGAGGAAGCGTCCACGCCGACGGCGTAACCGAACGTACCGGCCACGCCGCTTGGCACAATAGAGAAAAACGCATGCCGCCACGTGGCGGCCGTCATCAAGGAGCATCATGGACATCGAACTGGGTATCCGCAATGTGGCGCGCACCGTCACGTTCAGCACCGAACAGAGCGCGGACGAGGTGAACGCGGTGATCGGCAAGGCCGTCTCCGAGCATCAGACCATCGAGCTGACCGACGACAAGGGCCGCCATATCGTCGTGCCGGCCGATGCGCTCGGTTACGCGATCATCGGTTCGGAAACCAAGCACGCCGTCGGTTTCGGCGCGCTGTGACGTCCGGTCCAAGCCGTGTCCCGTCCCGTTTCCCGCGAAAAGTGGGCACAACGGGATCCGAATAATCAAAGGTGGGTGTTTCGGTGTTATTTGGGGACGATGTTCGTCCGTATATGACACCGAAACACCCACCTTTGGTTTCCTAGAGCCTGTTCTGCCCACTTATGGGTTCGTCTTTCCTATTTCCACAGCGGAATCGCGCCACGGCGCACGATTTCGACTACCGTGGCCTCATCGGTGAGGTTCTCCCCCAGCGCGTTCGGCTTGCCTTTGCCGTGCCAGTCCGATCCGCCCGTCACCAGCAGACCGTGACGGCGTGCGATGGCCAGCAGCCGTTCGCGCTGTTCGGGCGGATTGCCGCGATGCCATACCTCAAGACCGTCCAGCCCCTCGCCGATCAGCCGTTCGATCTGCCGATCCGACAGCAGTCGCGCATTGCGGCTCAGATCGCCGGCATGGGCGATGACCGTCACGCCTCCGGCTTCGCCGACCGCCCGCACCACTTCATGGGTACTCGGCGATGGTGTTGGAATATAGTATTTGCTTGACGTGCTCACCACGTCGGAGAATGCGTCGGATCGGGTCGGATACACGCCGGCGGCTACGAGCGCATCCGCGATATGAGGCCGACCGACCGTCGTCTTCTCCCCCTCGCGCACCTGTTCCAGCACGCTGTTCCAAGTAATCGGGTAATCGGCCGACAGCAGTTCGACCATCCGTCTGACACGCTTGAGTCTAGCGGCCCGTGTGGCCTCGAACAGCTCGCAGATATGCCGGCTGCGCGGATCGTACTGGAACGCGAGCATGTGCACGGAGATTCCTTCATCATCGGCGGTGATCTCCGTACCGCGCAGCAGCGGTACACCGCACCGGGACGCGGCGTCCTCGGCGTCATGCCATCCTGCGGTCGTGTCATGGTCGGAGATGCCAACGCCCAGCAGGCCCAGACCCTTGCCCTGTTCCACCAGCGTGGCCGGCGTCTCCGTACCATCGGAGAACACCGTGTGGCAGTGGATGTCCCAGCCCGTGCGCGGCGGTTCGGAAGGAATGTCGATGCGAGTCATACGACCATCGTAATCTGAAACCGGTCATCGGCATGTCATATGACATGCCGAAACGAATCGGAAGGGAACCTGATATGACGAACGAACAGGACAGCGAACCACACGAGACCGTGGTTCAGCCGAGCGGATGGCGACACGCCGCGACATGGACGTATCTGATCATGCTGATCGCCTCGGCGGTCGCGCTGGTCGTCTCGTTCGTGTTGTCGGCGGAAACGCTCAAGCTTGCGCGCGACCCGAACCAGATCCTCGACTGCGACATCAACAGCGTGCTTTCCTGTTCGACGGTCGCGCAGTCGTGGCAGTCGGAGATCGTCAAATTCGGCGGGCTGAGCTATCCGAACGCGTTCTTCGGCATCGCCGCCGAATCCGTGTTCGTCACGGTCGCGGTGATCGGTCTGACGCGTGTGGCAGTGCCCCGCTGGTTCGCGGCCTGCACTTGGCTGGGCGGTCTCGCCGCGATCGCCTACTCGTACTGGCTGACTTCGCAGTCGCTGTTCGTCATCAACGCCCTGTGCCCGTGGTGCCTCGCGCTCATGTTCTCCACGACCATCCAGTTCATGGCACTGAGCCACGCAACCGTCACCGTGCAGGGACTGCCGGCACGTTCGCAGGGCCTACGCACGTATTACCGTCTTAATTACGATCTCATGGCCGACGTGGTGTGGCTGATCGCGCTCGTGGTGCTAATTCTCGTCAAGGACGGCGCAGCCATCTTCTCGTGAGCCGCGACGACGACTCCCTAGAGCAGTTCGATGCGACCTACCAACGTGGCCGCGCCGGTGAGTTTCACATCCTCGTCGGTCACGTCGACGCGCAGCGTGCCGCCGCGCACGGTGATCGTCCAATGGTCGATGCCGGTCTTGGCACGCAGCGTCACGGCGGTCGCGCACAGGCCGGTGCCGCACGAGAGCGTCTCCCCGCAGCCGCGCTCGTTCACGCGCATCGTCGCCTCTCCGGCATCGTTCGTCTCATCCATGTCATCGATGCGCACGAACTCGACGTTCTGATCAGACTCGAGCACCGGACTGACTTCCGGCTTCGTCACCAGATCAAGCTCCTCGACCGTGGGCAACGTCGCGAACGAATCCTCGATCACCGCGACCACATGCGGGTTGCCCATGTCCACGAACGTGCCGCGCGCCGAACCGGTCGTGCCGGGGATCGTCACGGCGAACGCATCCGTCTCGCCGCGCTTCCACGCTCCCATGTCCACCTGGAACACGTCCTTGCCGAACCCGGCCACGGCCCCCAGCGAGGTGAGCGTCTTCACGCCGGCGCGGGTGCCGAGCCTGAACGGCGCTCCCCCGGCCGGCTCGGCGTACCCCTGCCGCTGCGCGAACAGCGTGATCGCACGCGTGCCGTTGCCGCACATCTCCGCGAGGGATCCGTCCGCATTGCGGTAGTCCATGAACCATTCGGCACCGCCGGCCGCGGACTCGGCGACCTGTTCGGCGCTCAGATCGGACACGTCGCCCGGATGCGCAAGACGGATCAGACCGTCGCCGCCGATGCCGAAATGCCGGTCGCACAGGAAGCGCACCTCGTCCGGCGTGGGTTCATATTCGCCGGTCGGATCGGCGTAGACGACGAAATCGTTGCCCGTGGCGTGGGCCTTGTATACAACGTGCGGAATGCTCATGGCTTTACTCTAGCGTGGGATGCGCGGAGTACTCTAGTGAACGTCCACATATCTTTTGCAGGAGGCAGCGGCATGGCTTCGACGGCACCGATCGGCGTATTCGATTCCGGACTGGGCGGCATTTCGGTGGCACGGCAGATCATGCACGACATGCCGCATGAGCACGTGCTGTATTTCGGCGATTCCGCGAACGCGCCGTATGGCACGAAGTCACCGGAGCAGGTGCGCGAATTGAGCTTCGCGATCGTGGAACGGTTCGTGAAACAGGGTGTCAAGGCCGTGGTGATCGCGTGCAACACGGCGACGTCGGCGGCGGTGAACGACCTGCGCGAACACTACGACATGCCGATCATCGGCATGGAGCCGGCGTTGAAGGTGGCGTGCGACCGCGGCGACCGCGCGGACGGCTCGCATGCCGCTCAGCGAGTGATCGTCGCCGCGACGCCGCTGACGTTGCGCGAGCACAAGTTCGCCGCGCTGATGGACCGGTTCAAGTCCGAGAACACGATCTTCCCCGAGCCATGCCCGGGCCTGGTGGAGATCGTCGAGCACGGCCGGCTGGGCGATCATGATCTGGTGATGCGCACGCTGCACGGCTATTTTGATCAGTACGATCTCGATTCGATCGACTCGGTGGTGCTCGGCTGCACGCATTTCGTGTTCTACCGCGACTATTTCCGCGAGCTGCTGCCGGCCTCGACCGCGATCATCGACGGCAACGAAGGCACGGTGCGGCATTTGGGCGTCGTGCTCGAATCGCTCGGCAAGCTTGCGCCGGACGATGCGGCCGGCGGCGTGGAACTCGCCAATTCCGACCCGAGCGAGCATATCGCGACATTGTCAAGCGAACTGCTGCATTCCTGACCGGATGATGCCGGTTTGTCCCGGCTGGGCACGTAAGCTCGGACGCGATATCGGCACAGCACGAAGGGGAATTGGCATGGCTGACAACACGCAGACGCAGGAGACGCAGCACAGGACGGCGCTGATCGACGTGGGCGGCGGATTCCGCGCGATCTTCGGCGCGGGCGTGATGGACCGCTGCCTTGAGGACGGCATCGCGTTCAACCACTGCTATGGGGTTTCGGCGGGCAGCGCGAACATGGTCTCATTCATCTCCGGCCAGCACGGCCGCAACCACAAGTTCTACACGGAGTACGCGTTCCGCAAGGAGTACGCGAGCTTCGACTCGTTCGTGAAGAACCACAATTTCGCGAACCTCGACTACGTGTACGGCACGCTGAGCAACCATGACGGCGAATATCCGGTCGACTACGCGGCGTTCGAGGCGAATCCGACCGGGTTCACGGTGATCGCATGCGACGCGCGCGACGGCTCGGCCAAGTACTTCGACAAGTCGGACGTGCATTACGACGATTTCAATATCATGAAGGCGTCGAGCGCAGTGCCGGTCGCGTGCGAACCGTATGTGATCGACGGGGTGCCGTATTTCGACGGCGGCATCGCCGATCCGGTCCCGGTCCAGAAGGCGCTGGACGACGGCTACGACCGCGTGGTGCTGATCCTGACCCAACTGAAGGACGTGCTGCGCGAGCAGAAGAAAGACATCGCGCCGGCGCGTATCCTGCGCCACTCGTACCCGGCGGCGGCCGAGCGGCTGCTGGAACGCTACAAGACGTACAACGACGAGGTGGCATTGGCCAAGGAGTACGAAAAGGACGGCCGCGTGCTCATCCTCGCGCCCGAAAGCCTGTACGGCCTGTCGACGCTGAGCAAGTCGTTCGAGGGACTGGAGCGCATGTACCGCGCCGGCTATGCCGCCGCCGAGGCCATCCCCGAGTTCCTGGCGAGCTGATTAACCTCCGACTAGTACTTTATCGGGTTTAATGCGATGGGTCCGACGCTCCCTCAGTCCGCTTCGCGGACAGCTCCCTCGGCCGAGGGAGCCAAGAACACAGAACGCGTCAGCTTAGGTCCGGCAACATACCAGTCCCGGTCAAAACCGTTAAATGGATATTCGGCTCAGCGATCATTACGCACACGGAACGCGCCGCGCTCAGATTCGATCGGAATCTCGGTCACGGCCACGTGCGCGACGCGCGCCCAATCCGGCCCCACCTTCAGCCACGAGATCATCTGCGCGATCTCGGACGGTTCGCCCTGCGCCTCGACCTCGACCGACCCGTCAAGCCGGTTGCGCACCCAGCCGCTCACACCGATCCTGCGCGCCTGCTCGACCGTGTAATACCTAAATCCCACGCCCTGCACCAGACCCGTAACCACGGCACGCACACGAATGACGTTGCTGGACTCAGTCATGTCCCTCCTTACCTGCGCCGGTTAGCGAGCGGCTCGCCGTGGGCGTAGCGGCGCACGTTGCCGAGCGCGATCGCGATGATGCGATCCTCGGTTGCGGCCAGATGGTTGCCGCCGGCGACGTGCGGGGTGATCAGGCAGTGCGGTTCGTTCCACAGCGGACTGGACGCGGGCAACGGTTCGGGTTCGGTGACGTCGAGACCTGCGCCGTGCAGTTGGTCCTCGGACAGGGCGCGGGCGAGCGCACGCGGGTCGATGGCGGTGCCGCGGCCGGCGTTGAGCAGCACGGCGGTCGATTTCATGAGGGTCAGGCGACGGCCGTCGATCAGATGATACGTGTCGGCAGTGGCCGGTACGACCATCGCCACCACGTCGGCGGAGGGCAGCAGCGAGTCGAGTTCGCTGAAATCATGCATCTCGTCGATGCCGTCGGCCGGGCGGGTCTTGTCGCGGCGCACGCCGATCGTATGCGCGCCGGCGGCCTTGCACAACGTCGCGAAATGCGAGCCGATGTCGCCGGTGCCGATCACGAGCACGGTCGCGCCGACCGGCGACAGCGCTCGGCCGAGGTCGTGCCAGCGCTGTTCGGTCTGCTGGCGCGCGTACATGGGGATGTTCTTCATCAGCGACCACATCATCGCGAACAGGTGTTCGGCCACGGTCTGGCCGTACGCGCCGGTCGCGTTCGTGACCTGCGTGCCGTCGGTCAGCACGCCGGGCGCCAGATACGGGTCGACGCCGGCGCTCCAGGTCTGCAGCCATTCGAGGTTCGGGTAGTGCGCGCACTCGTCGGCCGGGATGTTGCCGATGACGGCGGTGGCGGTTCCGCGCAGTTCGGCCGGCACGACCGCCTTCCAGCCCATCATGCCGCGCTGTGCGGCGACGCCCGTGAATTCCTGATGCACGTCGGTGCCGTCCACGGCATCGCAAAAAGCCTGCCGTTCCTCGTCGGTCAGCGGCAGGCAGTTGATGATCGTCTTGCTCATACGGCCATTGTAGGCCGTACCGGAACATCTACTTCGCGGCGGAAGCCACGTCGGACGGCGCGTCGCCGCCGTCGGTCTTGGTTTCGTTGGCGGTGAGCATCGCCTCGGTGATCTGCCGGTAGAGCGCCTCGTAGCCGCCTGGCGTGGCACTCGGCAGCACGACGGTCTTCGCGTTCTTCGATTCGGACAGGGATCGCATCACATCGAGGTACTGGTTGAACAGCACGACGTTGTTCACGTCGTTGATGTTCATGCCCACGGCCTGCAATGACTTGATCTGGTCGACGATGCCGTTGGCGATCTCGCGGCGGTAGTTCGCCTGGCCCTCGCCCTGCAGACGCGTCTTCTCGGCCTCGGCGGCGGCCTGTGTCTCGATCTGGATGCGCTGGGCCTCGGCGCGCTGGCGCGTAGCCTCCTTCTCGCGCTGGGCGGCGTTGATGGAGTCCATCGCGTTCTTGACCTGCGGCGACGGGTCGATCGCGGTGATCAGCGTCTTGACGACGGTGAAACCGAAGCGCGCCATCTCGTTGCCGACGGTCTTCTGCACGTCGAACGCCACATCGTCCTTGCGGGCGAACGCGTCGTCCAAGGTGAGCGCCGGGATCGCGGAACGCAGCGCGTCCTCCATGTAGGAGCGCAGCTGGCCGGCCGGGTCGCGCAGCTCGTAGTATGCGGTGGCCACGTTCTCGGCGTTCACACGGAACTGCGTGGAGGCGACCACTGTGACGAACACGTTGTCGAGCGTCTTGGTTTCAAGCTGCACGTTGAGCTGCGAGACGCGCATGTTGGTTTTGGTGGCGATGCGGTCGACGAACGGGATGCGCGCGTGGATGCCGGCGAACTGCACCTTATGGAATTTGCCGAACCGTTCGATGATGTACGCCTGCTGCTGCGGCACGACGAAGATCGCCGCGCACAGCAACGCGATGACGACGGCCAACACCAGCACCGTGATGACCGGCCCGGTGAAATCGGATAACAGCATGATGTCCCCTTCCTTGTCTGCCGGCACCGTCCTCGATGCCGGCTCACGGTTCCCATCGTATCAGCACGAATCACGAACCGCCCGGAATCCGGGCATCAGTCCACCGACCGTTCATTCGCCGAGGCGTGCGAGCGTGCGCGTGGCGACGGTGGCGAGCAGGTCGGCGCCGTCGGCGAGCGCGTCGAGTTTGGCGTAGAAGGTCGGGCCGTGCATCGGCCGGTCGCCATTGCCGACGCCGATGTGGATGAACGAGCCGGGCGCATGCTGCAGGTAGTAGGAGAAGTCCTCTCCGCCGAGCGAGGTCTGCTTGGGCGTGACGACGGTGAGTCCGAGGTCTGTGGCGGTCTGGGCGGCGAGCGCCGACCACTGCTCGTCGTTGACGACGGACGGCGAGCCGTATTCCCATTCGAAGTCGACGCTTACTCCGTAGGCCGCGGCGATGCCGTTGACGATGGCTTCGAGCCGGTCGTGGATGATCGTGCGGTCTTCGGGGAACGCGGTGCGTGCGGTGCCTTCGAGGAAGGCGTCGGGGGCGATGACGTTCCAGGTGCTGCCGGATTCGACGTGGGTGACGGTGACGACGCACGGATGCGTGGGCTCGACGTCTTGACCGCTGATCGACTGAATGCCCTCGACCGCGGCGGCGAGCGGGCGGATCGGGTTGATGCCGCCGTTGGGGTGCGCCGCATGGGTGCCGCGACCGTGGAAGCGCACGCGGAACTTATCGACCGCTCCCGAGTCGGGGCCGGACGCGATGACGAACGTGCCGGGTTCCTCGCCGTTGGTGTCGTGCACGCCGTAGAACGCCTCGACATCATTCAGGGCGCCGGTGTTGAGCACGGCGACGGCTCCGGTCGGAATCTCCTTGGTAGCGGCCACCTCTTCGGCGGGCTGGAAGATCACCTTGACGGTGCCGGCGAACTCGTCGCGTCGTTCGGCAAGCAGCAGGGCCGCTCCGAGCGCGGTGGTGAGGTTGTAGTCATGACCGCAGCCATGCAGGTATCCGGGGTTGAGGGACGCGTACGGCACGCCGGTGTCCTCCTGGATGGGCAGCGCGTCGATGTCGCCGCGCACCGCCACCACATGGCCGGCGCCCAGGCCGTCCTTCGCCGCGCCGTCGATGCGTGCGACGAGTCCGGTCTTCAGGCCGGTGTCGAGGATGTCGATGCCGTGTTCGGTAAGGATCTGCCTGATGCGCGCGGTGGTCTCGAATTCCTGGTATGCCGTCTCGGGGTGCTGGTGGAACCAGCGGTAATGGTCTTCGAGTTCTGCTTGCAGATGCTGTGCGGTCATGGTGTTCCCTTCGTGTGCTTGCGGTTGGTCGGATGTGCTGCGGTCGGATCAGGCGGGTTGGTAGGCGTGGGCGATGGCCTGATCGAGGTCGGCGATCAGATCGTCGACGTTCTCGAGACCGATCGACAGGCGGATGAGGTTGTCGCTCACGCCGGCGGCCTTGCGGTAGACGGCGGGCACTTCGCGGTGCGTGATGCGGGCGGGGTTGACGATCAGGGATCTCGCGTCGCCGATGTTCGGCACGTAGGAGAACAGGTTCGTGCCGTCGAGGATGCGGTTGACGTTGGTTTCGTCCCCGTCCACCTCGAACGAGAGGATCTGTCCGACTCCCTTGGGCAGGTATCGTTCGACGAGCCGGCGTTGCGGATGGTCCGGGAGCGCCGAATAGTTGACTCGCGTGACGTGCGGCACGCCGCGCAGGTGTTCGGCGACGGCGAGCGCGGAGGCGGCCTGCTGGCGTACGCGCTGCGGCAATGTCTCCAGCCCGACGAGCGACAGGTATGCGTTGAACGGGGCCATGACCGCGCCGAACGTACGCAGGTATTTGGTGCGCACCCGGTGGATGAACGCGCCGCGGCCGAATTTGGAGGCGAAGCTTTCCCATACGCCGTTGCGTTCGTCGCTCAGGATCAGCTCGTTCGTGGTGAATTGCGGGAAACGCCCGTTGTCCCAATCGAATCGTCCCGCGTCCACGATCGCGCCGCCGAGGGCGTTGCCGTGGCCGGTGATGCCCTTGGTGGTCGAATGCACGACGATGTCGGCGCCGAATTCGATCGGACGGAACAGGTACGGCGTGGGCACGGTGTTGTCGACGATCAGCGGGATGCCGTGACGGTGCGCGAGTTCGGCGAGCGGCGCGATGTCGGTGACCTCGGTGCTGGGATTGGCGACCGATTCGGCGAAGATCGCACGGGTGTCGTCCCCGATGAGCGATTCGACTTCGGACAGGTCGTTGATGTCGTGCACGAAGTCGGTGTGGATGCCGAACTGGGGGAAGAACGTCTCCATCGCATCGACCGAGGCGCCATACAGGTCGGTGGGCGAGATGATGCGGCCGCCGCCTTCGGCCGCGCACAGCAACGCGTAGGAGACGGCGGCCATGCCGCTGCCCACGGCGACCGCCGAATCGCCGCCTTCAAGCGAGGCGATCCGCTGTTCGAACACGTCCACGGTGGGGTTCGCCACGCGCGAGTATGAGAATCCCCTGGTCTGGCCGCCCGCGAGCGCGTCACCGTGCAGGGCGTTCTCCATCCCGTAGGCCACGGACTGGTAGAGCGGCACGCTCGAGGAGTCCCGGTTGGCTGCCGGATCGTATCCGGCGTGCACGCTCAATGTCTCGAATCCGGTCGTCTCTTGCTGCGTCACGATCCCGTTTCCCTTTCTGATGTCGTCTGTATGTCGGCCGCGGAGATGGCCGCGGGCCTATTCCTCGGTGTTCGACGTGTGCCGCGAGCGGCGCGCGTACCAGTTGCCGAACGATTGGATCACCTGCACGATCGCGATGAGGATGATCACGGTGATGATGATGACGATCGTGTCGAACTGCTGGTAGCCGTACGAGATCGCGAGATCACCCACGCCGCCGCCGCCGATCGTGCCGGCCATCGCGGTCGCGCCGATCAGTCCGATGCACGCCGTGGTCAGCGCGAGCACGATGGATCCCTTGGCTTCGGGCAGGATGAAGTACCGGATGGTCTGCACAGTGCCGGCGCCCATCGCCTCGGCTGCCTCGTAGATGCCCGGATCGACCTCGAGGATCGCGCTTTCGATCAGGCGTCCGATGTAGGGCGCGACGTAGACGACCAGCGGCACGAGCGCCGCGTTCGTACCGATCGACGTGTGTACGATCAGTCGTGTGAACGGCATGATCGCGACCATGAGGATGATGAACGGCACGGAGCGGATGATGTTGACGATCGTGTTGAGCACCACGTAGACGATCTGGTTCGGCAGTAGGCCGCCCTTGCGCGTGATGGCGAGCGCCACGCCGATCGGGATGCCGATGACGGCGCCGAAGAACAGCGCAAGGCCCACCATGTACAGGGTGTCCTGGAACGCCTGCAGGTACTGTTCGGTGGTGACGGTGGAGTCGAGAAAATCAGACATGGAGCACCTCGAATTCACGTTGATCGTTTTCCAGTGGGGCGAGCCGTTCGGCCAGGGACGAGCCGTCCACGCCGTCGAGCCCGATGATGAGCTGTCCGAGCGTCACGTCGCGCAGCGCGTTCTCATTGGCGTGCAGCAGGGTGATGTCGGTGGGATGCACGGCGGCGTTGATGTCGGCCAGTATGTGCTTGGCGGCGTCCGAGCGGTACCAGACGCGCACCACCGAGCCTTCGCCGCCCGACGAGATGCGGTCGGTCAGGTTCTTGGGCAGCTGGCGGGGCACCACGGTTTCGACGAACTGCCTGGTCAGCGGGTCCTTGGGGTGGGCGAAGACGTCGCTCACCTTGCCGCGTTCGACGATGTCGCCGTGCGCGAGCACGACCACGTGTTCACAGGCCCTTGCGATCACGCTCATCTGGTGGGTGATGAGCAGCACGGTGATGCCGTACTGCCGGTTGATGTCGTTGAGCAGGTCGAGGATCTGGCGCGTGGTGATCGGGTCGAGCGCGCTGGTCGCCTCGTCGCTGAGCAGCACCTTGGGGTTGGTGACCAGCGCGCGGGCGATACCGACGCGCTGGCATTGGCCGCCGGACAGCTGTGACGGATAGGCGTCGGCACGGTCGGCCAGTCCGACCAGTTCCAGCGTGTGACGAACCTGGCGGTCGATGGTGTCCTTGGATTCGCCGGCCAACACCAGTGGCAACGCGACGTTCTGCGCGATGGTCTTGGACTGCAGCAGATTGTAGTGCTGGAAGATCATGCCGATCTCGCGGCGCAGCTTGGCCAGTTCGGGCTTGTTCAGCGTCGCGGGGTTGCGGCCCAGCGCGTCCACGCTGCCACTGGTGGGTGTCTCAAGACCGTTGACCGTGCGGATCAGCGTGCTTTTGCCGGCGCCGGAGGAGCCGATGACGCCGAAGAACGATCCGGCCGGCACCTCGAAGCTGATGTCGTTGAGCGCTTTCTGGGCTTTGCTGCCGCGACCGTAGGTTTTGGACACATGGTCGAACGTGACGGCTGTGTTCATGAATGCACTTCCTTGGATAGACGTGTGGATGTGTGGCATGCATCGGGGCCGGTCCTACGCGGCCGGCCCCGGCGCATGGGCCCGAGATTGCGTTTCACGGGCCCTTTCGGGTCACTGCCGCAGTTCGTCGGGCACGAACCAGTAGTCGTTGGTGTTGTTCTTGTCGAGGAAGTCAAGGAAGTCCTTGGACTTGTACGCCTCGACCACGGCCTTGGCCCACTCCTTGTCCTTGTTTTCCTTCTTGACGGTCGCCTGCAGTAGGTATTCGGGCTTGAGCGTCTCCTGCGCGAGCTGGAGCTTGGCGTCGACCTTCGAGCTGTAGGAGACGCTGCCGGGGATCACCGCATAGTCGAGATCCTGCAGCGAGCGCGGAATCGTACCTGAATCCATCGGACGGATGTCGAGGTTCTTCGGGTTCTTTTCGATGTCGTTCGGCGTGACGGTCACCGGGTCGGCGTCGGCCTTGAGCGTGATCCAGCCGAGCTTCTCCAGCAGGCGCAGGCCGCGGGACTCGTTCGACGGGTCCTGCGAGATCGCCACGAGGTCACCTTCGGAGACATCGTCGAGCGACTTGTGCTTCTGCGAGTACAGGCCGGCCGGCACGGTCGGGATCGGGGTCAGACCGACCAGATCGCCGCCCTTGTTCTTGTTGAACGCCTCGAGGTATGCGGTGTGCTGGTCGACGTTCAGGTCAACGCTGCCCTCGTTGAGCGCGATGTCGGCGGTCTGCAGGTCGCTGAAGTTCTGGTAGGTGACCTTGTATCCCTGCTTTTCGAGCACCGGGGCGACGCCCTTCTTGAACAGTTCGCTGTACGGGCCGGGTGACGTGCCGACCTTGATGGTCTTCGCCGTGTCGGTACCGGTGGCCGAGGCCGTGCCGCAGGCGCCGGTCAGGGCGAGCAGCGCGGCGGTGGCGGCTGCGGCTATGATCTGCCAGGTCTTCTTGTGTGCGGTCATGATGTTTCCCCTCTCTGTGGTGGACGATCGATGATGTTGCTTGCCGATGTTTGCGTGTCAGGAGGATTCCCGTTCCTCCGTGTAAGGATCTTCCCTCGAAGATGACAATCCCGAATATACGTACTTCGTTCAGGACGCAACACGGCGTGTCTATAGGCAAAAGTTTGAGCGTCTGTACGGCCCCGCCCGGTTCTTGGACTTGTTAACCGGCTATAAGTTTTTTCTCGATCGGGACGTGCTGGCCGCAATCCGACGGCAACGGCATGGTGCGTCAATACGCGACGAGCGGATGGCACAGGCTTCCTCCCTTGCGGGAATGTCCCTGCGCCATCCGCTCGTTGATGACTGTGTCGACGACGCTCAGTCGAACCGGGCGTCGAGCCCGTTCACGGCGAAGCGTTCCGGCCGGAACGCGTCCAGCACCACGGCACGCGTGCCGTCGAGCAGTTCGTCGGCCAGAATCTGGCCGAGCGCATACCCCACCGTCGCGCCGCTGTGCGTGAACGCGACGGCCAGCGTGCCTCCCGTCGCCGCGACGACGCCCGCTACCGGCAATCCGTCACCGGGAATGGGACGCGGGCCGATGAACACGTGTTCGGCCTCCAGTGCCGGGTGACCGGCCAGGAATGCGGATAGGTGGTCGAGCGTGTGCCGTAGCGCATCGGGATCGAGCGTGCCGTCCGGCAGGATGGCTGCCTCCAAGGGGTCGGCGACGACGACCAGACGTCCCTGCTCATCGGTGCGGGCACCGGCGAACGGCGCGCGCAGCACAGTGCGGGGAGGGTTGTCCAACGGCGTGGTGAATACGGTCACACCGGTCGTGGACGCCTTGGGAATGGCCGCGAACCGACTGATCAGCGCTGGGGTGTCCTCCCCCGCGGCCACGATCGTACGGTCGGCCGTGATGTCGCCATTCTCGGTACGCACGCCGCGCACGGTGCCGTCGTCTGATTCCAGCAGCGTCAACGCGCTGCCGCGTACGATGCACGCGCCGGCCGATCGCGCACGGGTGAGCAGAGTCCGCGCGAACAGGGGCAGGTCGACCCAGGCGTCTTCCGGAACCCACAGCACGTTGCCCGACAGACTTGCCCCATCCAGGGCTGGGTCGATAGCCGCCGCCTCACTCGGAGAGATCAGGTACGCGTCCTGGCCTTGCGAGGAGAGTCTGGCGGCTTCCTCTTCGATGCTTTCGCGATGCGCGCCGTTGTGCGCGGGCAATTCCTGCCGTCCGGCGGCGCTCGCCCAATCCAGCCGGCCGGATTGGTGGTACCAGGTCGTCCCTTCCGGCCGGGATGCATCGACGAGCTGGCGCTGTGCGAGGCGCAGTTTGCCGATGGTGCGCAGCGTACGGTATTCCGCGATGCTGACGCCGGTGTCGTTGATCCATCCCAGGGTGCGTTCGGTGGCGCTTGTCCCGGGTTTCGCCGGTGCGATGAGGACGGTCACGTCCGCGCCGCGTACGGCGAGTCGCTCTGCGATCGTCGCGCCGAGGATGCCTCCGCCGACGACCAGATAGGATTGGCTGCTCATGGTGTGTTCCCCTTACGTGGTCTTGCTGATGATGCGGTAATAGTGGTTGCCTATGGGCGGGCTCTGGTTTCAGTCCACGGCGGTGGCCCCGGCCAGCCAGTCGGTCAGGGTGAGCACATCCCAGACGGGAAGATGCGTGGTTCGGCGGATGGTCTGTGAGAAGGGCGGCAGGTTGGTGCATTCCAGCACGATCGCCCCGCATTGCGGCGCACGGGCGAGTCCTGCGCGCACGGCGGCAAGGACTTCGATCTCGGCCCGCGCCGGCTCGTAGTCGTCCTGCCGTCCCTTGATCACGGACAGAAAATACGGTGCATCGGCCATGTCCTGCACGACAATGCGATCCCGATCGGATTGCGCGACGCCGCTTTGTTCGAAATGCCGGTCGCCGATCGCGTGTGCGTCGATGGTCACTAGCAGCACGCTCTGTTCCGGCCGTAGCATGCGCAGCACGAGCGGCAGCTGGATCAGGCTCGACATCGCCACGGGGATCCGCGTGCGTGCGGCTACCTCGCTCTGGTAGTGGGCGAGCAGGCCGCACGAGGTGGCGGCGACCTGGATGCCTTGGTCGGCCATCGTGTTGACGGCCGCGACGAATCCGTCCGCCACCGCGGTGCTGCGCGGCCGGAACATGTCGGCGGGACCGATGCCGGCGACGACCTCGTAGCGTACCGGATAGCCGAAGCTGCGGGCGTTGCCGACGTCTCCGACCGGACGAGGGATGTCGGAGTCAAGAATGGCGATGCCGGTGCCGACTCCGTAATACGGTCGCCCACGGCCGATCGTCGGGACCGGCGTCGGCTCGGGCGTTTCCTGTTGCGGTGGGTGAGGCGTCGATGTGATCGTCATCGTTGCTTGCCTACTGCTTGAGCTCGTCGGGCACGAACCAGTAGCCGGTCGTGTTGTTCTTGGCCAGATAATCGTGGAACGTCTTGGACTTGTACGCCGCGACCACGTCCTTCGCCCACTGCTTGTTCGCTTCGTCCTTGCGGGTGACGGCGACGATCTCGTATTCGGGCTTGAGCGTCTCCTGGGCGAGCTCGAGTTTCGGGTCGAGTTTGGCGCTGTACGACCAGCTGCCGGTGACGACCGCATAGTCCACATCATCCAGCACGCGCGGGATCTGGCCGTTGTCGAGCGTCTCCAAGTTCAGGTTCTTCGGGTTGGTCGCGACATCGTTGATCGATCCGAGGGCCGAATCGGAGTCGTCCTTGAGCGTGATCCAGCCGAGTTTCTCCAGCAGCCGCAATGCGCGAGCCAGATTCGACGGGTCTTGGGAGACCGCGATCGTGGCGCCGTTCGTGATCTGGTCGACGGACGTATGCTTCTTGGAGTACAGGCCGGCAGGCACGGATGGGATCGGGATGAGCGACTCCAGCGTGCCGTTCTTCTTCTCGTTGTATGCGTCCATGTAGGCCGTGTGCTGATCGACGTTGAGATCGGTGCTGCCTTCGTTCAGCGAGTCGTTCGCCTGCTGCGCATCGCTGAACGTGGTGACCTTGATCGTGTATCCCTGCTTTTCAAGGATCGGGGCGACGCCCTTCTTGAACAGTTCGCTGTACGGGCCGGGAGACGCGGCAAGACGGATGGTCTTCGCCGTGTCCGCGTCGTTGGCCGAGGCGGTGCCGCAGGCCGCGGCCGACAGGACGAGCCCGGCCGACAACGCGATGCCGAATACGGCTTTGACTGCACGTGTGATGGTGGAACGCATACGGTTTTCCCCTTGATTGAATGAACAATGAAAAAAAAGAACAAAAAAAATATGATCCGGGCCGTCCGCCCCCGCATCGGCACGGATGGCCCGACGTCTCTTATATAAGACCTACGGTTCAGGCGAATACGCCCGACGCGAGCTGGCTGAACGTGTCAAGCTCGCTGTGATTGCGCAGATACGCCTCATACGCCTTGTCGAGCGCCTGACCGAGATCCTCGATCAGGTCGGCGGCATCCTCGATGCCGATGGCGAGGCGGATCAGTTCGTCGGTGATGCCGACCTTGAGCCGTTCCTCCTTCGGCAATTCGAAATGCGTCATACGGCAGGGCAGCTCGGCGAGACTTTCCACCGCACCGAGGCTGACGGCCAGACGGAAGACGTGCAGGTTGTCGAGCACGATGCCGGGATCGACGCCCGGCACGACCTCGAACGAGAGCACGCCGCCGAAGCCACGTAGCCCATTGTCGGCAAGCAGACGTTCGCGATCGCCCTTCACGCCCGGATAGTGCACTGTCTTGATGAGCGGATGGGCGAGCAGGTATTCGGCGACGGCCTGCGCGTTCTCCTGCTGGCGTTCCACACGCAGGGCGAGCGTCTGAATGCCCCGGCGTACATCGTTGCATTCGGCGGGCGCGAGCACACCGCCGAACCGGTTCTGCGCAAAGTAGATGGCCCGGCCAATCTCGTCGTCCTTGACGACGACAAGGCCCGCGGTCACTTCGGAATGCCCGGCCAGGTACTTGGTGGCCGAGTGCAGGACGATGTCGGCGCCCAAGTCGAGAGGCTGCTGCAGATACGGGGTCACGAACGTGTTGTCCACGATCGTGAGGGCTCCGTGACGGCGGGCGATCTCGGAAATGCGACCCACGTTGTTGACCTGCAGCAGCGGGTTGGTGAGCACCTCGAAATACACGGCCTTCGCCGGCGTCGTCTCGTCAAGCCTGCATCCGTCGAACGTGACGCGTTCACGGCCTTGAACCGCCGCGTCAAGCGCCTCGTAATCCGCGGTGTCCACGGGCTCGAACGTGATGCCGCGTTCGGCGAAGTATTCGTTGAACAACGAATAGGTGCCGCCATAGATGTTCTTGCCGACCACGATGCGATCGCCCGGCTTGAAGATGCTGATGACCGCATGGATGGCGGCCAATCCGGATGCGAACGCGAAACCGCGGCTGCCGTGTTCGAGCTGCGCGATCTGCTGCTCGAGGAAATCACGGGTGGGATTGCCGCTGCGCGCGTAATCCCAGCGGGGCATCGCCTCGACCGATTCGAAAGCATACGTGGAAGAGTTGTAGATCGGCGGATTCACGGCACCGGTGGTGTTGTCGTTGACCGGCAGTCCGTGGACCAGCTGCGTGTTGAACCTCGTCATGGCGCACCTCCTTGAGATGGTTTGCGTGTGTGGCTGTTTCCCGTCCGCGATGGCCCCCGCCCCGCGGCTGGTGCCCACCTTACCCGATGCTTCGGCGACGTGTGGCCGCGTGGCTATACACGTTGCTTATGACCGCTGCCAAAGGCATCCGAATGCGCCGTTTCGCCGCGCAGCCGACTAGGCGAGCCGGTCCGGCGCGTCGCCGAAGTCGAACAATACGCCGTCGGCCTCCTCGCAGATCGTCGCCCAATCGCCGTCCGACGAGTCGTCGTGCATGGCCCATACGTGCATGTTCGCCGATTTCGCGGATCTGACGCCGACGAGCAGATCCTCGAACACCGTGCAATGCTCGGGTGCGATGCCGAGACGGGACGCCGCCAGCAGATAGACGTCGGGCCTGTCCTTGCCGACATCGCCTGCGTCGTCGACGCTGACGACCGCATCGAAGTATCCGTCGATGCCGACATGTCTCATGGCCGGCTCACGCAGCGCGGGCGGCAGCGATGTGGCGACCGCCAGCCGGGCCCCGCTTTCGGTAAGGCGGCGCAGGTAGTCCTTGGCATGCGGCTTGGCTTCGACCACGGTCGAATAGGCCACGCGAGCCATGTCGTCCCATTCGCGCATCAGCTGTTCGGGGGTGTCCGTCAGGCCGAACCGGGCGATCGTGTATTCGGCGATCTGCTTAAACTGCATGGAGGCGACCTTGATCATGTAATCGTCGGGCACGACGATGCCCCTGCGAGAGAGAAAATCGATGTCGACCTGATCCCACACGCCCATGGAGTCGAGCAGCGTGCCGTCCAGGTCGAAAATGGCCGCCTTGCCCTGGTTGATATGCCTCACATCGTTCATGTTCGCTCCGTTCCGGTCGTGTGCCTATATCCGCGATGAGTCCAGCAGCTCGCGCGCATGATCCAGCGACGCCTCCGATTCGGAGCCGGAAAGCATGCGGGCGATCTCGCGTATGCGGGCATCCCCTTCCACCGGTTCGACGGTGGTCACGACCCCGACGGCGTCGTCATCCGCGTCCGGAGGCTCCTTGGTGACGACGAATTGCCGGTCGGCCCAACTGGCGACCTGCGCCAGATGGGTGACGACGATGACCTGCGCGCTGGCCGCAAGCCGCGCCAGACGCCGTCCCAGTTCGACCGCGGTCTTGCCGCCGACCCCGGCGTCGACTTCATCGAAGATGAACGTCATCGGGGAAGCGTCACCCGAATGACGGTCCGCCGCGGACAGTTCCAAGGCGAGCATGAGCCGGCTCAGTTCGCCGCCCGAGGCGCTTTTGCCCATCGGCAGTTCGGGGGCGCCCTCGTACGGCGTGAACATGAACGAGATGTCGTCGCATCCATTGGCATCGAGCGGCCAGGAAGCGGTCTTGCCTGTTCCTTCTCGCTTCGCCACGTTGATCTTCAGTTCGGCGCCGTCCATGGCCAGCGACGACAGCTCGCCGGTTACGGTGGCAGCCAGCGACCGGGCCGCGGAGCGACGCACGGCGCTCAGACGTTCGGCCGCCGCCATGGCATCGTCGAACAGCTTGGCGCGTTCCTGCCGCAGTTCGGCGATCTTTTCGGGCGACGCATCCAGATCCTCCATATCAAACACGGCCTTGTCACGCCATGCGATCACGTCGGCCAGCGTCGGCCCCCACCGGCGGGTCAGCTCGCCCAGTTCATGAATGCGCGCGTTGAGCTCGTCGAGATCGTCCATGTCGTCTTCCACGTCGAGCTGGCGGCTCAACGAATACACGACGTCCGACAGGTCGGCGTTGATGGATTCCAGCCGATTGGCCAGTTCCGCGAAATTGCCATCCGCGTGAATGGATCGCAGCGACTGCACCGCGCGGTTGATGAGTTCGGACGCACTGGCGTCATCCGTGTCGACGTTGACTTGGGATGCGTCCAACGCGCCAAGCGCGCCCGACACGCCCTGAGCGATGTCCGCCGCATGTTCGATGTGCGATCGTCTGGCCTTGAGCTCGTCGTCCTCCCCCGGCTGGGGATCCACGCGGTTGATGCGATCGATGGACTCTCTCAGGTAATCCGCCTGCTGCCGGGCCGAAGCCTCCTGATGCTCCATGCGTTCGAGGCGATCGTCCAGCGCGCACAGCGCGTCCCACGCCTTGCGATACCGTTCGAGCTCGTGCTCGTCCCCGGCCACCATGTCGAGGAACTCACGCTGACGCGCCGACGCCGCGATGCGCAGCTGATCCGCCTGACCGTGGATCGTGACGAGTTCGCCGGCCAGTTCACCCAGTACGGCGCGCGGCACGCTGCGCCCGTTCACCACGGCTCGGGAACGGCCCGATACCGGCACGACGCGCGAAAGGAACAATTCCCCGTCCTCCGGCTCGACGCCGGCATTGCGTGCCACGGCCAGCACACGGGAGCCACGGCCGTCATCCCCATTCCGCTCCGGCTTGGCAGTCCCGAGTGCGAACACGCCCTGTGTCCAGGATTCCTTCGCGCCGGCAGATACGCGCCCGGAGTCCGCGGTGCCTCCGGAGATCAGCTTGATCGCGCTCAGGAGCATGGACTTGCCGGCGCCGGTCTCACCGGTGATCGCGGTCATGCCCGGCGCCGGCGTCAGCAATGCATGGCGGATCGGCCCCAGGTCTCGGATCTCCAGTTCCTCAAGCATCCGCGTTCTCCCCTGTGCCCGCCACGTCGCCCATCGGAACGGAGCCGGGCACGCCGTGCTCCACCCCATCGGGGAAGACATGGCCATGATGTACCGTCTGTACCCCGCCACGGGCCTGTTCACGCCATCCGACGACCGGCAGATCGAACTTGGTCACCAGACGGTTGGTGAACGGCACTCCGGACAGCCGGGCCAGTCTCAGGGTGTCCTTCGACTGGCGGACCTCGATGCGTGTTCCCTTTGGCAGTGCGCGCTGGCGCCTGCCGTCGCAGCAGATCCATCCGTCCGACATCGAATCGTCGAGAATGTCCAGCGCGAACGTCGAGCCCGCACCGATGATCAGGGGACGAGCGAACAGCGCGTGCGCGGCCAGCGGCACCAGCTGCAACGCCTGCACGTTCGGCCACATGATCGGCCCGCCCGCCGAGAACGCGTACGCGGTCGAGCCGGTCGGCGTGGAGACGATCACCCCGTCGCATCCGAACGAGCTCATCTCCACGTCATCGACGCGGATCGACAGCTCGACCATCTTGCCACGGTCGGCCCGTTCCACGGTAATGTCGTTCAGCGCCCAGTCCTCCAGCGGCTCGCTCGCGCCCGGCAGCCAGACGTCCACATGCGCGATCATGCGTTCGTCGATCGAATAGTCGTGTTCGGCCACGCGACGGATCGCCTCGCTCATCTGAAAGCTCTCGAACTCGGCCAGGAACCCGACATGGCCGAGATTGACGCCTAGAATCGGCACGCGGGTGCAGTGCACGAGTTCGGCGGCACGAAGGATCGTGCCGTCGCCGCCGAGCACGACGACGATCTCGGTGTTGTCCGGCACCACCGACGGTCTCGCCCCGAACGCCGGTGCCTCCGAATTGTCGATGATCGACACTTCGAACCCGCACTGGCGCAGCCTCGCCACCGCCTCGGCCACCACCGTGCCGCTTTCGCGAAGACGGGTGTGCGTCACCACCACCGCGTGCCGAACGCCGACCATCACATCCCCCTTGCCGCAGGAAACAGGAACAGTCCCATCCTAACTGAACCGACCGAAAATTTCGAACACATGTTCGCATGACACGCCGCTTCCCACCTTGCGCCACGCCGTCCGAGACCATCCACCCGCGTCACGTTCTCACGCGCAGGGCATAGAATGTCCTACACGCATCGAGACCAGGGCACGCGCCCGCACGAACCGGTAAAGGAGGAGCCATGTCGAACCTCGTCTTTGACGAATCCTCCTCCAACCGCGAATCCTCGCGCGGATATGCATGGTGGTTCTCCGGCGACACGTTCGAGAAGGCCGCCGCGGACGAGCGCCGGGCCACGCGCAGGCACACGTTCCGCCAGCATATGACCTCGCACCCCGGGCGCCTGACGATCATGTACTTCGCCGCGCTCGTCGTCATCGCCACCGGCATGCTCATGCTGCCGATGTCCACGCCGCCGGGCGAGACCACGACGTTCTCAACGGCGATGTTCACGGCGATATCCGCTTTGTCCACCTGCGGCATCTCGATCGTCAACTCCACGACCCACTGGACCGAATTCGGCCAGGCGATCCTGCTGGTGTCAGTCCAGATGGGCGGGCTCGGCGTCATGACCTTCGCCTCGATGATCGCGCTGGCAGTCAACCATCACATGAAGGCGACGCAACGGCTGCTCACCGCCACGGAACTGGGCACCACGAAGCTTTCCGAGATCCGGGGCGTGTTGACCGTGGTCATCACCACCACGTTCGTCATCGAATCGATCACGTTCTTCGCGCTGTTTCCGGGCCTGTGGTCCGTCAATCGCGGCGACTGGGGCAGAACGGCATGGGAGGCGCTGTTCTTCGCCGTCATGTCGTACAACAACGCCGGGTTCACCCCCGACGGCGCGGGACTGCATGTGAACAACTGGGCCGTGGGCATGCCGATCATGATGTCCGCGTTCTGCGGCACGCTCGGCTTCCCCGTCATCCTCAACCTCATGCGATGCGCCCGCAAACGTGTGCCGCCGCGCCGCTGGAGCCTGCACACGAAGGTGACACTGACGATGACGTTCCTCATCGTCGCCGCCTCGCTGGCATGGTTCCTGGCGGTCGAATGGGACAACCCCTATCTGTTCAAGAACGCGGATGTGGAGACGCGGCTGCGGCATGCCATGGTGGCGGCGGTCATGCCGCGCAGCTCCGGATTCGACCTGTCGTGGGTGCCTCAGGTCAGCGAGGCCACGAAGGTGTTCATGAGCATCGTCATGTTCATCGGCGGAGGCAGCACCTCGACCGCGGGCGGCATCCGCGTCACCACGTTCGCCGTGATCCTCCTGGTGTGCCGCGCATCGTTCACCGGCCACAAAGACATCAATGCGTTCCGCCGCCGCATCCACACCGATGTGGCGATGACGGCCGTGAGCATCACCACCACATGCCTGATGCTGGTGCTCGGCGCGGCGATGGCCCTGATGCTGGTGTCCGACGCGTCGCTGTCGAACGCGCTGTTCGACGCGTGTTCCGCGTTCGGTCTGGGCGGATATACGGTGGGCGTGGCCAGAGAGGACAATCCGGCGGCATTGGCCATTCTCGCGTTCACGATGGTGGTGGGCCGGCTCGGGCCGATGACGATCGCCTATTCGATCAGTCGTCCGCGCGCGCTCGAAACCGTGCGCTATCCCACCGAACCGCTGGTGGTGGGCTGACCGTCGCTCCGCATCAGCGGTTTCGCCCCGTGTCGGGTCGAGGGAACGCTATGATGCATAACCGGTAGTTAGTTGTCATCGATGGCACGTGCGTGCGGGAAATGAGGAACCACAGTCATGGCAGTCAACGGCAGAAGCATTCTGGTGGTGGGACTGGGCCGTTTCGGCAGTTCGGTGGCTACGACGCTGGATGCGATGGGCCAGGACGTGCTGGCCGTCGACAAGGATCCGGAGCTGGTCAACCGCTGGTCGTCGCAGATCCCGACCGTACAGGCGGACATGACCGACGTGCTGGCGCTGGAACAACTCAATGCGTCCGATTTCAACACGGCCATCGTGGCGATCGGCGACAGCGTCGAGGCATCGGTCATCGCCACCGGCAACCTGTTGGACGCCGGCATCTCCGATATCTGGGCAAAGTCCGTGTCGAAGGAGCACGCGCGCATCCTGCAGCGCATCGGCGCACGGCACATCATCAACGCGGAGACGGACGCCGGCAAGCGTGTCGGCCATCTGGTGTCCGGCAACTATCTCGACTACATCGAGATCGAGGGCGCGCACACGGTCGTCAAGATCCATACTCCGCAGCATGTGGTCGGCTACAGCATCGAGGATGCGAAGGTGCACGAGCGCTACGGCATCACCGTCGTCGGCATCAAATCCCCTGGCAAGGAGTTCCAGTACGGTTCCAAGGAACTGGTCATGCACCGCAACGACGAGCTCATCATCATGGGCAAAGAGGATCAGATCGACAAGTTCATCCGCGGCTAATACGGTTCCGAGCGTACAGCAGATATTCGCTGTTGCCGTGGGTGCCCTCGATGGGCGAGTCGGCCGTCGCGACGACGTCCAACCCATGCTCTGCCGCGCATTGCGTGATCTTATGCAGCGCCTGTTCCCGAAGGGCCGGATCCTCCACGATACCGTGACGATCCAGCCCTTCGCGTCCGACCTCGAACTGCGGTTTGACCAGCAGCACGATATGCGCGCCGGGCGCGGCGATACGCGCAATGACCGGGATCACATAGGTCAGAGAGATGAACGACACGTCGGAGACGATCATCTGCGGACGGTATGGCAGGCTGTCGGCGCTCACGTCGCGGATGTTGACCCCGTCCATGCGAATGACATGCGGGTCGTCGGAAACGCGCGGGTCGAGCTGATCATGACCGACGTCGAGCGCGATGACCTGTGCGGCGCCGCGTCGCAGCAACACCTGTGTGAAGCCGCCCGTAGACGCGCCGATGTCGAGACAATGCAGACCGTCCGGTGACGGCAATCCGTCGGCGGCGAACATGTCGAACGCGCCGACCAGCTTGTACGCACCGCGTGAAACGTAGTCGTCGCCCTTATCGACGCTGATCACCGCATCCGCGTCAACGTTCATGGCCGGTTTGGACGCGACCACTCCCCCAACCGTCACATGCCCGGTTTTGATGAGTTTCTGCGCCTTGGAGCGGCTGTCGACCAGTCCGAAGTCGACCAGTAAGGAGTCAAGCCGTGCCATAGGTCACCGATTGTCGTCGAGTTCGTGCTGGAGTCGGTCGAGCACCTCCTGGAATGCCGTGATGCGTTGCGGCATGTCCTTGGCGTCCAGATCGGCCAGCTCGGGGAACCTCTGGGACAGATCGTCAGGCATGACATAGCTCCTTGCGTAGAAATGAATCGGGAAGGGGGCAAGACAGAACAACCACTGTCTCACCGTAAAACATCTGATAACAAGCTGGCCTCCTCGTCGGATCGTCGGAGGAGGCCAGGGCAACGTCAGAGCGCGAAATCAGGCAACGTGACCGTCGCAACGTCGCCGACGGCATCGGCATGGTCCCACATGAGGGCGCATGCCGCGCGCAGGGCGTTCATGCTGGTCGGATCACTCACCGTCAGCACGCCGTCATGCAGCGTGGCGGACGCCTCGCCGCACGTCCACGACGAACCGTCGCCGGCAGCAACGGCGGCCGGCTGCGCTTCGAGCAGTCCGCGCAGGTCCTTGACGATGTAGGTCGGTCGCAGATGCGCCGGCGCGAGCATCAGCTCATGCGGATTGGTCACGCCGGTGAGCACGGCCAGCGAATCGTAGCCGCCACGGTTGCCGGCCTCGATATCGGTATCAAGACGGTCGCCGATCGCCAGGCACGCGTCCTTGGCCACCGGTTCCGTGTCGTCGCCGGCCGCGAGCAGTCGCGCCTCGTCGTACATCGCGGATTCGGGCTTGCCGGCCGAGGCGACCGGTTCGACGCCGGTCGCGTTGATGACGGCCTGAATCATCGACCCGCAGCCGGGCGCGATGCCCAGTTCGCGTGGAATCGTCAGATCCCGGTTGGTGACGAAATACGTCGCCCCATGCTCGACCGCGAACGCGACCTCGGCCATCTCCTGCCAGCGCATGTCCGGATACCAGCCCTGGATCACGGCCACCGGCTCGTCGGCCGCGCCTTCGACTACGATCAGCCCCTGCTTGGCGACTTCCTCGCGCAGATGATCGGCGCCCAGCACCAGCACCTTGGAGCCGGCCGGCACGTGACGGCGCACCATGCGCGCGGCGACCACCGATGAGGTGATGACCTGATGCGGTTCGACCTCAAGGTCGAAGCCGCGCAGCTGATCCGCGACCACACGCTGGAAGCGCGACGAGTTGTTCGTCGTATATTCGATGGTCATGCCGGCCGATTCGGCTTGGCGAATCGACTCGGCGGCATGTTCGACCGGGTTCTTGCCCCGGTACACCACGCCGTCGAGGTCGAGCAGCGCGAGCCGGTAGGCTGCCGCGATCGGCTTGTCGGTGGATTTGAGCATGCGCGTCATCTCACTCGGCGTCGGAGGAATCGTTCGCCTCGGCGTCGGCCGACTCGTCCGCATCCGCAGCGTCATCGATGCCAGTTTCCGGCTCGACGGCGGAATCGGAGCCGTCTTGAGCCTCCTGAGCCGGCAGCACGGACTCGTCATCCGCATCGGCGACGTCGAACTCGGACTCGTGCTCGGCAGATTCGCTCATGCCGGCGACTTCCTTCACATCCTCGGCGTCGTCCGCATCCTCGTCGCCTGAAGCAGTGCCGTCGTTCTCGGACTCGCCTTCAGCCTCATCGGCATCCTCATCGTCATCGGCCGGCGCGTACTGCGCGTCGTCCTCGCTGATGCCGAGCATGTCGAGCTCGTCGTCGCTGAACCGTTCGAGATCATGGTCGATCACGGCGTCGTCCACGGCCTCGTCATCGTCCGCATACTGCAGTTCGAGCTTGTCGAGCAGCGGATCGAGATCGGCAGCTTCCTCGCCACGGCCGGCCTCCTCGAGGAAGTACTGTTCTGCCTGAATGGCACGCATGCGGTACTCGCCCGGCAGACCCTTGGAACGGCCGATCGTATGCACGATCTCGATGGCCTTGTCGATCTGGTTCAGATCCGCAAGAGCGCCCGCGTACACCAGGAACATCTCGACCTTGGCTTCGCCGCGCAGCTGCTTGGCCTCGTCGGAGGTAGCCACTTCGACGGCCTTCTTCGGGTTGCCGGTGCCGCGCTCGCAGTCGGCGATGAACGGCAGATAGTCCGGGAAGCCATTCATGCGGTAGGCGGTGCGGAACTCACGCAGCGCAAGCTTGTAATCGCCCTGACGATACGCGACGAACGCGAGCGTCTCACGGGCGAAGTCGATGCGGGACGCCTGACGTGCCACCCACTTGGCGTGGGCGAGCGCCAGCTCCGGATTGGACTCCTCGAGCGCATAGGCGGCGAGAATGTGCAGACCGATGTTCTCGGCGTGCTCCTTGGACAGGCCGCGCAGACGTTCGCGCTCGTCAGTCGACAGCATCGACCATTCCATGCCCTTGGGCATCTTTGGCTCGTCGGGGCGACGCGCGGTGTACGGGTTCTGCGACGGGAAGCTCATCGTGCCGTCGGAATTGCGGCGCGGGCCACGCTCCATGTATTCGCGGCGCTTGGTCTCGCGGTATTCGCGCTTCTCTTCAGGCGTGAATTCGCGGCGCTCGCCGTCATTGCGGCGTTCGGCACCGCGCTCATTGCGGCGATCATCGCGCTTGAAATCACGACGATCATCACGGTGGAAATCCTTGCGCTCACCGTCACGATGGAAGTCACGGCGCTCGCCATCATTGCGACGATCATGATCGCGATGGAAATCACGACGATCCTCGCCGCCGCGGAACGAACGGCCGCCGTCACGACGGTCATCGCGACGGTAGCGCGAGTTGTCGCCGCCCTGACGACGATCGTCACGACGGAAATCACGACGATCACCATCGCGGTGGAAGTCGCGACGCTCACCGTCGGTACGCTTGAAATCACGGCGATCGCCGTCACGACGCTCGCCGTCGCGACGGAAATCCTTGCGGTCGTCGTCACGACGGAAGCCGCCGTTGCCGCGGTAGCCGCCGCGACCGCCGTCCTTGCGGTAGCCGCCCTTGTGGAAGCCGCCCGACTTGCCGCCGCGGAAACCGCCGCGCTCGCCGTCACGATGGAAGTCGCGACGATCGCCGCCCTCGCGGTTGAACTCGCGGCCTTCGCCGGCACCCTCACGGTCACGGCGGAAGCCGCCGTCCTTATGGAAGCCGCCCTTATGGAAGCCACCGGACTTGCCGTTGCCGTCCTTGCGGTATCCGCCGCGCGAGCCGCCGAAGGAACGTCCGCCGCTATTGCCGCCGCGACCGCCCGGACGGCCGGAGCCATAGGACTTGCGATTGCCGTAGGATTTGCCGCCCGAGCGGCCCTGTTCTTCTGCCATTGATGTCCTTCACTGACGTGCTCGGCTCCGTATCAGGAGAGCCGAGATAGTTGTTGTGTCTTATACCTGTCTATCGGAAAAATCAGTGCTTCTCGACCGCGCCGAGGGCCTTCTTGCCACGGCGGATCAGCGCGAAACGACCGTGCAGGAAGTCGGCGTCGCCCAGCGTCTGCTCCTCATCCTCCACACGGCTGTTGTTGAGGTACACGCCGCCGGACTTGACCGCACGACGAGCCTCGGAGATCGACTTGAACAGCCCGGCCTTCACGCCGGCCTCAATCACGCGATCACCGTCGGCCACGGCCGCGAAAGCCTTGACGCCATTCTCTCCTTCGACCTTAAGACCATCGATCGCGGCCTCCAATGTGCCCTCGTCGATCGAACCGAGGTCGCCGCCACGGCCGAACAGCGCGGCGGACGCATCGATCGCGGCCTGTGTCGCGGCCTCGCCGTGCACGAAGCTCGTGACCTCCCAAGCCAGCGTCCTCTGCGCCTCGCGGGCGCCCGGATTGGTCTTCGACTCCTCCACCAAACGCTCGATCTCGGCCTTCGGCAGGAACGTGAACGCCTTCAGCAGGCTTTCCATCTCCACGTCGGGGCGGTTGAACCAGAACTGGTAGAACTTGTAGGGACTGAGCATGGTGCCGTCGAGCCAGACGGCGTTGCCTTCGGACTTGCCGAACTTCTTGCCGCTCGCGTCGGTGATGATCGGGCTGGTGAACACGTTCACCGAAGCGCCGCGCACCTTGCGGATCAGATCCATGCCGGAGGTGAGATTACCCCACTGGTCGGAACCGCCGATCTCAAGCGTGCAGCCGTACTCGTCGAACAGGTGCAGGAAGTCGTTGCCCTGCAGCACCTGGTAGCTGAACTCGGTGAACGAGATGCCCTCTTCAGAGTTGAGGCGGCGCGCAACCGTGTCCTTGGCGAGCATGGTGCCCAGGCGGAAGTTCTTACCGACATCGCGCAGGAAGTCGATGACGGACATCTGCGCGGTCCAGTCGTAGTTCGACACGAACCGTACCGGGTTGCTGCCGCCGGTTTCGAGAATGCCGCCGATCTGGTTCTTAAGACGCTCGGCCCAGCCGGCCACCACGTCCTTCGGGTTGAGCGTGCGCTCGCCGGACTGGCGCGGGTCGCCGATCAGACCCGTCGCACCGCCGACTAGGGCGATCGGATGATGCCCGGCCATCTGCAGGTGGCGCATGTTGATGAGCTGGACGAGGTTGCCGATGTGCAGGGATGCGGCGGTCGGGTCGAACCCGCAATAATAGGTGATCGGCTCTCCGTTCAGCGCTGCGGCGAGCTGATCGCGGTCGGTGGACTGCGAAATCAACCCGCGCCATTCCAGTTCATCGAGGACGGAGTCGAATCCGGCCTCCTTGAAATCGATGACGTGAGCCATAACTGTGGTTTCTCCCTATCAAATTGTGGGTTTTATGCGCCTATCAGTTTCGCAGAACGGCTCGACCGGGGTCTGGCCCATGTCAACCGGTCACTTGCGACCACGGTACAGCTTCTCGAACGTCTCGCGCAGCTGCTGCAACGTCTCGTTGTTACGGTCGGTACGCAGACGCGGGAACGAAGCGATCATGCGGCGCTGCTGGCGGTTGAAGATGCCGTCGGCCGCCTCCCGGACCTTGAACATGAGTTCGGTCGACATCTCACGGCCGGAATGCAATGGCCCGTTGACCGCACCACCGACCAGCTCGCTCACCTTGCCTGATGCGTCGCTGACCGCATCCGCCGCATCGCCCAGACGGTCTCGCATCGCGTCGCCGTACTTGGCGACCATTGCGGAGAGCTGGTCGAGGCTGTCCTCGAAGTTGACGATGCCGGCCACGGTGATCGCCGTGTCGAGCACGGTCAATACGAACAGGATGAGGCACAGCCAGTGAATGACCGGTTCGGGCATCATGTCGGTGATCTCGGCGACGTATGGCTGGACACCATCGACGATCACCACGCCGCCGATGCCGAACACCACCGCGCCGAGCAGGCAGATGCGTCCGTTGAGATTGAATTTGAAATGCGAATAGTCCCACCAGCGAGCATGGAACAGTCGCTCCATAGCCCACGAGGTGAAATATTCGAGCACGCATGCGCCGACCGACGACAACAGGAACAGCCACAGCGGGTTATGGACGCGTCCGAGCAGCACGACGCCGAGCACCGCGCCGGTGCCGTAGATCGGGCACAGCGGGCCGTTGAGGAAGCCTCGGTTGACGGGGCGGCGTTCCTGCACCGAAACGAGGATCGACTCGTATACCCAGCCGCAGCAGCTGTAGAACAGAAACCAAAGGAAGAGTTTCTCCGCGATCAGCAGCATGGTTCAGCTCCTTCGCCCGTCATGTGAGTGTACGTGAGGTGCGTCGAATGTGCGTGTCGCAACGATGGGCTTGGGCGGGCGGCCAAACCGTTTGAGGCTGACCGTCTCGCGGGTGGCGCTGACCTTGTCGGCCATCGTCACCAGATAGCCCTCGATATAGCTGGGCGGAGTGGGAGTCATCGGGAACATGTGGCAGGCGATGCTGTCGCGTTCGATCGCGTTGAGCCGGAAGTCCCTCATCGCGTTGCGCAGCGCGGTCTTGCCGTGGGTGAAGCCGTGCAGGCGGTGGTCGCCGTTGTCCCAGTCGTGCCAGTCGTACAGGAAATAGTCGTGCAGGAGCGCGGCACGGATGAGCGAGCGCAGGTCAACGCGGTTCCACAGGTGCAGTCGGTCGGCGAACCATACGGCAAGGCATGCGACGCGTAGCGAGTGGGCGAACGTGGTGATGCAGCCGTGCTGGTAGCAGCCACGTTCGATGTGCATGTGTTCGTGCTCGATGATGTCGTGTCCGTGCTCGTTTACCAATGTGCGTATCTGATTGCGTGTCAGCACCGCTGGTCTCCCCGTGATCCGTGACGTTTCCCTACGTTCTATGAACGATTGTAGGGTATGAGACTCACCGACGGATTCGTCCGAAGGAATGAGATCGCCGCCGGCATCGTACGACATGCCCGACTGGCACACCGTGCGGCCTGTCCGGTCCGTTCGCCGTGACGATTGTGGATGGAGTTATCCACAGCAGGTTATCCACAACACGCCCGGATCCGTCGATTGCGTCCACATGACCCGGTTCGGCTTGTGCGACCATGCAGAGTTTCGGGATGATGAGTGGACGGATCGGTTCGCCGGATGCACCGGTCACGAGCGAAGGAGCGCGATGAAGCAGCCACCGATGATCATGATGCCTCGATCGATACGACCGGGTACGGCTCCCCGCGTGCTCACCGCCGAGGCTTGCCCGAACGGCCAAGATCCGGCGCCCGCAGTCGGTCGGACGTCGCGGGTGCGCACGCTTCGTATCATCGCGAACGCGATGTTCGGCACTGGTGCGGCGTTGGGCGTCGCTGCGCTGCTGTGCATGAACCATCTGGATCGTGGCAGGTACGATCCGCTCGACGTTCTGGTGCTGTTGCTGGCCTGTCTGGTCATTGCAGCGTGCCCGGTATGTCTGGCCGCCGGAGTCGTGCTGCATATCACCGCCGGTTTTCTGGCCCATAGATGCCTGAGGCCTCGTTCGGGGTGTGATACCGAGATGGCGCCGAGGCTCTGCGAATCAGACGCAGCCGACGCTTGTGAGGAACAACGGCCTGAGACTGCTCAGCCGCGGTTCACTCCTGTTGCGCATGCCGCCGACGCATCAGGTCGAGCGCGTGCGAGAGATCGGCCGGATACTGCGATGTGACCGTGGTCCATACGCGGGTGCGAGGATGGCGGAATCCGAGTTTCATGGCGTGCAGCCATTGCCTGTCAAGTCCCAGCTCAGACGATAATACAGGATTCGCCCCGTACATCGGATCGCCGACGAGGGGATGTCCGATGGATGAGAAGTGCACACGGATCTGGTGGGTACGGCCGGTTTCCAGATTGACCGACACGAGTGTGGCCTCGCCGCCGAAACGCTCCATCACGTCCCAATGGGTGATGGCGGGTTTGCCTGCCGGTGTGACGCAGAACCGGAAGTCGGATACCTTCGCCCGCCCGATCGGCGCATCGATGGTGGCCTTGTCTTCCTTGAGCCCGCCCTGGACCAGCGCATGATAGGTTTTGACGACCTCATGCTCGGCGAATTGGCGCCGCATCTCCACGTATGCGAGATCCGATTTGCATACGAGCATCAGACCGGAGGTGCCGACATCGAGCCTCGACACGATGCCTTGTCGCCCCGCGGCCCCGTAGGAGGTGATGTGCACGCCGCGTTGCAGCAGGCTGCCGAGCACCGTCGGGCCGGTCCAGCCGACCGATGCGTGCGCGGCGACGCCGACCGGCTTGTCGACCACGACCACGTCGTCGTCCTCGTAGACGATGGCCATGTCGTCGGCCACGGGTTCGGGCTGCGTCTGTTCCTCGACCAGATCGAATTCGACGGTCTCTCCTGCCAACAGAGTGCCGGATTTGGCGATATCGCGGCCAAGCACACGCGCTTGACCGTTTTCGATAAGATCCGCGGCCTTGGCGCGTGACAGGCCGAGCATTTTGGCCACGGCCACGTCGAACCGCTTGCCGACCAAGGCATCGGGTGCAGGGACAAGACGGCTCATAGGGCACCGCCTTTCGACGCGTCCCTCCCGTCAGCGCCGGCCGGCGCATCCGATCCGAATGATGCGGCAACGGCATTCGAGTCCACGCCGGACCCGTCGTCGGCGGTGACGACGCCTGCCGTCGCGGCATTGTCTTCATGGTCGATCGGCGTTCCCAGCATGATCAGTACGACGATGCCAATGCCGGCGATCATCAGCCAGATGTCGGCTACATTGCCCACGGACCAGCCGTAATTGAGGAAGTCCACGACCTTGCCGTTGAGGAATCCGTCGGCGTAAGTCACACGGTCGATCAGGTTGCCGAACGCACCGGCGAACGCCAGCGCGAACATCACCGACCATCGCGTCGATGCGGTGCGCAGTCCCAATACGACCAATACGATGCTGGCAATGATCGCCAGCAACGAGATGACCCAGGTCATCGAAGAGCCGAGACCAAGCGATGCACCGGGATTATGCACGAGCGTCAGCGACAGCAACGGGGGCACAACCGGAACCGTTCGACCGTCCGAAAGGGCGATCTGCGCCCAGAACTTGGTGAGCTGATCGATCACGAGCGCGACGAGCGCCACACATGCAAAGACGGCCACGCGCGTGCGCGGCCGTCCCTGTCGAGTAGTCATATCCGAATACCCGTCCTATGGTCTCACTGGCCGGACTGCTCGGTCTGGTTGTAGCTGTTCGTGTCGGACACCTGGTTCATCAGACCGGTAAGGAACTCGGTCAGACGAGTACGGTAGGCGCTTTCGAACTGCTTGAGGCCCTGGATGTTGCCCTCGATGACCTTGGACTGCTCGGTGAGGCTGTCGCGCACCTGCTGCGCATAGTCGTCGGCGGCGGAACGGGTGTTCTTGCTGTATTCGTCGGCCTCGTTGCGCTTCTTCTTGTCGTATTCGGAAGCACGACGCTGAACCTCGGCCTCGTAGGCGTCGCCGTCCTCGTGCTTGTTCTTCAAGTACAGGTCGGCATCCTGACGGGTCTTGACGGAGTAGCCGTCGGCGTCGGCGCGCACGCGATCGGAGTAGGCGTCGGCATCGGCGTGGGTACGCTTGCCGTATTCGTCGGCCTCGGAGCGGGTGCGGCTGGAGTAGTCGTTGGCCTTGGTGATCAGCTCGTTGTACTTCGCCTGGCTGGCCTCGGTGATCTCCTTGGCCTGAGCCTTGCCCTTGTCGACGTACTGATCATGCAGCTGCATGGCGAGGGTGAGCATGGCGGTGGCGCGCTCCGGCTCGGTGTTGGCGGAGGCGGCGGCGCCGGCGATCTTCTGCAGGCTGCCGGTCTCGGTGCTCGGCTCGACCTTGGAGACCTGCTCGCGCAGCTGGTTCTCACGCTGCTTGGACTCTTCGAGCTGCTTGGTGAGTTCGCGAACCTGGGCGGCGGCCTGCTGCGCAGCCACCACCTGCTGCTGCGCGGAGGCGAGCTGACGGGACAGATCCTCGCTGTTGGCGCGGAACGTGTCGCGTTCCTTCTGGATCGTCGCGAGCTGCTCGACGAGGGCGTCGTTGTCGGACGCCTTGGCGGCCTGGGCGGTCAGCTGATCGATCTGCTTGTTGAGCTGGTCGACCTGACCCTTGAGCTGCTCGTTCTGCGCGGTGAGCGCGCGGTTGCTTTCCTCAGCCTCGGCGAGCTTGGACTGCGCGACCTGCGCCGCCTGATCGCCCTGACCGGCAGCGTTGCCAGCCTGCGACTTCAGCTCCGCGTTCTCCTTCTGCAGTCCCTGCACCTGAGCGGTCAGGTCGGAGATCTTCTTGTTGAGGTTGGCCACGTCCGGTCCCAGGGACTGGGTCGCCGCACCGGCGGCCACGGCCTGCTTGCCGAGCGCCTCGACGGTTTCCGTCACCTGATCCAGAAAATCGTCGACCTCGTCGACGTCATAGCCTTCCTTGAATCGAACCGTCTGGAAGGTATGCTCCCGTATATCCTTCGGAGTCAACAAAGCCATAAATCCTTACACCTCGCTTTGGGGTCATGCCTCGCTGTGTTGGTATCAACACATGATGCTATCACGTACCCCACGCCAAGATGGCAGTTCGACGCCATTATGGGCGGTTTTCAACACTCTTTCGGGCCTTCAGATCAGGATGCGCAGCACGATCAGCGCGAAATATAGCACGATGAAGCTCACGTCGAGATATACGGCGCCCATCGGGATCGGCCGGATATACCGCCTCAGCCATCGCAGCGGCGGTTCGGTGAGCCGATAGATCACGTCGATCAGCGAATAGAGGATGCCCGTCGGCCGCCAACGGGGCGACAGCACGGTCACCCAATCGAGGATCATTCGGATGAACAGGATCGCGATATACACGTCGATGACGCGGTTGACGATGTACGACAGGAGATATAACAGCATGCCCCCAGCCTATCAGGCAGGCTGGGGGCATGCTGAACGCGAACTGATCGTTCGCCGGGAAACAGAGCGTCAGTCGGAGAACAGGTCGTGAGACGAGGCCGGGGCCTGCGGTTCCTCGACCTTGATATTGACCTGCGCCGGGCTGAGCAGGAAAACGCGCGGCGTGACCCGCTCGATCGAACCGCGCACGCCGAACACCACACCCGCCGAGAAATCGACGATGCGATACGCCACCGCCTCGGGAACCCCCGTCAGGTTCAGCACCACGGGAACGCCGTCACGCAGGGCGCGGCCGACGAGCTGCGCATCGTCATAGGTTTTCGGATGGATGGTGGTGATGCGCGTCACACGGCTCTGGAACGGATTCGACTCACGCGTCGTCTGAGTGCCGGAGGACTGGCTCGCAGCGGACGCCGCACCGGAAGTCATCGGCGTGACGGAATGATCGGAATCGAACGTGGCGTCCTCGGCCGGCTCGTCTTCGTACTGATCATCGTCGTCCACCACATCCGTCATGCCCAGATAGGACATTGCGTTCTTCATAAACCCTGCCATGAGGATTCCTTTCAATCAGGCTCGGCGTCTCGACTCAATCGGTTCAGCGAAGGAAATCCGGGATGTCGAGATCGCCCGGGTCGTTGGAGGACACCACTTCATGCTCCGACGTCTCGTCGAAGGAGTGCTGCGGGGTGGAGTTGGCCGGCTGTGCATACTGCTGCAACGGGACGACCGGCGTCGCCTGCTGGACGGCAGGCTGCTGGTACTGCTGTGCTGCGGGCTGCGGCTGAACCGGTGCGCTCTGATTGGGCTGCGCGGCGGCCGGCGTGGAAGAGGGCTGCGCGGCGGCAGACTGGACGATGATCGGGGCCGCGGCCGAAGGCGCGTCCTGATCGCCGTTCTTGGTCTTGGGACCGAAACCGGCCGCGATGACGGTGACGCGCACCTCGTCGCCAAACGCGTCGTCGAGCGACTGTCCCCAGATGATCTGCGCCTCAGGATGGATGGCCTTGCGCACGAGTTCAACGGCCGCCGCGGCCTCCTGAATGCCCAGGTCGGTCGGGCCGCAGATATTGATGAGCACGCCATGCGCACCCTCGATGCTCTCCTCGAGCAGCGGCGAGCTGATGGCGATCTCGGCCGCCTGCGTGGCACGATCCTCCCCGCGGGCCGAACCGATGCCGAACAGCGCGGTACCCGCGCCACGAAGGATGGTGTTGACGTCGGCGAAATCGACGTGGATGTACGAGTTGGCCGCGATCAGGTCGGTGATGCCCTGCACGCCGGCGAGCAGGGCGCTGTCGGCGGTCTTGAACGCGTCCACGATGCTCATGTTGCGGTCGGCGAGTTCCAGCAGACGGTCGTTGGGGATAACGATGAGCGCGTCGACTTCCTTACGCAGGTTCTCGATGCCGAGGTTCGCGGACGCAGAGCGGCGCGGACCTTCGAACGAGAACGGGCGGGTGACGACGGCGATGGTGAGCGCGCCCTGCTGATGCGCGGCCTTGGCGACGATCGGGCTGGCGCCGGTGCCGGTGCCGCCGCCTTCGCCGCAGGTCACGAACACCATGTCGGCGCCCTTGAGCGACTCCTCGATGTCGGACTGGTGATCCTGCGCGGCCTTGGCGCCCTTCTCGGGATCGGCGCCCGCGCCGAGACCACGGCTGGTGTTATCGGTGAGGGAGATCTTCACATCGGCGTCCGAACGCAGCAAATCCTTCGCGTCGGTGTTCACCGCCACGAATTCGACGTTCTGCAGTCCTTCGGCGATCATGCGGTTGACTGCATTGCCACCCGCACCACCGACGCCGACGACCTTGATGTTGATCTTGTCGCTAAGCTGCTCGTTCTGGGCGATTTCGCTCACCATTGTCTCCTGTCACTCACACGGTTACGCATAACTGTATCGCAGAACCCCTGATAAAGAGGGCACTTTTCTCAGCGTGTATCGGCGTTTCGCGCACGGAATACACCATTCTTTCGCAATCTCACACGATACTCGCCGGGGACGTCACCACAAGGCTGCCATCCCCGTCAGTAGCTGGCGTCCATCGGATCGTCCCCGAACAACGTCTCGCGCTGCTCGTGGGTCGTCTCGCGCGAGTCCAGCCAGCCGTACGGCAGGTGCACTTTCTTGGCGAACCGCACGCGGCCGCGCGGCTTGTCCTTGACACGCTCCGGGAACGTCATCGCCGGGTCGAGACGACCGATCTCGCGGCGCACGTCGTCAAGGCTTTCGCATTCCATGAACGCCTTGCGCGTGGAGCCGCCGACCGGGAATCCCTTGAGATACCAGGCGATATGCTTGCGCAGGTCGTGCACAGCCATGCGTTCATCGCCGTCGTAGAACTCAGTCAGGAGCTCGGCGTGACGTTCGATCACGCCGCAGACCTCGCCGAGCGTCGGATTGACGCGGATATCGTCACCCGCGAACGCATGCTTGATGTCGGCGAACAGCCACGGCCGGCCCTGGCAGCCGCGGCCGATCGCGACACCCGCACAGCCGGTCTCGCGCACCATTTCGAGCGCATCGTCCGCACCCCAGATGTCGCCGTTGCCGAACACGGGGATGTCGAGTGCCTCGACCAGCTCGCCGATGCGGCTCCAGTCGGAGTGTCCGCCGTAGTATTCGGCGGTGGTGCGCGCGTGCAGCGTCACTGCCGCGCAGCCCTCCTCCTGCGCAATGTGTCCGGCCTCCATGAACGTCTCGTGCTCGTGGTCGATGCCGACGCGGATCTTCGCGGTGACAGGGATGTTCGCCTCGCCGCACACCTTGACGACGCGCTGGATGATCTCGCGGAACAGGTCGGTCTTCCACGGCAGGGCCGAGCCGCCGCCGCGACGGGTGACCTTGGGCACCGGGCAACCGAAGTTGAGGTCAACGTGGTCGGCCATGTGCTCGTCGACGACGATGTGCGCGGCCTGTTCGACGATGGCCGGGTTGACGCCGTACAGCTGCAGCGAGCGGATCTTCTCGCTCGGCGCGAACTGACACAGGCGCAGCGCCTTCGGATTGCGGGCGACGAGCGCGCGGGCGGTGATCATTTCGGCCACGTACAGGCCGTCGGGACCATATTCCTCGCAGATCACGCGGAACGGCCAGTTAGTGACCCCGGCCATCGGCGAGAGCACGACCGGAGTGGGCACGGTGATCGGGCCGAGCCTGACCGGCGCGATCGTCACCGGCGAGACCGACGAGGACGGCTCGGCCGCCGGCTGCGACGATCCGTCGCCCGCAGCCGCGGCCATGTCGCCGCGCGGGTCGAGTCGCTCGCGGTCACGCGCCGTGAGCACGGTTTCAGCATCCTTGTTCGTCACGATATGTTGTCCCTCATCTGATGGAATAGGTTCCGGATCGAATACAAAGGTCAATAACGCACTTGGCCCCCTCTGCTGAGAGGGCTGTCATCCGCAGGATGACTGGGGGAGAGATCGGCGTTATGGCTTCTTCCCTCCCCCACCCGGCTTCGCCGGGAGCCCCCTCATCAGAGGGGGCCGAGGTCCGCTCGGCGAACAGCGGATCAGTACAGGCCGCCGGCCTCGTTGATCTTCACGGAGTCCGGCCAAGCCTCGCCGCCCATCGCGACCGGCTTTTGCGGCACGTGCGTGCGCTTCTCGCCGATGCGGGCGTCGACGTACTCGGCGACCTTGTCCAGGGAGATGCGCTCCTGGTTCATGGTGTCGCGGTCGCGGATCGTCACAGCCTGGTCGTCGAGCGTGTCGAAGTCGACGGTGATGCACAGCGGGGTGCCGATCTCGTCCTCGCGGCGGTAGCGGCGGCCGATCGCGCCGGCCTCGTCGTAGTCGATCATCCACTCGTGCTGGCGCAGGTCGGACGCGAGGTTCTGCGCGACGGTCTGCAGCTCGGGCTTCTTGCTCAGCGGCAGCACGGCGGCCTTGATCGGGGCCAGACGCGGGTCGAGGCGCAGCACGGTGCGCTTGTCGACGCCGCCCTTGGTGTTCGGGGCCTCGTCCACGTCGTACGCGTCCACGAGGAAGCACATGAGGGAGCGGGTCAAGCCGGCGGCCGGCTCGATGACGTACGGCACGTACTTCTCGCCGGTGGCCTGGTTGAAGTAGCTCAGGTCCTCGCCGGAGTGCTTGGCGTGCGCCGACAGGTCGAAGTCGGTGCGGTTCGCGATGCCCTCGAGCTCGCCCCAGTCAGAGCCCTGGAAGCCGAACTTGTATTCGATGTCGACGGTGCGCTTCGAATAGTGGGCGAGCTTGTCCTTCGGATGCTCGTAGTGGCGCAGGTTCTCCGGCTTGACGCCGAGGTCGAGGTACCACTGGGTGCGCGCGTCGATCCAGTACTGGTGCCAGTCCTCGTCGGTGCCCGGCTCGACGAAGAACTCCATCTCCATCTGCTCGAACTCGCGGGTGCGGAAGATGAAGTTGCCCGGCGTGATCTCATTACGGAAGGACTTGCCCATGTTGGCGATGCCGAACGGCGGCTTGGAACGAGACGAGGTCATGACGTTCTTGAAGTCCACGAAGATGCCCTGCGCGGTCTCCGGGCGCAGGTAGTGCAGGCTGTTCTCGTCCTCGACCGGGCCGAGGTGCGTGCGCAGCATCATGTTGAAGTCGCGCGGTTCGGTCCACTTGCCGCGGGTGCCACAGTCGGGGCACACGATGTCGGCCATGCCGTTCTCGGGCAGCTTGTCGCCGTGTTTCTCGGCGTAGGACTCCTGCAGCTTGTCGGCGCGGTTGCGCTTGTGGCAGTTGAGGCACTCGACCAGCGGGTCGTTGAACACAGCCACGTGGCCAGAGGCGACCCACACCGGGGTCGGCAGGATGATGGACGTATCCACGCCCACCACGTCGCCACGGGTGACGACCATCGAACGCCACCATTCGCGCTTGATATTGTCCTTCAGCGCGACGCCGAGCGGACCGTAATCCCACGCGGAACGGGTGCCGCCGTAGATTTCTCCGGCGGGGAACACGAACCCGCGACGCTTCGCGAGGGACACGACTTCATCGAGTTTGGATACAGCCACAATGCACCTTCTGGTTTGAACGGTTTGGGGACTAGTTAGCGTTCCCGAGTCTATAGGCACAGCGTGACAGTGATATAAGGAGCGCCTTAATACCACAGGCGGGCAAGAAACGCCAGAGGAAGGACACGAAAGAACGGGGATATGTCCATGTTGGGGCATAGCGTCGGGAGCGTAATGCAGGGGAACCCGGCCGGTGCGGCGGGTTGAGAGAGGCGCGAGCCTGACCCTTAGAACCTGTTGGTTAAGACCATCGTAGGGAGCAGCGATATGAGCGAAGATTCGCATACCGACACGCAGTCGCATTGTTGCGGTTGCGCCGATCAATCAGGCACCGATCAGTCAGATGCCGGTCGGTCCGACATCGACCATTCCGTCTGTGATCAGGCCGGCATCGATCAAACCGCCACCGAACCGACCGATCTGGCCGATCTGCGCGAGCGCATCGCACAGGCCGTGCACGATGTCAGGGAACGTACGCCGCTGGCGCAGTCGTTCACCAATTTCGTGACGATCAACCTCGTCGCGAACGCGCAGCTCGCGGCCGGCGGCACCGCGGCGATGAGCTTCCTGCCGGACGACGTGATCGACACCGCGTCGATTTCGGGCGCGGACTACATCAACGTCGGTACGCTGCTGCCGTTCTACAAGGATGCGCTGCCGCAGATCGCCCGCGCGTTCCGCAAGTCCGGCCACCCGTGGGTGCTCGACCCGGTCGCGGCCGGCATCGGCAAGACCCGCACGGAGATCCTGCGCTCATTCCGCGCCGCTCCCCCGACGATCGTGCGCGGCAACGCGTCCGAGATCATCGCGCTGGCGACCATGTGGGGACTGGTCTCCCCCGACGAGGCGAGCCGGCCGGCCGGCGTGGAGTCGGTGGACGAGGTTGATGCGGCGGTCGAACCGGCGAAGACGCTGGCGGCGTTCCTCGCTCGATCCGCGCCGCACGGCACGGCGGCGGTGGCCGTGTCCGGCAAGGTCGATCTCGTGACCGACGGCGAGCAGGTCTACCGCCTGCCGGGCGGCAGCGCGCTGATGGCGAAGATCACCGGTGCCGGCTGCTCGCTGGGCGGCGTGACCGCGACGTACCTAGCGGTCGCCGAACCACTGACGGCCGCGCTGGCAGCCTCGCTGCTGTTCAACCGCGCCGGCGAGATCGCCGAGGCGAAGTCGGACGGCCCGGGCACGTTCCAGCCGCACTTCCTCGATGCGTTGTGGAACCTCACGCCCGCACAGGTGGCGGGTTCCGCGATCGTGACGGGGTAACGGCATTCCGGCAGTCAGAAACAGATCAAGGTCACACCATCTACGCTCCCTCAGTCAGCCTTCGGCTGCCAGCTCCCTCAGCCGAGGGAGCCAAGGCTCCGCCAGCACCAATCCAACATCAACCAAGACTTTCCTATTAATCAACCCAAAAGGAAAACCACATGAACAACTATCCATTCGCATCGATGCGCGACTCGTTCGACCTGTCCGCGTATTTCGTCGTCGGCCCGCAGGACACGCACGACCGACCGGTCACCGATGTGATCGAGGAGGCGCTGCGCGGCGGCGCGACGTTCATCCAGCTGCGCGCCAAGGATGCCGACGCCAAGGAGATCACCTCGCTTGCCCAGGACATCGCGCAGATCATCGAGGACAACGACAAGTCCGATTCGGTCGCGTTCGTGATCGATGACCGCGTGGATGTCGTGTGGCAGTGCCGCAACAAGGGCATCAAGGTCGACGGCGTGCACATCGGCCAGACCGACATGGAGCCGCGCGAGGCCCGCGCGATGCTCGGCGACGACGCGATCGTCGGCCTGTCGGCGGAGACCGAAAGCCTCGTCAAGATCATCAACGAGCTGCCCGACGGCTGCATCGACTACATCGGCGCCGGTCCGCTGCACGTTTCCACGACCAAGCCCGAGGCTTCGGTCGGTGGCAATGACGGTTCCGGCCGCACGCTCGACGCGGACCAGATCAACACGATCTGCTCGGCCTGCGACTTCCCGGTCGTGGTCGGCGGCGGCGTGACCGCGGCCGACATGGACATGCTCGCGCACACCAAGGCCGCCGGCTGGTTCGCTGTCTCCGCGATCGCCGGTGCGGACGATCCGCAGGCCGCGACCCGCGCGATGGTCGAGGGCTGGAAGGCCGTGCGCGGCGACGCGAAGCACGGCTACGCCAAGCGCGTGATCGCCAAGCCGGAAACCAGCGAAGGCGCAGCCGCCGAGTCCGCCGAGCCGAAGTTCACCAACGCGAAGGAGGCCAAGGAGGCGCAGAAGCTCGCCAAGCAGCAGCGCGTCGACATCGCAGCCCGCGGCTCCAAGCAGCGCGACAAGGCGCATATCCGCAAAACCAAGTCGGTGCATTTCGAAAACCAGTTCGGCTCCTACGATCTCGAGGTGCCGTACACCGAGATTAAGCTCTCGGACACGCCCGGCGTCGGCCCGAACCCGCCGTTCCACGACTACAACACCGAAGGCCCCAAGTGCGATCCGAAGGAGGGTCTGAAGCCCCTGCGCCTCGACTGGATCCTCGACCGCGGCGACGTTGAGGAGTACGAGGGCCGCGAACGCAACCTCGCGGACGACGGCAAGCGCGCCATCAAGCGCGGCAAGGCCACCAAGGAATGGCGCGGCCGCAAGCACAACCCGCTCAAGGCCAAGGACCACCCGATCACGCAGATGTGGTACGCCCGCCACGGCATCATCACCCCTGAGATGAAGTACGTGGCCGAGCGTGAGAACTGCGACGTCGAGCTGGTGCGTTCCGAACTCGCCGCTGGCCGCGCGGTCATGCCGTGCAACATCAACCACCCCGAGGCGGAGCCGATGATCATCGGTTCCGCGTTCCTCACCAAGCTCAACGCGAACATGGGCAACTCGGCCGTCACCTCGTCCATCGACGAGGAGGTCGAGAAGCTGACGTGGGCCACCAAGTGGGGCGCGGACACGGTCATGGACCTGTCCACCGGCAACGACATCCATACCACGCGCGAATGGATTCTGCGCAACTCCCCTGTCCCGATCGGCACCGTGCCGATGTATCAGGCGCTGGAGAAGGTCGAGGACGACGCGTCGAAGCTGAGCTGGGAGCTGTTCCGCGACACCGTGATCGAACAGTGCGAGCAGGGCGTCGACTATATGACCATCCACGCGGGCGTGCTGCTACGCTTCGTGCCGCTGACCGCGAACCGCGTGACCGGCATCGTCTCGCGCGGCGGTTCGATCATGGCCGAATGGTGCCTGCAGCATCATCAGGAAAGCTTCCTGTACACGCACTTCGACGAGCTGTGCGACATCTTCGCCAAGTACGACGTCGCGTTCTCGTTGGGCGACGGCCTGCGTCCGGGTTCGCTTGCGGACGCGAACGATCCGGCGCAGCTGGCCGAGCTGATGACGCTGGGCGAGCTGACCAAGCGCGCGTGGGCCAAGGACGTGCAGGTCATGATCGAAGGCCCGGGCCACATCCCGTTCGACACGGTGCGCATGAACATCGAGATGGAGAAGGCGATCTGCAACGACGCGCCGTTCTACACGCTGGGGCCGCTGACGACCGATACCGCGCCGGGTTACGACCACATCACGTCCGCGATCGGCGGCGTGGAGATCGCCCGCTACGGCACGGCCATGCTGTGCTACGTGACGCCGAAGGAACATCTGGGTCTGCCGAACAAGGACGACGTCAAGCAGGGCGTGATCGCGTACAAGATCGCCTGTCATGCGGCCGACATCGCCAAGCACCACCCGCACGCGCAGGATCGTGATCTTGCGATCTCGAAGGCCCGCTTCGAGTTCCGTTGGCTCGACCAGTTCAACCTGAGCTACGATCCGGACACCGCGATCGCGTTCCACGACGACACGCTGCCGGCCGAGCCGGCGAAGATGGCGCACTTCTGCTCGATGTGCGGCCCGAAGTTCTGCTCGATGGCCATCTCGCAGAACATCCGCAAGCAGTTCGGCAACGCCGCTCAGCAGGAGCAGATCGTCAACGAGTCCGCCGAGGAGATCGCCAAGGGCATGGCCGCGATGAGCGAGAAGTTCAAGGAGCAGGGCGGCAAGCTCTACACCACCGCCCAGTGACCCGTATCCATCAACAGAAAGGAACTTGCATGCCCACCACGCTTCCCGCCGTACTGGCGATCTCCGGGTCGGATTCGTCCGGCGGGGCGGGCATGCAGGCCGATCTCAAGACCATGCTCGCCAACGGCGTGTTCGGCATGTCCGCGATCACGGCGATCACCGCGCAGAACACGATGGGCGTCACCGCGGTCGAGAACGTGCCGGCGAGCATGGTCGCCGCGCAGATCGACGCGGTGTTCGCGGACATCCCGCCGGCGGCCGTCAAAATCGGCATGGTCTCGTCGGCCGGGATCATCGAGACGATCGCCGACCGTCTCGCCGCGCATCACGCGCGCAACATCGTGCTCGACCCGGTCATGGTCGCCACGTCCGGCGCGAAGCTCATCGACGATGACGCGATCGCGGCCCTCACCGAACGGCTGTTCCCGCTGGCGACGCTGGTCACGCCGAACATCCCCGAAACCGAGGAGCTGGTCGGATTGATCCAGCATCAGTCCGCCGCGCTCGACACCGCGCAATGGTTCTCCCCTGCCGTCTCGCCGCTCGCACAGGCCGATGACGCGCATGCCGCGATGGAACAGGCCGGCCGCACCGTGGCCGGCCGATATGGCTGCGCGGTACTCGTCAAGGGCGGGCACGGCGTGACCGACGCGAACGATCTGCTGGTCGGACCGGACTGCACCGCGACATGGTTCCCGGGTACGCGCGTCGATAATCCGAACACGCATGGCACCGGGTGCACGCTGTCGTCGGCCATCGCCGCGAACCTCGCCAAAGGCGAGCTGCTGCCCGACGCGATCCGGCACGCCAAGAACTATCTGACCGGCGCGCTCAATGCCCAACTCAATCTCGGCCACGGTTCCGGCCCGATGGACCACGCATGGGCGAGCCGTTAAGCAGGAAGCCCTGTGGGCTTCCTGTAGGCGAGCCCTGAGCGAGGCGAAAGCCGAACGAAGGCAAAAATCCGCCGCGCCAACGGCGCGTCCGTAATTGCAGGACCGAGCCGTTGAACACAAAGGAGCAACCATCATGCCTATTGATCGCAATGCCGTCAAGCAGGAAGTCCCCATCGACCCGAAGACCGGCAAGCCCTACCTCAACACGGTCGCCGCGATTCAGGTGTCCGTCTCCGGCGCTGGCTCCGAGGTCTCGCCGTACGTGGCCCAGGCCATTCAGGTGATCCGCGAATCCGGTCTGTCTCAGGAGACCAACGCGCTGTTCACCGATGTCGAGGGCGATCTTGACGAGGTGCTGCACGTCGCCGGCGAGGCCGCCAAGAAGCTCGCCGAGCAGGGATACCGCACGAGCCTCGTGCTGCATATGGATATCCGCCCCGGATTCACCGGCCAGCTCACGGAAAAGCCCAAGATCGTCGACGAGATTCTAGGCAAGAACGCCTGATCCGTCCACTATGTGACCGTTCCCGGGCATCCGGCGCACACAAACCTAATCTATCGACAAGGACAACGCTCGCCTACACAATAGGCGGGCGTTCCGGGTTCAAGGCCGGTTTTCGCGCACACCGCGCATCCCACACAATGGGATCGTTAGGACGCCGATCGACCAGCCAAGATTCCCAAGTAGAGGTTTGAAGATCATGACTGCTGCAGAACAGCAGATTTCCGCCGCCGCGGCCGCCCGCACCAGCGAGGCAACCGCGGATCCGGCACAAGTGCAGGACATCATCTCGCGCGTGGATCGCGCCCATGAAACCACGATGTTCCATCGCATCGTCGCGCTCGTCGCGGCCGGCATGCTGATGGACAGCATCGACGTGTACATCGGCTCCGCCGTCGCGTCCAGCGCGCTGGCCACCGGCTGGTCTACCGTCAAGCAGAATTCGACGTTCATGTCGGCCGGCTTCCTCGGCCTGCTCATCGGCTCCCTGCTGGCCGGCTTCGTCGGCGATCTCAAGGGCCGCCGCACCGCCTACCAGATCAACCTGCTGCTGTTCGGCGGCTTCACGTTCCTCGGCGCGTTCGCTCCGAACATGGCCGTGCTTTCCCTGTGCCGTCTCGGCGCGGGTCTCGGCCTCGGCGCCGAGATCGTGACCGGTTTCGCGATGGTCAACGAGTTCGCGCCGATGAACCGCCGCGGCCACTGGTGCGCGATCGTCTCACTCGTCGCCAACTGCGGCGTGCCGATCGCCATGCTGCTGTGCGCGTTCATCATCCCGCGCTGGAGCTGGCGCCCGCTGTTCGTCGGCATCGGCGTGGTGGCCGCCGTGATCTGGTGGCTGCGCCGCGACATCCCCGAATCCCCGCGCTGGCTCGCCGTGCATGGCCGCTACGATGAGGCGGACGCGATCGTCAAGGAAATGGAGGCCAACGGTTCCGAACCGGCTTCCGCATTCGACACCGCCGCCGACGCGGCCGCGCAGAACCGCAACGCGGGCGGCCGTTCGCTCGGCATCTGCCTGCTCGTGGCGATCGTGGCCGTGGGCGCGACCAACGTGTGCTCGTACGCGTTCACCTCGTGGGTGCCGACGATCCTCGTCAAGCGCGGCATCAACCTGTCTGCGTCGCTGACCACGTCCACGCTCATGATGCTCGGCGCCCCGGTCGGCTGCCTGATCGGGTCCCTGCTCATCGACCGCATCGGCCGCAAGCGCACGATCGTGCCCGCGTTCCTGTTCACCGGCGTGTTCGGCATGGCGTACGCGTTCCAGACCTCGACCGCCGGCGCGATCATCGTCGGCTTCCTGCTCATGATGTGCCTGTACACGCTGATGGCGTCGGTCGTGGCCGTGTACGCGCCGGAACTGTTCGCCACCAAGGTCCGCTTCCGTTGCGTGGGACTCGCGAACGCGATCGCCAAGCTGCTCAACGTGTTGATGCCGATGGTGGTGGGCTGGATGCTCACCGCGCTCGGCGCGACCTCGATCTTCGTGTCGATCAGCGTGATCGCCATCTTCTCGATGCTCATCGTCGGCTTCTTCGGCGCCGAAACCTCCCAGCGCTCCGTCGGCTGATCTCTTACCATTAGTGGCAGAGAAGGCTCGTCTGATGTATGTCAGACGAGCCTTCTCTGTCACTAGCAACGGTGGCCACAAAAATTGCTGGCAACCCCACGCTTCTGCTACCGCAGGGGAATCAACACTGACAGCGTCCATTCATCGTTTCGCGCATTGATATCAAACACGCCACCACGAGAATCAACCCGCATCCGATATCTATCGAGCCCGGTACCAAGAGACAGGCTTGCGTGAGATGACGTATTATCCAGCGCCGTGTCCACGAGCGCGATCTGCACGGCGTCGCGGCCGATGCCGATCGTAAGCACATAGCCGCCGGCGGGATCGGCGTGTTTGGCGATGTTGCCGTACAGTTCCTCGAGGAATCCCGCGATCAGATCGTCCGGCTCGGCGCTATCGTTCGCATTCGTGATGATCGTCTGGCCGTCGAAACCGAGTTCCTTGAGCCGATGATCGCCGGCGTATGCAATCGTACGCAGTTGCTCGGCGAGCGGGCAGTCGTCGCGTTCGGCGTTCGGATTGACGACGGATAATCCGGATGATCGCCGCGCATGATGACTTCCGAACGACGACGACGCGCCGGAATGGTCGGATGGCCGATCGTCGATGCATGGTGCCACGGATGGAGCGGTGGCACCGGTGCGACCGTTTGCCGCTGTCGCCTGCTGCCCGGTTTCCCGACCCTCGATCACGCCGATGACCTGATGCGTGCGGTCAAGCGCGCCGGACGCCACGTCGCGCAGCTCGCGCAATTCTTCGACGCCGGGCGATTTGCCGTCGGCGATATCCTTGTCCAGTCGCAGGATCAGGTACGCGAGATCGTTCGACACGTAGTCGTGGATGTCCTGCGCGGCGCGGGCGCGTTGGCGGCGGTAGGCGAGTTCCATGCGCTCGCTGTGCCGCTCATGGTTCCAGCGTGCGGCCATGCCGCCGAGCAGGAATCCCGCGAACAGGACGGCGACCGGCGCGATGCCGGACATCGCGACCGTGCCGAGCAGAACGTGATCATTGGGATCGGTGGCTGTATTCGCCGGATCGTCGGCGTTGCCGGATGATGACTGATTCGATTGATCCGGCTGGCTGTCTGACGATGGCGAGTCCATATTACTGCTGTACGACGATCCGGTTCCGGTATTTCCCGATGGCAATGCGACGCCGCCTTGGGTGAACATCCAGACGGCCAGCGCGATGATGGTGACGGCCACGGCCGTGCGACGATAGGCGTAGCCGAGGATGCCGATGGCGGCCAGTAGACACAGCAGCATGGCCGACGGCATGTCGACCGCGGCGACGCTGAGGGACGACCACAGCGCCGTGACCGTGAACGCGCCGGTCACCGGGCGGAACGCCATGAGCATCGTCGCCGCCACGACAGCGAACGTGCACGCCGCATCCGCGGCCGGCATCACGCCGGATGTCACGGCTCCCAGGGTTTCGCCGGCGCAGACCAGCGCCACGACCAGCACCGCCGTCAGCAGCCACGCGTTGTCCGTCCGCCGGTCGGCGTCGTCCAACCGTTCCAGCCACTCAGTCATCCTCCGTCACCTCGCTTTCACATATATGTCATTTCGACCGAGCGAAGCGAACGGAGAAATCTTTCCAGCGCGACAACGACAAGAAAGATTTCTCGACTCGGCTTCGCCTCGCTCGAAATGACAAATTCATTTGGTCGTCCCCATCGATACAGCCGGTTCATTGGGCTTTCGCCCGACATGGCAGCAGGATCAGAACACATGCCGTCGCACGCAGATCGAGATCGCGTGGGCGCGGCTGCGGGCGCCGAGTTTGGCGAGCGCCCGCCGCTCGAACGTGGCAACCGTCGGCGTGCCGATGCCGAGCCGATCCGCAATCTCGCGCGTGGTCAGCCCGTCCGCGTACAGCCGCAGCACGTCCCGTTCCTTGGGCGAAAGCGCCCCGCGGCCGGCGTCGTACGACGCATCCTCCAGTAAGGTGTGCGCTTCGGCGGCGTCGAGGAACTGTGGCAGTCCGGTATTCGCGTTCGTCGCCAGCCCCAGCGCGGCGCGTCGGATCGCCACGGCCATACCGGCAAGATCGGTTTTGCTGACCAACGCCTGCATGCCGCAGCGCGTCGCCTCGTCCAGAAACGAGTCGACCGCGTACGAGGTCACGCCGACCACGCCCACGTCCGCGCGTTTGACGCGGATCGCCCGGCATACCTCGGTGCCGGGCACGTCGTTCATCGACATGTCGGTCACGAGCACGTCCGGCCGTTGCGCACGGTTCAGGCATCTGCTGATCGCGACCGCGCCGAGTTCGCACGTCCAGACCACGTCAAACCGCGCGTCCATGCGCGCGATCATCGTCGAGAGCACGGCCACCGCGTACGGATCGTTGTCGACGATGCCGATATGAATACGCGCGTTTGCACCGTCAGCAGCAGCATGGTCATACCGCTCTCCAGACGTCCCGGTCATGCGCACCTCCCCGTGTCACCATCATGCGCGCCCGCGCGGCCGCACCGTCGCGCCGCGTCATACGGGCTATGACATCCATCATTCCACGGCTCGCGTCTGTTCCATACTGGAATCACCACAACACGCCGAGCGAGTGGGCGATCACCGTGTCGATTATCCGACGTGGCCCGCCGCCCGGCTTGGACGGTCGTCACAGCCGACCGGAAAGGAGGCCATCATGACCTCGGTACACACCAATCCCGCCGCGCAAGGCCCGAACACGCCTCCGGACGGCAACGCCGACCGCCGCACGACGCGTCCCGCACACGGCGTCGTGAGCCGTTTCGCGCAACAGTGCTCGTGGAACCGCGCCCACTGGATCGGCGTCATCGCCCTCGCGGTCCTTCTGTTGCTGATCTCGTATTCCCGTCTCGCCACGTTCCTGCCCGAACTCGACGGCCGGCCGATTCCGGATGGTTTCGTTTGGACGCCCGTCATGACGGCGGGTTACTGGCCGGTCGGATTGGGTGTCGCGAATCTCGTTCTCGGCTCGATCCGTTCCGGCTCGCTCTCGTTTCCGTTGGTCAGCGCGCTGATGGGACCGCTTGGCTTCGGCTGGGCGCATCTGCGCATGCTCGGCTACGTCGAATACTACCGGTGGGACGACTGGCTGGAGCTGATGCGCGAGCATGGTGGGGAGTTGGCCGTGCAGGCGCTGGGCGGATGCGCGGTGTTGCTGCTCGCGTACGCCGCAGTGGCGTTCTGTTGCTTTGCGATTGGCCGATACGGATTGCGCCGACTGTTCATTGCCCCATCTGAGACGAGCGCGAGCGGCCGGATGGTCACGTGGGCGCGGCGTGACGCGGTGCGGTTCGGCTGCTGGCTGACGCTGGCGATCACCTATGGATTGGTGATCGCGTTCTCGCTGATACGCGGGCAGCTGGCGATGGCCGCGGCGCTGATGATCAATTTCGTGGTACCGCCGGTCCTGCTGGTGACGTGCGGCGCATACGCGAGCCGTGACGCGGCGATGCCGGGCGGATGCCGGGTCGCCGGCCCGGGAACGAACGCCGGCGAAGCCGGACCGGACGGCGGCAGGCAGCGAGTGGTTCCCGATTGGCTGCGTTCGCTGCTGTTCCCTGCGGCGTGCACGCTGATCGGCGCGGTCGCGGTATTCGTGTTGGCTGCACCGTATCAGGATGAATGCCCGATCAACGGCGTGTGCACGCCGATCGGCAACGGCTGGTTCATCGACTGGACGACGCTGGTCGATACGGTGCCGTCGTTTCTGGTGCTGTATCTCGTCGCCGGCTATCTCGGCTACGGTGTGGTGCTGATCGTGCGGTTCATCGCCCGCGCGATACGTTCCCGTTTATGACCAAGGTCGCGTGGCGGTTTGCTCTCACTGAGCCGAACCCCGTGAGAGCAAACCGCCACGCGATGGGTTCAGTTGCCGACGTGGTAGTCGAAGAAGACGACCTCGCCGGTCTCCTGCGTGGTGTCGAGATCAACGGTGCCGGTGATGGCCCAGTCATGGTCGCCGTCGGAGTCGTCGATGATCTGCCGCACCTTCCACGCATGTTCCTTCTGTTCGAGCGAATCGTCGAGGATGAACAGCTTGCCGGAACGGGCGGCCGCATCGATGCCGACGTACTCGTGCTCGTCGTAATAATCGTCGAGCACGTCCTCCCATTCGTGCACGCCGTATCCCCAGTCCTTGTCGAGCGCGCCGAGTTCCTCGGGCTTGTCCAAGTCCATGAGCTGCACGCGGCGGAACATCGCGTTGCGGATGAGCACGATCAGTCCGCGACGGTCCTCGACCACGGCCTCGCGAGCGCCGCCCGGCGCGGCCAGGTTCGCTGCGGCTTCGGCGGCCGCATCGGATTCGTCGCCCGCATGCTCCCATTCGTCCACGAGGCTGGAGTCGATCGAACGGACGACCACGCGCAGCCACGAGATGATGTCGTCCAGCTGCTCGTCGCGTTTCTCGGCCGGCACGGTGCGCGCCAGCGCGCGGTACGCGTCCGACAGGTAGCGCAGCAGCGTGCCTTCGGAACGAGCGATGTTGTAGCGGGCAATATACCCCGTGAAATCGGACGCGGTCTCGACCATGTCGCGTACGACGGACTTCGGCGACAGCCAGTAGTCGTTCGCCCACGGCACGTCCTGCCGGTACTGGTCGAACGCGGCCTGCAGCATGTCTTCAAGCGGCTTGGGGTACGTGATCTCCTGCAGCTTGTCCATGCGCTCGTCGTATTCGAGCCCGTCTTCCTTCATCTCGATAAGCGCCTTGTCGCGCGCCTGCCGCTCCTGCGCCTTCAGGACCTGCTTGGGGTCCTCGAGCGTGGCTTCGACCATCGAGATCACGTCGAGCGCATAGGTATCGGATTCGGGGTCGAGCAGTTCCAACGCCGCGAGCAGGAACGGCGACAGCGGCTGGTCGAGCGCGAAATCGTCGGGCACGTCGACGTCGAGATAGTAGTTCTTGCCGCCGTCGTCGCGATCCTCGGTTTCGATGACCTTCGTGTCGAACAGGGTCTGGAAGATCTCGTCGGCGCGCTGGTGCAGCTTCTCCTTCTGGTCGGGGCTCTGCGCGGAGTCGTCGATGAGCCGGTCAACGCGGTAGCGCGCGTCGCCGCCCTGCGCGACCTCGTTCAGCACCATCGAATGCGTGATCTTCATGTGCGGCACGAGCGTTTCGGGGGCCGCGTCGATGAGCTTGTCGAACGTGGCCTGATTCCACGTGACGAACCCTTCCGGCGCCTTCTTGCGCTTGACCTTCTTGAGTTTCTTCGGATCATTGCCGGCCTTGGCCACGGCCTTCGCGTTCTCGATCTCAAACTCGGGGGCCTCCGCGATCACAAGCCCTTCCGTGTCGAATCCCATGCGGCCCGCACGACCGGCGATCTGATGGAACTCACGCGCGCGCAGCTTGCGCATGTGCGTGCCGTCGAACTTGGTGAGCGCCGTGAGAACCACCGAATGGATCGGCACGTTGATGCCGACGCCGAGCGTGTCGGTGCCGCAGATGACCGGCAAGAGGCCCTGCTGGGCAAGCTGTTCGACCAGACGACGGTAGCGCGGCAGCATGCCGGCATGATGGATGCCGACGCCGGTGCGCAGCAGTCGTTGCAGGATCTTGCCGAACGCGGTGGTGAACTTGACGCCCTTGATCGCCTCGGCGATGGCCGCACGCTGCTCCTTGCTCGACACGCCGGTCGAGGCGAGCGCCTGCGCGGTCTCCAACGCCGCATCCTGCGAGAAATGCACGACGTAGATCGGCGTGGAACCTTCGCGGAACGCAAGCTCGACGGTCTTCTCGAGCGGATCGAGCGTGTATTCATACGTCAGCGGCACCGGTCGCGGCGCGTCGGCGATGATGTCCACGTCCGTGTCAGTCATGTCCTCGAGCTTGTCGGCGATCGCATCCACGTTGCCGAGCGTCGCACTCATCAGCAGGAACTGCGTCTTCGACAAGGTCAGCAGCGGCACCTGCCACGCCCAGCCGCGCTCCGGGTCTCCGTAGTAATGGAATTCGTCCATCGCCACGCAGCCGACGTCGGCATGCCGGCCCTCGCGCAACGCCCGATTCGCCAAAATCTCGGCCGTGCAGCAGATGATCGGCGCATCCGCGTTGATATGCGTGTCGCCGGTGATCATGCCCACGTTGTCGCGGCCGAACACGTCGACCAGATCGAAGAACTTCTCCGAGACGAGCGCCTTGATCGGCGCGGTGTAATACGAGCGCCGCCCGGTGCACAGCGCGGCGAAATGCATGCCGAGTGCGACCAGCGACTTGCCCGAGCCGGTGGGCGTGTTGAGGATCACATGGTCGCCGGCGAGAAGGTCCATGATGGCCTCCTCCTGATGCGGCCACGGCTCGATGCGCTTGACGTCATGCACCCAGCCGAAGAACCGCTCATAGATCTCGTCCGAATCGATGTTGCGCTCGCCGTCGTCCCAGCTCGGCGCCAACGCCCCCAGGGAACCATAAGTCTCAGTATCAGCCATAATGCTCCCCAGTCTACTTCGTCCCATGCGGTTCCCGGGATTCGCCGGGAAAATCCCGGGAACCGGCAATCGCGCATAAGCTGACAATTCGCACATTGCGATCGTTGATTTTCCAAGGATCGTCCGCGATGAAACGTACATAGTCGGTTCCCGGGATTGTTCCGATGAAATCCCGGGAACCGGACCTATGCCAGAACCAGCCGATGCACGCCCGGCGCGACAAGCGTTCCGGCAGGCAGACGGCGGCCGGTCTCGTCCCGGAGGTCAAGGCCGAGCTCCGCCTCGACGCCCTGCGGCACGTCCACGTCAAGACGAACATGCCCGTCGTCGCCCTCGCTCCAAGAAACCGACACCCTACCGTGCAGCGTGACATGCGCGGCCGAACCCGAGGTCACGCCATGCGCCAACGCCGCGACGATCTGCGGCCGCACGCGTACGCGGCTCCAGCCGGCGTCGGCAAGTTCCAGCCCGCCGATCGCCGAGTGCATCCAGTCGAGCACCGAGCCGAACGCGTAATGGTTGAACGAGGTCATATCGCCCGGGTTCACCTCGCCGTTCTCCAGCATCGAATCCCAACGTTCCCATGTGGTCGTCGCACCCATGCGCACCTGGTACAGCCATGATGGGCAACGGTCGGACAGGAACAGCGAGAACGCCTCGTCCGCATGTCCGGTCGCGCACAATGCGGGCAGCACGAACGGCGTGCCGGCAAATCCGGTGCCGACCACGAAGCCGCGCTCGCGCACGAGTTTCACGAGCCGTTCCCCCGCCGCCGCACGCAGCCGGTCGTATTCCGCGGTTCCACCCACGCCGGCCAGCAGGTCGAGCGCGATGAGCAGCGCGTACGCGCACTGCGTGTCCGAAGTCATCGTGCCGTCCGATCGCACGAACCGCGCGCGGAACCCGGCGCGGATATGCGCGGCGAGCTTCTCGTAATGTTCTTGCGCGGCCGTGTCCCCGAGCACACGCAGCATGCGCGCGACCAGATCGGCCGAGTGCGCGGCGAACGCGGTGGCGACGAGCGCCTTGTCGGTCATGGCGCGGGCCGCATCGTCCGGCGGCGCGGTCGGGTCGAGCCAGTCGCCGAGCTGGCCGCACCACACGTCGGGCTTGCGATCCCACACGCCGTCGTCCGCGAGCAGTCCGGCGACCTCGTCCATCCAGCGCCGGGACAGCCCGATATGCCGTCGCAGCACCGCGACGTCGCCGGTCGCCATGTACAGCGCCCACGGCACCATCGTCGCCGCGTCGCCCCACAGCGCGACCGCATCCGGCTTGCCCCAGCCTGGAAACGGATACGGCACATAGTACGGCACAGTGCCCCAGCGTTCCGTTTCGATCGCAACGTCTGTGAGCCAACTGTCAAGGAAACCGTTCACGTCGTACAGGTAGGCGGCGGTGGGCGCGAACACGGCGATGTCGCCGGTCCAGCCGAAGCGTTCGTCGCGTTGCGGGCAGTCGGTGGGGATGGAGACGAAGTTCGACAGCATCGACCAGCGCGCGTTTTCGGCGAGCCGGTTGACGCGTTCGTCGGAGCAGGAGAACCAGCCGAGACGGTGTCGCGCGGAACTGTATACGCGCGTATGCAGGTCGGCGGCGGTGAGCGGGCGATCGGCCGGCCAGCCGCCGATGACCGCGTATCTGAAACCGTGCATGGTGAAGCGCGGCTCCCAGACGGCCGGTGAGCCGTCGCTGATGTAATGGTCGTGCTGGATGGCGCGGCGCAACGGGCGCGTGGCCGGTGTGCCGTCGGGATTGATGACTTCGACGTGCTGGATGTCGATCTCGCGACCGGGCTCAGTCGCGGGGACGGTCAGGACGACGCGCTGCGTGCAGTTCTGGCCGAAGTCGACGAGCCAGCGGCCGTCCGGCAGCCGGTTGATGGATACCGGCTGATGCTCGCCGATGCAACACACGGCAGTCGACTCGTCTGCCGGATACAGCACCGATTGATCAAAGTCGAGCCGTTCGACCGGCCGCCAATGATGGTCGGAGAGCTCCTCCGCGAACGGGTCGCGTTCTTCCCTCGCGTCGAGCGTCTCCCCCTCGTACAGTCCGCTGGCGAGAATTGGCCCATAACCCGCTTTCCAGCGCCCGTCGTCGGCGTTCGACGCGACGATCGTGACCGTGCCGTCCGCATCCGTCAGCTCCAGCTGCGCGAACACGCCCAGCCGGTCGCCATAGTTGTCGCATTGCCCGCCGTTGAATCCGATCTGGCCGCGATACCATCCGTCGCCGAGCCGGAAACCCAGCACGTTCGCACCGTCATGCACCAGATCGGTCACGTCGTAGGTCCAGTACGGCAAACGTTCGTCGTACACGGTCCAGCCGGGCGCGAGCACATCCTCGCCGACCCGGCGGCCGTTCAGTTCCGCCTCGAACAGGCCCCACGCGGTCACGCATAGCCGGGCCGCAGCCGGCGTGCCGGCCACGTCGAAATCGCAGCGGATCACCGGCGGCCGCCGCATCTCGCCGCCCGCTTTGACCGGGTCGACCACCACGGCATCGTCCGGACCTCCGATCATCTGTGCCTGCCAGCGCACCGGTTCCGTCATCGTCGTCATTGCTCGCGCTCCTTCATTGGCATCATCGATCCGGCACCGGTCATCCGCAACCAACCGAACATCGCCGACCGTCATCAATGTATCGGTACATACAGTAATCATACTGATACGAATAAGCAAGTTATACAATCACGATATTCTCAGCAATGCCAACATGTATCGTTACATATATATGTCATTTCGACTGCGAGCCAGCGCATGATTCCACATGTCACTCCACCGCAAGCCGCCGCCTCGCCTCGTCCGGATCGATGCCGGACTTCAGCGCCGGCCAAGTCATGTTCATGTTCTTCAGGCTCGTGCGCAGCAGTTCGGAAACGACGGCCCGCGAATACCAGCGATTGTCGGCAGGCACGAGATACCACGGCGCGACGGGCGTGCTCGTGCGCTCGAACACCTCCTGCCATGCGGCCATGTAGTCGTCCCAGCGGTCGCGCGCATCAAGATCAGACATGTCGAACTTCCACCGCTTGGTCGGGTCGTCGAGACGGGCGAGGAAGTGGCGTTTCTGCTCGTCGCGGCTGACGACGAGGAAGATCTTGATGACCGTGCAGCCGCTGGCGGCAAGGTCGCGCTCGAAATCATTGATGATCTCGTATCGTGCACGCCATGTTTCCTCGGGCAGCGTGCCGTAGACATGCGGCATGACGATGTCCTCGTAGTGTGAGCGGTCGAAGACGGCGATCCAGCCGGGGTCGGGCAGTTCGCGTTCGACGCGCCACAGGAAGTCGTGCGCCTGTTCTTCGGCGGTCGGCTTGCCGAACCCGTGGTAGTGGATGCCCATCGGGTTGCCCTGACGGAACACGTGCTTGACGATGCCGCCCTTGCCGGAGGCATCCATGCCCTGCAGCACGATGAGCAGACGGCGGGACGAACCGTGCACGCCGTTGGCATAGAGCAGGTTCTGATATCGGGCGATTTCGGCGGAACTCAGCGCGATGAACCGTTCGGCGTCGGCCTTGTCACCGTCGAAGCCGGGCGTGGACGCGCCGCGGATCTGCGCGACCTGCATGCCGGGATGGAACATGAGCCTCTGGGCGGGTGGCAACGACCAGACCGCGCTGAGCAGTTCGCTCGATTTGGCCGCGCGCGCGAGCCGCTCGGCCACGCCGCCGCTTGTTTCGATGGCTTCGATGCCGTTTTCGGCGCGTTTGAGCGTCTTGGTGATGGTTTTGACAGCGTCCTTGCCCATGCCATGATTGTACGTCCGATCGGGATGCTCCAACGGCAGCGGCGCATATCATCCGACCGACCGCCGTCATGCACCGCGAGAACACCGTCAAACGGCGTAAATCTCCTATGGAACAGACGGGATACGCCGCCGAGTAGCCCCTCGGCGGCGCATCCCGTCTGGCGTGCATCAAAGACGCACCTATACATCACCGTCCATCGTCGCGTCGCACACCCAAGGCGGCGACTCCGATGACGCCCAATGCCAACAGGACGGCGGTGGCGAGCGCCATCCACGCCACGGATGAACCGGTATCTGCGAGACGACGCACGGTCACCTGCGCCGAGCCGCCGCGTTCCGCCGTAACGGGCTTGCCCGTCTTGCCCTGAGACTGGACGGACGGCTTCGACGTGTCTTGCCGCCCATGTTGCGCGCCCCCGTTCGGAGTGCCGGTGGCGGTATCCGTTTGTTGTGCCTGGGGTTTGTTCTGCGGCTTGGAGATAGGCTGCTCCTGTGTCGTCGGCGTCTCATGATCCGGGGTCGGCGTGGGGTTCGGCTCAGGTTCAGGAGACGGCGTCGGCTCTGGCTCCGGAGTCGGCGTGGGTTCCGGGGTCGGCTCAGGCTGAGGCTCGGGGGTCGGCTCCGGAGTCGGGGTCGGCTCAGGCTGAGGCGTCGGCCGCTCCGCCTGCGGCTTCGTCAGCAGCGTCTCCACCGTCGCAGCGCCGATCGCGAACGCCCCGCCGTCGGCCGCGGCCGCATCCTTCGCCGCCGCCGGAGCCTTTGCCGCCGCAGCCACGAATGCGGCGCGTTCGGCGTCGGTCAGCTTCTTGGTCACGGTGATCGAGCCCGCGCCCGGGCCCTGCTCCTCGCCGGTGTAGTCCAGCCCGGTCAGGTCGCCGAAGTCGACGCCGTTCGCGGTCAGCCGCACGCCCCACGGCCGCGGTTCGTCGGTGGTGAACGCGAGGCCGCTCACGGTGAACGTCACCGTACCGTCGTCGGCCAGGCGCGCCGCCGAGAAGCCGGCGCTGTGGCGGGTTTTCGCGGATTCGAGCTTCGGGTGTGCCTTGAGGTAGTCGGAGAATCCGTCGAAGTCGATGTATCCGGTGTCGACGTAGCCCGTGCCTTGCTGGAAGACGGTGAAGTTGTCGCCGCCCGCGAGCAGGAACGAGTTGCCGGCGATCAGATACGTGTCGTTGTCGTGCACGGCCTTGCCGTTGACGGTCAGGTCGTGCACGGCGCCGCGCGGCACTTGCTTGCCGTCGACGGTGGCGACGTACGTGTCGTACTGGTAGTCGACGTTGTCGGAGAAGCCGAGCCAGAGCACGGGCCGCTGCGCGTCGGCCGGCTGCCACTGCTGTTCGATGAGCGTCTTGAGCTGCTTGCCGGTCAGGGTGACGACGGCGTTGGAGTTGCCGAACGGCAGTACGTCGTGCGCCTCCTTGAGCGTCACCTGTTTGTCGCCGTTCGGGTCAAGGTCGGCGCGCATGCCGCCCGCGTTGATCACGCCGATGTCGGCCTTCTGCCCGGACTGTTCTGCGGCCCACTTCGCGGCGTTGCCGTTGAGGATGCCGAGCGTGGATTCGACGCCGCGGTTGTTGCCGACGGTGCTCAGGTCGCCGGGCTTGCTGGCGCCGCGGTTGAACGTGGCGTCGTCGGCCAGCGTGCCGAGTACTTCATTGCCTTTCGCGTCGGCGGCGGCCTTCGCGTCGAGGTAGATCTGGTTGACGGCCGGGTCGGCCTCGAACAGCGGCACGTCCTTGCCGTCCTGGTCTTGCGTGAACACGTCGTGCTTGGCCGCCGTGGCACTCACCTTCGCGTCCTTGCCGCTGCCGGTGATCTCCAGATCGGTAGTGGAGTATTCGACGCCGTAGTTCGCGGTTTCGATGATCGGCGCGCCCGTGTCGGTCTTCGCGGTCTCGTACAGGTGCGTGTGGCCGGCGAGCACCGCGTCGACGTTCGCGTCGAGGTTCTTCAGATCGTTCGCGTCGGCGTGGACGAGCGCGACGACCGCATCGGCCTCGCCGTTGGACGGGTCGCCGTCGGACAGCTGGTCGGCGTACTTGTTGATCGCCTCGATCGGATCGGTGACGGTGATGCCCTTCATGCCGGCCGGGGAGACGGAGTCGGCAAGCGTTTTGAAGATGCCGCCGATGAAGGCGATCTTCTTGCCGCCCGATTCCTCGATCACGTATGGCTGGACCTTGCCCTTGAGCACGTCGCCGGTCACGTTCGCGACGACGTATTTGGCCGGCGCGATGCCGGGCACGATGCGATTCGCCAGATCGGCGGCGCCCTTGTCGTACTCGTGGTTGCCGGTGGCGGAGACGGCGAGTCCCATCGCCTTGAGCTGATCCATGGCGGGCACGTCGTTCGCGATGGACGATTCGAACGCGGACGCGCCGACCAGATCGCCCGCGCCGACGAACAGCGTGTTCGGGTTGGCGGCCTTGGTTTCCTTGAGCGCGGTGGCGAGGTAGCCGCCGTTTTCGATGTGGCCGTGGAAGTCGGTGATGCCGAACAGCGTCACCTTGGCGGAATCCTGCGGGTTCGGCTGGGGGTTCGGGTTGGTCGCCTCGATCCAGCCCCGGCGCAGCGAGTGGCCGCCGGTCACGCCGTCGTCGGCCCAGAAGACCGGCTTGTAGGTCTTGCCCTCGACGCCGCCCTTCACGGTGGTGGCGGCCGAATCGGGCGTGATCGCGAAGCCTTCGGAGTTCTGACCGGCGATCTCGGCCGGGGTCGCGGTGAGCTTGGTGAGTGCGAGCGTGCCGTTCTGGTCAAAGGTGTAGGTGGCGATCTTCGCGCCGGTGCCGTTGTCGTTGTCGCCTTCGGCGAGGAGCTGGCCGTGTTCGCCGTCCCAGGTCAGGTCGCGCGGGCCGTCGAATCCGGCGTTGGCCGCGGCGGCGGGCAACGGGATCTGCGCGATCGGATAGGCCACGTCCTTGCCTGCGACCGTGGCGAGCGCGAACGCGTAGATCGCGTTGGTCTTCTCGAGCGCGGCGAAGAACAGGCCGCCGTAGTCGTTGGCGGTGCCGGCCGGATCGTAGTCGTGAACGTTGTTCGGATCGAGGTTGACCTTGAAATGCTTGGCGGTGAGTACGCCGTCCGGAATGAACGCGATGCCTTCGACGCCGAGGTTGGCGTCATCCTTGCCAAGCGTGACGCCGAACTGGCTCAGCGGCGCGACGAGGTTCCACTCGTGCATGGCGGCGAGGTCCTGCGCGCCGTCGCCGTTCGTGTCGGTGGCGGCCGCGTTCGCGTCGTACGAGAGGATGGACGGACGAGGCACGTTCTTGTTCTCGTTGTCGCGCTCGGCGCCGATGAACACGCCCTTGGACGAGTCGCCGTCGATGAGCGTGATGCCTTCGGAGTCGACGCCGCCCTTGCCGTCCTTGAAGTGCAGCTGCTTGCCGCCCTTGGTCTGGCCGTTCACGTCGAACGTCCATCCGCCGGTCGGGTCCTGCTTCCACGTGCCGGTCGCGGCGTCAAGCACGAACTTGTTGATCGATCCCGGCCCCTTGTCTTCGGTGTTGCCGAGCGTCGGGTTGAGATCGTTGTCGGCGGCCCACAGCGTGTCGGCGGCGCCGTCGCGGCCGGACTCGTACACCAGTCCGGACAGGTTGCCGTCGGTATGGTCGCCGGACTGGCCTTTCGCGCCGAATTCGCCGTCCGCGTCGATCGCGGTGACGGTGTCGAGGCCCGGCCATGCGTCGACGGTCATCGTCTCGCCCGGTTCGGGGGTCGGGGTCGATGACGGGAATTCGTTGGCCGCGCCCGGCGTCGGCTGGTCGCTGACCTTGAACGTGCCGTCGTCGGCACGCGACCACGACTGCGCGGCGGTCATCTTGTCAGCAAGCTTCCACGTGGTCGCATCGACTTCGGCTCCGGCATCGTACTTGTCGCCGACGGACGAGGTCAGATAGACGGAATCGGCGTCCGACCCAAGACCGGGCTCGCCGTTGTAGTCGATGTAGGCGACGAGATAGCCGTTCGGCTGCACGACGGTGTCGGCGTTGATCTCCTTGTCGACGCCAATCGTGTAGTGCTTCTTCTGCTTCTCGTCGTAGATGCCCCAGCCTTTGACGTCGACCGGCTTGTCACCGGTGTTCTTCAGCTCGACCCAGTCGTCGCGTTGCGCGACCGGATCGCCGAGTTCCTTCGTGTTGCCGGCGAAGACCTCGTTGATGATGACGGACGGCTTGGCCGCGGCCGGCGCTTCGGCCACCGCGGTCGGCACGGCGACGGCCGCCAGTCCCGACAGCGTCGCCGCCGCGGTCAGCAGCGCGATCGCACGGCGTGACGCCGCGATACGGTGATGGTTCCCCATGCGTGATACCCCTTCTTCTGCACCGACGGGCGGGCATGCACCTCACCGTAGCCCGCCGCCGATCGATATGGACGAATCCCACGCTAGAAACCCCGAGTGAACCCGACACCGTATCCACGCGAACGCCGGCCATACCGCATCTGAACACTGGGCAAACCGCCGGCTTCCGCAGCCGGCCGCACCGTTCGTCATGCACGGTTAGTGCGAACGCGGCATAGGGCAAAACATGGCAACGGTCTGTCGTCGATGTCTCCGCTGTGGATACCGTAAACCGTACGAATATGGCGGTTTCACGGATGCAAGGAACGAATATGGCTGACGCAGGGTTGCGGTATGCGGCGACGGACGAATCGTTGACGATATGGTGGGACCGACCGGGCGACGCGCGGCCCGGTCACCGTTATCAGGTGACGGTCAGCGGCGGCGCGGCGCACGAAACGCACGAGACGACGGTGACGCACTACACGATCGACGACCTGCAGCCATCGCATACGTACCGCATCGCCGTGTCTCTCGACGCGGACGGCGACGGTCATGCGTGCCGGGAGCTGGGAACCATAACGGCCCGCACGACCGCCGTCAAACGTATGCTCGACGTCACCAAGCCGCCATACTGCGCGGTCGGCAACGGCCGTACGCTCAACACGACTGTCATCCAACGCGCATTGGACGATTGCGACGCCGACTCCGCAGTGCTCATCCCGGCCGGCACGTTCCTCACCGGCGCGCTGCGCATGCACTCGCACACTGAACTCGTCGTCGCCGCGGGCGCGACACTGCAGGGCACGACAAACCCGGCCGATTACGAGCCGTATATCCGAAGCCGGTTCGAGGGCATCGAAATGGACTGCCTGTCAAGTCTGATCAACATCGGCGAGCTGGATCACAACGGCCCGGCCAACTGCACGGCGTGCCGTACACCGACGATGGCGAGGATTCCGGTCAGGTGCCGGTGTTCGAGCATATGCTGTTCGACCATGTGCGCATCGAGTACCGGTTCCCGGCCAGCGGCGACCGGCGCGGCCAACATCCGCCTGCTGCACGCGCGCGGCATCAGCTTCGCCGCCGACACCATCTGATCCCGCCCGGCGGCCTTGCAGGCGGCGACAGCATGACGGGCGGTCGCACAATACGACAAGGAGCCGGTTCCCTGATGAGGAAACCGGCTCCTTACCTATGCGAGCGAGACGCCAACGCGTCAGCGGTCTCAGATCTTCGGCTTGCCGCCGAGGTTCGGATGGCCCTTGCCCACGTCGTTGCCGTGCTTGAACACGGGGTTGTGTTCGGGCATGGCGTCGGTGTGGTGCGCGGCCTTGTCGCCGTGACGGTCGGCACCGTCGGCGGCTTCCGCTTCGGCCTTGCGCTTGGCGCGCACGGCCTTCGCCTTGGCGGCCTTCTCGTCCTCGGCGGCCTTGCGGGCGGCCGGGAACTCGCCGGTCAGCGGATCGACCTGCGACTCGGGATGCGTCTCGTCGTAACCCTGCTCGTAGCGGGTGCGCCGCCAGTTGCGGATCGACGCGTTCGTGCCGCGGTGGTGCACATGGTACTTGCGCGGCGTGCCGCCGAGCGGCAGCTCCTTGACTTCCTTCGCGACGGCGATCTGGTTGACGTTCGACGGGTCCATGATGGCGATCGGCGCGACCGGCTCGGGTTCGGCCGGCGCGGCCGTGCGCTGCTGCATGCGCTCGGGCAGCCATTCGGCCAGACGCGACAGCAGCCAACAGGCGACGAAGTAGATCACCGCAGCCATGACGAGCGTCTGCAGGATGTTGAAGTACATCGAGCCGAGTCGGCGCGATTCCTGCAACAGGTCGGTGTACATGATGATCGAGCCGAGCGCGGTGTCCTTCAACACGACGACCAGCTGCGTGACGGCGGCCGGCAGCATCGCGTACACGGCCTGCGGCACTTCGACCTGCATGAGCGACTGCGTTTCGGTCAGACCCAGCGCCACGGCGGCCTCGCGCTGGCCGTTCGGCAGGTTGCCGACGCCGGAACGCACGAGTTCGGCCACGACCGAGCCGTTGTACAACACGAGCGCGAGCACGACCGCCCAGTACGACGGGCTGGGCATTCCGGCAAACGCGAACCAGCGCCAGAAGAAGATCATAAGCAGCAGCACGGGCACCGCACGGCAGAACTCGACGATCACCGCGGAGATCGACCGGATCACGATGTTCGGCAGCAGTCGGCCGACGCCGAACACGAGGCCGAACGCGACCGCGCCGATCACGGCGACGATCGTCGCGCGGATCGTGGCCCACAGGCCGGGCAGGTAGAAGTCGGTCCATGCCTCGCGTTCGATCGCGGGCTTCCACAGCTCCCAGCTCAGCTGGTTTTCGCCCTGCGGCGGATTGTGCAGACGCATCAGAATCAGCACAAGCACGATCGCAAAGATCACGCCGGCGATCCAGTTGGCGATGCGGATGGTGCGCCGACCCTTCGGGCCGGGCGCGTCGAACAGTACGGAATTGGAAGTATCAGCCATCCGAAATCACCTCCTGACGGCGAGCTTGTTGGACAGGTACGTGGTAAGCATGCCGATCGGGATGATCAGGATCACATAGCCGAACGCGAAGATCAGGAAGATCTGGATGATCACGTCCGGACGGAATTCGATCATCGAACTCATGAGCGACGACGTTTCGGTCGACACGGACGCGGCCGCGGCGACGGTCGAGTTCTTGAGCAGTGCGATCAGCGTGTTGCCGAGCGGGGCCACCGAACCGCGGAACGCCTGCGGCAGGATGATCTGCGTGGCCGACTGCATGAAGCCGAGTCCCAGCGCACGCGCGGCCTCGGCCTGGCCGATCGGCACGGTGTTGATGCCGCTTCGCAGCGATTCGCATACGAACGCGGCCGTGTACAGGCTCAGACCGGTGACGGCGAGCCAGAAGAAGTTCGTGGCGAACGTGTCGGAGAAGCTGAGCTTCAACTGCGCGTACGCGCCGAGCACCATGAAGACCATGATGATCGTCAGCGGCAGGTTCTTGAACAGCTCGACGTACGCGCCGGCCACGAAGCGCAGCGACGAGATCGGCGAGATGCGCATCATGACGAGGATCACGCCGAGCACGAGCGAGAACAGCGTGCTCCACAGGGTCAGTTCGATGTTGACGAGGAACGCGCCGAGCACGTCGTACTGGCTGAACAGTTCGAGGAATCCGTTCATCACTCCCCCTCCCCTTCGTTCGGCGTCGGCGGATTGAAGCGCACGTCCGGCGTGTAGTCGGTGCCTTCGGTGTTGTCGCTGATGGCCCGCTGCCATGAGCCGTCCTGGATCATCTGCACGATCGCATTGTTGATCTGCGTGGCGAGTTTCGTGTCGCCCTTCTTGATGCCCACGCCGTAGTATTCCTGCGTGAACGGCTTGCCGACGACGCGCAGCTTGCCGCGTGAGGCGGAGGCGAGGCCGGCGAGGATGATGTCGTCGGTGGTCACCGCATCCACGATGCCGGAGAACAGCGCAGTCGCGCATTCCGCGTAGCCGGGCTGCTCCATGAGCTGGACCTCGGAGGCGAACTTCTCCTTGACGGTCGCGGCCGAGGTCGAACCGGTGACGGAGCACAGGCGCTTGCCGTTCAGATCCTCCGGCCCCTTGATCGAATGGTCGTCCTTGCGTACGAGCAGGTCCTGGCCGGCGACGAAGTACGGACCGGCGAAGGAGACGGCCTTCTTGCGTTCGTCGGTGATCGAGTATGTGGCGAGGATCATGTCGACGTCGCCGTTCTGCAGCATGGCCTCACGCTGCTTGCTCGGCGCCTCCTTCCAGATGATCTCGTCCTCGGAGTAGCCGAGTTTCTTGGCGATGTACTTGGCCACGTCCACGTCGAAGCCGACGTAGGTGCCGGACTTCTTGAAGCCGAGGCCCGGCTGGTCGAATTTGATGCCGATGCGGATCTTGCCGGCCTCGTCCTCGCCGCACGCCGCGAGCGAGAACGTGCAGGCGAGCGCGGCCACGGCGGCGATCATGCGCGTGGCAATGCGTTTCACAGATAGTTTCACAGTCATGTGATAGTCTCCCCGCGCGAATCTCAGTGGGTGAGGATCTTCGACAGGAAGTCCTTGGCGCGGTCGGTCTGCGGATGCTCGAAGAACTCGTCGGGCGTGTTCTGTTCGAGGATCTGGCCGTCGGCCATGAACACGATGCGATCCGCGGCCTTGCGCGCGAAGCCCATCTCATGGGTGACGCACAGCATGGTCATGCCCTCGTGCGCCAGCTCGACCATCACGTCGAGCACCTCGTTGACCATTTCCGGGTCGAGCGCGGAGGTCGGCTCGTCGAACAGCATGACCTTCGGCTTCATGGCGAGCGCGCGGGCGATGGCGACGCGCTGCTGCTGGCCGCCCGACAGCTGCGAGGGCATCTTGTGGGCCTGCGAGTCGACGCCCACGCGGGCGAGCAGGTCCATCGCGAGGTGCTCGGCCTCGGTCTTGTTCATGTGGCGCACCTTGATCGGCGCGAGGGTGACGTTCTCGAGGATGGTCTTGTTGGCGAACAGGTTGAACGACTGGAACACCATGCCGACCTCGGCGCGCAGGTTCGCAAGTTCCTTGCCTTCCTGCGGCAGGGCTTTGCCGTCGATGCGGATGTCGCCCGAGTCGATGGTCTCGAGTCGGTTGATGGTGCGGCACATGGTGGACTTGCCGGAGCCGGACGGGCCGACGATGACGAGCACCTCGCCCTTGTTAACGGTCAGGTTGATGTCCTTGAGGACGTGCAGGTCGCCGAAGTACTTTTCGACGTGGGTCAGCTCGACGAGCGGGTGATCGGGGTATTCGACGCCCGGCACCAGCGGAGTGCGGGCGGTTTTCTCTTCTTCTTGGATTTCTGGCATGCGGGCAGTATATCGGCCGTATGTTACCGATTCGACACATGCCGTCCATGTTTCGGACGCTTCATGAGACAGTGAGCGTTCACGTACGGAACGTGAACGCTCACCCGCGCAGATCGATCAATCACCCGCGCGGCTTGCCCAATCCGGCCACGAACGTCACTCCGGGGATGTCCGCGAAGATCGACCCGTCGATCACCAGCTTCGACGGGCGGATGCCCGAGCCGATATACAGTTTCGGCACCGCGAGAATATGCTGGTCCACCAGCAGTGGCCAGTCGCCCGGCAATCCGATCGGCGACATGCCGCCCGACTCCATGCCGGTCGCCTCCACGGCATCCGCGATCGGCGCGAAGCTGACCTTGCTCACCTCCAGCGTGTGCTTGACCACACCGTTCAGGTCGGCCCGGGTGTCCGCCGTCACGAACGCGGCGGCGAACTGCGGCGGCGCCTTGCGCGTCTTGTGCGTGTGCACGACGACCACGTTGCCCGTGTTCTCGAACGGCACCCCGTATTTCGGGCACCACAGGTCGGTGTCCGATTCCTCGTCCGTATTGATCGTGACCCCGAGGATCTTGCTCTCCGGCACACCGGCCTCGACGAGCCCCTTCAACGCGTCGAACACCGGTTTCGCCAGCAGATCCCCATCATGCCAGTCCAGTATTTCCAGAGTCATAGGTATGCCTCCCCCGCAACTTGTTACGCGCCAGCTTACCGGCCATGCCACTCGCGCAACACCGCTGCCCTATAGACGTTCCTTATGACCGTTTATCCGCGGCCATCATCATCGCGCAGATCCTTCCCCGCTCCCGCACGACCGTAACTCAACACAAACGCCTCACCACCATTGAGTTGCGATCGTTTCCGACTCTGGAACGACCGTAATCCGACATCGTCGACACGACACGTGGGATCATGGTCATATGAACCGTTCTCAGCCGCCATTCGCGCCACAGCACCGCATGACCGTCGCATGCGTGGGCATCGCATGCTGCGTGATCGCGGAAACCGTGCTGCGCTGGCCGGCCACGAACTTTCACCTGTCGTATCTGCTGATCCCGTTGCTCGCGCTGGCGTCGCTCGCCGCACTGCCGTTCGTTCCGGAAGCGGGAGCGTGGCTCGTGACGACGCTGACCTGTGTGGGCCTTGTCTCGCCGTTCCCGATGTCGTATTCGTATCTGCTGGCAATGACGCTCGCCGCAGGACTGATCTGGCGCGAGAACCGATGGGCTGCGGGATTGGCCGCCGGACTGGCCGTCACCGCGCTGCTGGTCGACCGCAGGCTGCTGTTCGGGCTCGGGGTGACCGATTCGGTGGTGATCTCGTTCGCCTATTGCATGTTCGCAATCGTCATCGGCCTGGTGTCGAGGTGGATGGCCGATCATCGCCGGCTGCGCGACCAAGCTCGGCAGCGTCGCGAACGCGAGCGCATCGCCTCGTCGCTGCATGACCGGACGACGAACGATCTGGCAAACGCGATCATGCTGATCAACGCCGATCTGGAACGCAACGATCTGCCGCAGTCCCAGCTGGACGACCTGCGTACGATCCGTTCGTTCATCCAGCACGCCATGACCGGCACCTATCAGGCCATCGACACGCTCGACGGTACCGTCAAACCGACAGATCCGACCCAAAAGTGGGCAGATCCGGACACAGACAGGCCACGTCGCACCATAGGTGGGTAGATCTCTACTAGATAGAAGATCGCAACAGGGTTTTCTAGACGGGTTTTACCCACTTATGAAAATCCGAATCCGGTTTTGCCCACTTACGCGGTGGGGTATGCGGCAGATGAAGCGCGAATGGAGGAGACCGTCACCCGCCCAGCAATATTCGGATGGCTTCGGCTCTGCTGGAAGCCCCGAGTTTGCGTTTCGCATGGCGTGTGACGACGAACACGGTGGATGCCTTGATGCCCAATCGGCGTGCGATCTCCTCGGTGGTATGGTTCGTCGCGTACAAACGCATCACCTCGCGCTCTTGATCGGACAACGCCGCCGTCCGCTGGGCGACGGACGCCAATGCCGTATGCGCGGCGTTCACGTCCATGAACCCGTCGAGAACCTGTCCGTCCGCCACGGCTGTGATCGCCGCGGCGAGTTCCCTCGGCGTCGAATCCTTGCCGATCAGTCCCTGCGCGCCGGCGTCGATGGCCGTCTGGCGGTAATGCGCACGCGAATACGAGGTCAGGCATAGGATCGGCGGCCGGGCCGAAGCCTCGCGAATCATACGGCATGCGTCCGCGCCGTCGGCACCCATGCCCGGCTCCCCCAGCGACATGTCGAGCACCAACACATCCGGCACCTGCGCCTCGCCTTCGTATAGGCAACGGTGCACGGCCGTCCGCCCGTCCTCCGCCGTCCAGATCACGTTCGCACCGGGCATGGCCCGCCCGACGATCTGCGTCAGCATGCCCAGCGCAAACCGATCATTGTCCACGATCGCGATCGTTGTCATAGACATCATTATCCCGCACGGCCCGCCACATCCGACAACACGGGGTGTACCCGACAAACGGCAGCGCGGAGAACAACGGCATGGAAAGGAACACCGGGATCGAATACCAGAACAGGGCTTCCGGAGAAGCATACAACGACAGGATCGTAAAGAACAACAGGGAGAACGCGGCGAGGCACAGGCGAGGCGGAAAGGTCTCTCCGCTCGCTTCGCTCGGTCGAGATGACAAAGAAGAAAACACGCTCGGTCGAGACGGCAAGTCAGACGAGTCCGGCCTGGACGGCATGGGAACGGCGGCCTGCGAAGAGATGGAGGAGCCGCCCAGCCGCGATGACAAACGCTTGCGCATCAGCTGCACCAACAACGCCGCCATGGTCATCAACGGAATCCACGTGACGTACAGGGCCATCGCGGTGAGCGAATTGTCGTCACGAACCCACCGGCGCAGCCGTCCCAGCAGCTCCCGCTGCCATGCCGGCTTGCGCGAGGTCCCCATCAGCGGTGCCAGAGCACGGCCGATCCGGGCCACGCGCAACGCCGCAACGGTGTCGGCATCAGAGACATCGGCATCTTGCCGCCCCGCGGTTTCCTCGCTCTCGGGCAGGAACGTGGCCCATTGCCGCAGGTATCCGCCACGCAGCAGGTAATCCGAATCGGTCGGATACGCGAAGTTCACGCGTGGATCCCACCAGCCGCGAATCGGCCCGGCCCACGCCTTGAGATACTCCCCGGGATATACGAGACCCAGTCCGGCCCACGCGCGCAACGCCGCGATTTGTTCACCCGCTGACGGCCGCGGATCCTCGCGCAGTGTGTGGAACGTCTCGTCGGTGCGGTGCGGATTCATGGCAAGGGCTGCCTGATCGATCCGCATGACTTTGCTCAGCGCGGCCTTGCTCTTCCCAGATATTGCCTGCGGCCGATCACGAGCCACCTGAGCGACCGACTGGGTCATAACGCCCCACAGCTCGCGCGACGGCGACTGGTTGGCGTGCGTCACAGCGGCGACGACCGGCGTGAACACGCCCTGCGCAAGCACGATCGCCGACAGCAGGCACACGAACGCCCGACGACGCATCCGCCCATGCCGGCACACTGCCAGCAACGGCACGCCGGCACACAGCACGATCATCAGCGCCGTGCGTTTCGATACGATCACGGCGAATGCGAGCGCCACGAACGCAAGCGCCGCAGGACGACGCATCAGTACCCGACCACAGGTCAGGCACGTTTCCGCAAACAGCGCGGCGAACGGCAGGAAGAACACCGTATGCAGCGAATCCTTGCCCATCGTGCCGACCGAGCCGACCACCACGTAGCTCGTGGCGAGGTACAGCAGTCCCGATACGCGCAGCCACCGTGGCGCGCCGAGTTTGCGGATGTAGCACAGGACCAGCGCACATCCGGCGGCCAGCAGCAACGCCTGCACGCCCGTGTAGATCGCCTCGCCGATCAGCGGCGAGCCGAGCATGCCGCCGATCTTCCAGAACAGTCCGAAAACCAGCGTGTCGAACAGGGGATGCTGCGTGTAGTACCGGTGCAGTCCGGCGGTCTGCAGGTATTGCGCGAGCGTGTCGTCGCGCAGCGCGCCCGGCCAGACCAGCACGAGATACGGCAGCCATGCCACGGTCAGCAGCATCCAGTACGGCATGAACCGCGAACGCACCGCCGCTCCAAGCGTGGACGGACGGCGCGCGGTCACCCGCTTGGACAGAGCCGTCATGGTTGCTTCGAATCGCCGCATATGATCGCTCCCCCGATTGCCATCATTCAGTCTAATCGTCGCCGAGGTGTGTCGCGGGCACCTATCAATCGAACCAGGAACGCGTCATCGGCAATCGCTATGACGCCGGTCTTGTGTCGTGTGCGGTTTCATGATTTGATTATCGTTCAACGGCGGAGGGGAACGCCGTTCGATTACTGCCGCATCACGCAACGAAAGGGGGATGCGCGGATGGTATACACCACATTGGATTTTGCCGAACGGTACCTGTTACATACCGAGATCGTCATGGCGAGCGATGCGACGGCCGCGGGCGCCTCCCACCGCGGCGTCGACGGCTCCATCGCCGACGGCGTGATCGTAAGCCAGCCGGACGACTGACCAGGCAGCATTCACTGCTCGCGTTCCATCGAGCACCGACGCAACAAGAAGGGCGGCTCCCCTGGGGGAACCGCCCTTCTTGTCAATCAGCGATTATCTGCTCGCACTCCCTGGAAAACCGGGCCGCGCGTGCGGAGGCCACCGTCCGAACCCGAAGGCGTACAACGGGTACGTCGAGGGTGAGGAAAGGCGGTATACGCTCCGCAGATCAGTCTTCGTCCTCCGGGTCGTAGTCGACGCCGGTCTCGGCGCGCTGCGCGTCGGTGATCGGGGCCGGGGCGCCGGTCAGCGGGTCGCGGCCGCCGCCGGCCTTCGGGAAGGCGATGACGTCGCGGATGGTGTCGGTGCCGGCGAGGATCGACACGGTGCGATCCCAGCCGAGCGCGATGCCCGCGTGCGGCGGGGCGCCATACTTGAACGCCTCGAGGAGGAAGCCGAACTTCTCCTCGGCCTCCTCCTTGCCGATGCCGAGCACGTTGAGCACGCGGTCCTGGATGTCGTCGCGGTGGATACGCACGGAACCGCCGCCCATCTCCTCGCCGTTGCAGACGATGTCGTAGGAGTCGGACATGGCGTGCTCCGGGTCCTGGTCGAACTTGTCGATCCAGTCCTTGGACGGCATGGTGAACGGGTGGTGCATGGAGGTCCACTTGGAGTGGCCGACCGCCACATCGTCGTCGTCCGGATCGTCGGTGCGCTTGAACAGCGGGAAGTCGACGACCCAGGTGAACGCGAACTTCTTCGGGTCTAGGAGGCCTTCGCGGCGGGCCAGCTCGACGCGCACGGCGCCGAGCAGCAGCTGCGAGGACTCGCGCGAACCGGCGGCGAAGAACACGGCGTCGCCCGGTTCGGCGCCCACGGCCTCACGCAGGCCGTTGCGCTCCTCGTCGGACAGGTTCTTGGCGACGGGTCCCTTGAGCTCGCCGTCCTCGGCGAAGACCACGTACGCGAGGCCCTTGGCACCGCGCTGCTTCGCCCACTCCTGCCATGCGTCGAACTGGCGACGCGGAGTCGCGGCACCGCCCTTGAACACGACGGCACCCACGTACGGGGCCTGGAACACGCGGAACGGCGTGTTCTTGAAGTAGTCGGTCAGCTCGACGAGCGGGTTGCCGAAACGCAGGTCCGGCTTGTCGGAACCGTACTTGTCCATCGCCTCCTGCCACGAGATGCGCGGCAGCGGCAGCTGGATCTCGTAGCCGGCGGTCTTCCAGATCGCGGCGACGACCTTCTCGGCCATGGCCATCACGTCTTCCTGGTCGACATAGCTCATCTCCATGTCGAGCTGCGTGAACTCGGGCTGGCGGTCGGCGCGGAAGTCCTCGTCGCGGTAGCAGCGGGCGAGCTGGTAGTAGCGCTCGACGCCGGAGACCATGAGCAGCTGCTTCAAGAGCTGCGGGGACTGCGGCAGCGCGTACCACGAGCCCGGCACGAGGCGGGCCGGCACGAGGAAGTCGCGGGCGCCTTCCGGCGTGGACTTGATGAACGTCGGGGTCTCGACCTCGGTGAAGTCCATGTCCTCGAGCGCGTGACGGGCGGCCTTGGCCATGTCGGAGCGCAGCTTGAGGTTGTGCTGCATGGACGGGCGGCGCAGGTCGAGGTAGCGGTACTTGAGGCGCACGTCCTCGCCCGGCAGTTTATTTTCGGACTCGTTCTCGAGCGCGGTGGAGACCTGGAACGGCAGGGCGTCGGCCTTGGCGAGGATCTCGATGGACTCGGCCACGACCTCGATCTTGCCGGTCGCCAGATGCGTGTTCTCGTTACCGTCCGGGCGCAGGCGCACCTCGCCGACGACCTGGATGACGAATTCGGAACGCAGCGGACGCGCCATCTCCTCGTCGTAGATCACGACCTGCACGAGGCCGGTCGAGTCGCGAAGATCGATGAAGGCCACGCCGCCGTGGTCACGGCGACGGTCGACCCAACCCGCGAGCGTCACCTTCTGGCCGACGAGCGCTTCGGTCACGTCGGTCGCATGATGTGTTCTGTAAGCCGTCTGGCTCATGCTTCCTCTATTTCTGTGTCATGGGCGTCCGCCGTCCGCACGAACTGGCGCGAACGGGCAGACGCCGCAACAAACGGACTCAGCGATCCGCTACTTCCACGGTTTGCCGGGCAACCACACTATCCGGCTCCCAAGACTGGGAATCGGCTTGCATCTGCTCGCCCGACACGATGTTCTTGACTTCGTCGTGAGCGTTCTCATCGGCCTTGTCCGCCGGGAACCACACGTACGGGATGCCGAGCTTGTCGGCGTACTTGATCTGCTTGCCGAGCTTGGCCGCGGTGGGGGCCACGTCGGCGGCGATGCCGCGCGCACGCAGGTTGGCCGCGATGAGGTTGGACTGGGTGCGGTCCTCCTCGTTCCACACGGCGACGAGCACGGCGGCCGGCGAAACGCGGCTGGCGTGCGCGCCGGCGGTGTGCAGCATGTACGACACGAGTCGCGACAGGCCGATCGACAGGCCGACGCCGGGGTACTTGCGGTTGCCCTGCGAGGCGAGGTTGTCGTAACGGCCGCCGGAGCAGATCGATCCGAGCGACGCGGCGCCGTCGAGGAACGTCTCGTAGACGGAGCCGGTGTAGTAGTCGAGTCCGCGGGCGATCTTGAGATCCGCGATCACCGAGCCGGGACGGATGCGGGCGGATTCGTCGACGATCATCGCGAGCGTGTCGAGTCCCTGACGGGCGAGCACGTACGCCTCGGAATCGGCGGCGATGTTGTGCTTGGCGCACAGCGCGTCGAACTTGACGGCCAGCTCGTCGCCGTTCGCGGCGGTCAGATCGGCCAGTTCGAGGCATGCGCGGGCCTGCGCCTCGTTCGCGCCGCAGCCGTCGACCAGAAGCTTGACGACTTCGTCCGCGCCGATCTTGTCGAGCTTGTCGATCTCGCGCAGCACGCCTTCGATGTCGGTCAGGCCTAGTCCGCGGTAGAAGCCCTCGGACAGCTTGCGGTTGTTCGCGTGCACGGTCGCCTTCGGGAGGCCATATGCGCGCAGCTGTTCGAGCGCGGAGACCATGACCAGCGGCAGCTCGACCTCGTAGTGGTCCGGCAGGTCGCCCTGGCCGATCACGTCGATGTCGGCCTGCACGAACTCGCGGAAACGGCCCTCCTGCGGGCGTTCGCCACGCCACACCTTCTGGATCTGCCAGCGCTTGAACGGAAACGCGAGGTCGCCGGAATGTTCGACCACGTACCGGCTCAGCGGCACGGTCAGATCGAAGTGCAAGCCGAGACGATCCTCAATCGGAGTGTCGTTCTCCTGACCGACCTCCTGCAGACGGCTCAGCAGGTAGATCTCCTTGCTGGTCTCGCCTTTCTTGAGCAGGCTGGAACCTTGCTCGACCGCGCGAGTCTCAATGCCGATGAAGCCATTAAGCTCGAACACCCTACGGAGCGTGTCGATGACACGCTGCTCCACGACACGTTCAGAGGGGAGCCACTCTGGAAATCCTGAAATAGATGCGCCTTTAGCCACGGTTCCCTATAATAAGGGAGGTTGCGGAAAACGCAGCAGGGTTTTCGTTGCCCTGCATGCGATCCGCAGCCCCTCTACCACCTTGTAGCTTAAGGAGCTGGCCATGGCCGACGAGAACGTCACCGAATCCGAGAACACCACCGAAACCACCGAGCAGGCAAGTACGCCCGCTCCCCAGGAGCAGGCCAGCGCCGCCGCAACACCGTCACCCGCAGCAGCCGCGAAGCCGTCGCCGGCCGCACTGGCGAAGCCGCACGCGCCGTCGCCGGCAGCCTTCGCGAAGAAGCCGCAGCACACCGCCGCCCCGGCCCCGGCCGCCACCGGCTACGCCGAGGATCAGGTCAAGGCCGCCGAGGCGTTTGGCCGCGTGGACGACAACGGCACCGTTTATGTCAAGGACGGCGAGTCGGAGCGCGAGGTCGGCCAGTTCCCGGACGTGTCGAAGGAGGAGGCGCTGGCGCTGTATGCCCGCCGTTTCCTCGACCTCAAGGGCAAGCTGAACCTGTTCGCGGGACGGCTGAAGTCCAACAACGTGAAGGCGCATGAGATCGACGAGACGATCAAGACGCTCGCCGAGGAGACCGCGCAGCCGGATGTTGTCGGCGACATCGCCGCGCTCAAGGCGCAGTTCGAGGCCCTGAAGGCCGAGGGCGAGGCCAAGAAGGCGAAGATTACCGAGGCCCGCAAGGCCGCAGTCGCCAAGGCTGTTGAGGAGCGCACCGCGATCGTCGTCAAGGCCGAGGAGCTGGCCGCCTCGCTGGGCGACAGCACGAACTGGCGTTCCACCGCCGACAAGTTCCGCGCACTGTTCGACCAGTGGCAGGAGCACCAGCGCACCACGGTCCGCATCGACAAGGCCGACGCGGACGCGCTGTGGAAGCGCTTCTCCGCCGCTCGTACCACGTTCAACCAGGCCCGCCGCAAGTGGGCGCAGGCCCGCGACACCGAGCGCAACGCCGCCAAGGAGGCCAAGGAGGCCATCATCGCCGAGGCGAACGAGCTCAAGGATTCGACCGCGTGGGGCGAGACGTCGCGCAAGTTCAACGAGCTGATGGATCGCTGGAAGCAGGCCGGCCGCGCTGGTCGCAACGAGGACGACGCCCTGTGGGCGCAGTTCCGTGCCGCCGCCGACACGTTCTTCAACGCGCGTCAGGCCGACCGCGACCAGATCTCCTCCTCTGAGAAGGAGAACCTCGCCAAGAAGGAGGCGCTGCTGGTCAAGGCCGAGGCGCTCGTGCCGGGCTCCGACGAGGCCGCCGCCAAGAAGGCCCGTCAGGCCCTCGCCGCCATCCAGGAGGAGTGGGATCAGATCGGCTACGTGCCGCGCGACGACATGCGCCGCATCGAAGGCCGTCTCGACGCGGTCGACAAGCAGATCAAGGCCATCGAGGACGCCGCCTGGAAGAAGACCGATCCGGAGGCCGACGCCCGCAAGTCCAGCTTCGAGGAGCAGCTCAACGCGCAGCTCGCCGAGCTGAACGAGAAGATCGCCGCCGAGTCCGATCCGAAGAAGAAGGCCAAGCTCGAGGCCGAGAAGGCCACCAAGGAGCAGTGGCTCAACGCCATCAAGTAAGGCGTCGCAACACCCGATCATGATGCTGAAACAGGCGAAATCGTTCCCGATTTCGCCTGTTTCAGCATCATGATTACCGCATCCGTATCGTCTCTTTACGATGTGCGCGCGTCATGCCACGGCGATGCGGAAGACGACGGGAGCGTCGCCGTCAGCGCGCGGGGCGCGTACTTCGAGAGCGGTGTCGTCACGCGTCCAATCAAGCGGCTCGTCGTCGGTTCCGAGCATACGGATGTCGCGGATGAGCCCGTGGAAGTCGGCGTTGTGTTCGGCGTCTCCTTCCTTGAGTCGTTCGAAGCGGTACACGCCGTCGGAGGCCGGACGCATGGCGATGGCGTACAGGTTGGAACCGTTGACCGTGTAGCGGATATCGCGCGGCGTGAAGTTCTTCTTCACGCCGTCGGAGAACTGCCCTTCGATGACCTGCGTCGGCCCCTCACCGAACCGTTTCCACGGTTTGGAATCGTAGATCGCCTCGCCGTTGACCCGCAGCCACTTGCCGATCGTCGTCAGCACCGCGAGATCCTCCTCGCCGAACGTGCCGTCCGCCTTCGGGCCGACGTTGAGCAGCAGATTGCCGTTCTTCGAGACGATGTCGACCAGATCCTGCAGTATCTCCGCGGCCGGTCGATACTGGTTGTGTTCGGTGTAGCACCACGAGTTCAGCGCGATCGCCGTATCGGTCTGCCAATGATACGGCTTGGCATCGGCGAGCTGGCCGCGCTCGACATCCGGCGTGGCGGTGCCGAACATGAACGAGTCCTGCTTGTAGCAGATCGTGACCTCCTCGCCCCACTCGTCCGCGCGGTCGTAATAGTACGCGGCGAACTTCTTCAAATACGGTTGCACCGCCTCGTGCAGAATCCACCAGTCGAAGTACAGCACCTTCGGCCGGTACTCGTCGACGATCTCGCAGCACCGCAGCAGCCAATCCTCCAAGAACTCCGCAGTCGGCGCGGGCTTGCTGTGCTGATCCATGTGATCGGGCTCGGGCATGGCTGGCCAGTAGAAATCACCGCGGCGCAGCGGCTCGTGGATGTCGCTGTCGAACTCCTTGCCATGCCCCATGAAGAACCAGTGCTCGACGCGATGCGACGACGCACCGTTGACCAGCCCGCGCCTGTGAAACGCCTCAGTCAGCTCGCCGAGCACGTCGCGTTTCGGCCCCATCTCCGCGGCGTTCCAATGCGACAGACGGCTCCGGTACATCTGGAACCCGTCATGATGCTCGGCGACCGGCACCACGTACCGGGCACCGGTACGGGCGAACAGGTCGGCCCACACGTCAGGATCGAAGCGCGATGCGGTGAACATCGGGATGAAGTCCTTGTAGCCGAATTCCTTTTGCGGCCCGTAGGTCGCCACATGATGCTCGAACTCCTTCGACCCCTGGATGTACATGTTACGCGAATACCATTCGCTGCCAAACGCCGGCACCGAATACACGCCCCAGTGGATGAAGATGCCGAACTTCGCGTCCTCGAACCACTGCGGCGCGCGATGCCGCTGCAGCGATGCCCAGTCGTCCTTGTATCTGCCGCGCGCGATCACCTCGTCGATCGCCGCCAGATCGCACCTCATGTCCTCAACGCTTTCCATGATCAGGCCCTTTCCGTGGTCTCGAATCCATTGCCGTTCAGCGAGGAACGTTTGCGTTCCGGCTGTTATCTATTACGATAATGCGCCGATCAATACACATAAAGCGACATTGGTGACGTGTTCTTCATGATTATGTCGTATATTCGATATCGCATTACGACGTCGAAGGAAACGTGATATGGGAACCATTACGTACCATCCCAACATCGATCTTGTGCTTGACGGACGGACTCTTGAGATCATCCGCATTGCCCATGGCCCCATATCCACGCCGATCCCCTTCCACGCGCACGGTCGCGGATGCTACGAACTGCACTACCACATCTCAGGGCATGGAACGGTGTTCATCGACGACGATCGGCATGACATGGGCCCGGGTGCGCTGTACATCACCGGTCCCGACGTCCGGCATGCACAGCTGCCCGATCCCGATGACCCGATCCACGAATACTGCATCAATCTCGCGCTGCATGACGCTCCGGGGGACGCAACGACGAACGGATACCTGCCCGGTGTTCTGGCATCAATGAAACGATTCGTCTGCACCGACCACGAATCGCTGTCGCAGCTCTTCCCCAGGCTCTTCGAAGAATACCGGCAAAGACGTGCCGGATACCGGCAGTGCGCTGAAGCCCTGCTGAAGGAGATCATCATCGCCGCGCTGCGCAACAACACCAAACTGCCCAAGCCTCCGCAACCGTATAACGCCGAAGCCATCGCCAACGAGGCGACGCCCGTCACCGATATGCAGCGTTCCATGCTCGTGGACCAGTATTTTCTCAGGGACTACGGCAAACAGTCTCTCAGCGGACTCGCCGAAGAACTTGCGCTCGGCCCGAGACAGACCCAACGATTGCTGCAGCGGTACTACGGCAAATCCTTCTCGGAGAAAACGCTGGAATCGCGCATGGGCTTCGCCCGGTTGCTGCTGACCGAGACCGATGCGAGCATCACGGACATCGCGCAACACGCGGGATACGCATCAACCGCCCATTTCGGAGCCGCATTCCGCACCTGCTATGGCGCAGCGCCTTCCGAATACCGCAGAAATCACAGATAATGCCATCAGACACGACAAGGGGGGCCGTGGTTCCACCGGAACCACGGCCCCCTCGAATCGTCGTCAGAACGGGATCACTCGGTGGCGGCGTCCGAAGACGGAACGTCACCGGCAGCATCCGAATCGGACACGCCGGAGTCGCCTGCACCGGCGTTCACGGACGCATCGTCGGACGCGGCGGCCTCGGCAGCGCCAGCGGCCGTCGGCTCCTCGAACTTCTCGCCCTTGAAGGTGAACTCCTCTTCAAGCACGTTGTCGCCCTCGGCGTCCACGATCACGCGCTGGCCGTCCTCCAGCTCGCCCATGAGGATCTTCTCGGAGATCGCATCCTCGATGTCGCGCTGGATCACGCGGCGCAGCGGACGAGCGCCGAGCAGCGGGTCGAAGCCCTTCTGCGCAAGCAGGTCCTTGGCCGCATCGGTGAGCTCGAGCGACATGTGGCGGTCGAACAGACGGTCGTTGAGCTGCTTGACGTCGAGGTCGACGATCTGACGCACCTGCGGCTCGGTGAGCTGCTTGAACACGATGATGTCGTCCAGACGGTTGAGGAACTCGGGGCGGAACTGCTGCTTGAGCTCCGTGCTCACCTGGTCCTTCATGCGCTGGTAGCTCGACTCGGTGTTCGTGCCGAGGTTGAAGCCCGTGTTCGCCATCTTCGCGATGTCACGCGTGCCGAGGTTCGTGGTCAAGATGATGATGGTGTTCTTGAAGTCCACCTTGCGTCCCTGGCCGTCGGTCAGATGACCGTCGTCCAGCACCTGCAGCAGCGTGTTGAAGATGTCCGGATGCGCCTTCTCGATCTCGTCGAACAGCACGACGGAGAACGGCTTGCGACGCACTTTCTCGGTGAGCTCGCCGCCCTCCTCGTAGCCGACGTATCCCGGGGGCGCGCCGAACAGACGCGACGCGGCGTACTTCTCGGAGAACTCGGACATGTCCACGCGGATGAGCGCGTCCTCGTCGTCGAACAGGAACTCGGCGAGCGCCTTGGCCAGCTCGGTCTTGCCGACGCCGGTCGGGCCGGCGAAGATGAACGAGCCCGCCGGGCGCTTCGGGTCCTTGAGGCCCACGCGAGCGCGACGGATCGAACGCGACAGCGCCGAGACGGCCTCGTCCTGACCGATGATGCGCTTGTGCAGCTCGGATTCCATGTTCATGAGCTTCTTGGACTCGGCCTGCGTGAGCTTGAACACCGGTATGCCCGTGGTGTTCGAGATCACCTCGGCGATCACGTCCTCGTCCACGGTCATCTTGACGTCGGATTCGCCCTGCTTCCAGGCAGTTTCCTTGTCCTTGCGCTCGGCCTCCAGCTTCTCCTGGCTGTCGCGCAGCGTGGCCGCCTTCTCAAAGTCCTGGGCCTTGATGGCCTCGTCCTTGTCGGCGGCGAGCTTGGCGATCTTGCCGTCGAGTTCCTTGAGCTCGGGCGGCGCGGTCAGACGCTTGATGCGCAGCCGTGCGCCGGCCTCGTCGATCAGGTCGATCGCCTTGTCCGGGAGGTTGCGGTCCTGGATGTAGCGGGCCGACAGTTCGGCCGCGGCCTGCAGCGCGCCGTCGGTGATGGTCACCTTGTGGTGGTTCTCGTAGCGCGAGCGCAGGCCCTTGAGGATCTCGATGGTCTCCGCGATCGACGGCTCATGCACCTGGATCGGCTGGAAACGACGTTCCAGCGCCGCGTCCTTTTCGATGTACTTGCGGTACTCGTCGGTCGTGGTCGCGCCGATGGTCTGCAGTTCGCCACGCGCGAGCATCGGCTTCAACATATCGGATGCGCCGAGCGCGCCGTCGGCCGAGCCGGCGCCGACGATCGTGTGGATCTCGTCGATGAACAGCACGATGTCGCCGCGCGTCTTGATCTCCTTGAGCACCTTCTTGAGGCGCTCCTCGAAGTCGCCGCGGTAGCGCGAGCCGGCCACCATCGAACCGAGGTCGAGCGAGTAGACCTGCTTGCCCTTGAGCGTTTCGGGCACATCACCTGCGTTGATCTTCTGCGCGAGGCCCTCGACGACGGCGGTCTTGCCGACGCCGGGCTCGCCGATCAGCACCGGGTTGTTCTTGGTGCGCCGCGAGAGCACGACCATCACGCGTTCGATCTCCTTGGATCGTCCGATGACCGGGTCGAGCTTGCCTTCGGCGGCCTCGGCCGTCAGGTTGCGGCCGAACTGGTCGAGGATCGCGGAGCCGGTCTGCGCACGCTTATCCTGCACGCCGCCCGCATTCGCGAGATCGCCCTTGTTCTGGCCGTCCGACCCGGCGGAGTTGCCGCGGATCAGATCGATGGTGGCGCTGCGCAGCTCCCCCAGATCGACGTCCATCTTGATGAGCACCTGCGTGCCGACGCCTTCGCCTTCGCGGATCAGGCCGAGCAGGATGTGCTCGGTGCCGATATAGCTGTGTCCCAGCTGCAGCGCCTCGCGCAGACTCAGTTCCAGCACCTGCTTGGCGTGCGGGGTAAAGGGAATGTGACCTCCGGGGGTTGCGTTGCCCTTGCCGATCATCTCCTCGACCTGCTTGCGGGTGTCTTCCAGGGTCACGCCCTTGGAGGCGAGCGCCTTCGCGGCCACTCCTTCGCCTTCGCGGATCAGGCCGAGCAGCAGATGCTCGGTGCCAATATAGTTGTGCTGGAGGGCACGAGCCTCTTCCTGCGCCAGCACGATCACGTGCCGGGCACGGTCGGTAAACCGTTCGAACATGCTTGTCCTTCCACTCTTGTTAGTCCATAACACTCTACCGATTCGCGGTGACGTTTATTGCCGACATTCCGCGAATTGCGCTGTAGACGCAACGCGAGCCATTATGCTGGGAACATGGCGGTTGTTATGCACGTTGCACAAGGGAGGCATCATGGCTGACAATATGAATCTGGCCGACATCGTGGTCGGCGTGGATGGTTCCGACGAGTCGTTCGCCGCGTTGCGCTGGGCGTTACGCGAGTCCCAGCTAACCGGCCAGCAGGTGAACGCCGTGTACGGATGGACGCGTTCGTGGGACATGGGCCCCGAGCCGGACAGTGAGGATGGCTGGGAGCAACTGCGGTTGCGGATCGCGGAGCGGCTCAGGGACTGGGTCGATGCCGCGGTGGCAGGCATGGACGATGTGTCGCTCGACAAGGTCAAGCTCACGTCGGTGCATGCGTCCGGCTCGGCCGCGTTGCTGAAAATCGGCGAGGACGCCCAACAGCTGGTCGTGGGCAGACGGTCGCTGGGACGGGTGGCCCGCTGGTTCACCGGTTCGTTCTCGGCATCGCTGGCCGAGGAGGCAACGGTCCCGGTGACGGTGGTGCGTATTTTCTCCGACGAGGACGAGTCGATGCAGGACGCGATCGCGAACGCGCTGACCCCGGCGAACGTGACGACCGGCTACGACCGTCCGAATCTCGAAATCAGCGGGCGGCCGGTGGTGGTTGGCGTGGACGGCTCGGCCACGTCGCGACGCGCGCTGGAGTTCGCCGCCCATGAGGCCCTGGTGCATGGCTTGCCGTTGCATGTACTGTTTTGCTGGCAGTTGCGCGATCTGGGCACGGTGCCTGGCTACGAGAACGCCATCGCCTCCGTGGAGGCGGGTCAGAACCGCGCCGAACACATGCTCAGCGATCTCATGCGGGGCGCATCGTTCCCCGACGGGGTCGACGTACATGCGCACGCGTTCCACATCGCCGCGGCAAAGGGTCTGATCGCGGCGTCGCGGTACGCGAGTCATCTGGTCGTGGGGTCGCGCGGGCTGTCCGGGCTGGACGCGCATTTCCTCGGCTCGGTGTCCAAGCAGCTCGTCGTCCTGTCCGAATGCACCCTCACCGTCGTGCACTGACCGGGACGCGGCCGCATAAGCCGGCTGCAGAACGACCGAGGGGCGTTGGAATCGATCTTCCAACGCCCCTCGGTCGTCTGGGCGTCTACAACTGCGACTTGAGGACGATCACGCCCTTGCCGACCTTGATGCCGGCATCGGTCAGACGCTCGAGTAGCTCGATCTGGCCGTTCTCCTCACGCGGTGTCTGCGCGATCACGTCGATATGGTAGTCGTCGTAGGCAGGCTTGGACTGCACCCACAGATGCGTCGGCTCGGGCGGAGCGATCTCGGAATGCTCGCCGCATCCATGATCCACCGACACCACGCGCCCGTCATCCGGGCTCCACTTGTTCGCGCACACGCCGAACAGGACGTTCAATTCTCCCTTGAGCTGAATGAAGAAACCGCAGTTCGCGCAGACATTGCCGTCCGCAGTCTTCGTGGACAGCGATTTCGGACCGTGCGGCCCCTCGTACCAGCGCTTCGCGGTCTGGGAGCGGCCAAGTGCGCTCAGCACGTGGCGACGCGAAAGGTCGAATTCGTCCACCGCGTCGTCGATGTCCTGCTCGGACGTGACAGACCGCGCGGATTCGCCTTCGTCTTCTTCGGAAACCGTGCCATCCGCGACACCATCGCAGCCGGTCGAATCGCCGGAGCCGGACTTCACCTCGTCGTCCGAACCAGCTGCGGGATTAGCGTCCTCAACGGTATCGGTCACGGCACCGGCATCGAGCGTATCGTCAGCCGGCTGTGTCCTGCGGAATCCGTCCTCGATGCGCGGGTCGTCCGGATCGGTACCGATCGAATCGGTCACCGACAGATCGGTCGGTTCCAGCCGATCCTTCCACGGCACCCACTGCGGCGGTCGCAGCGCAGTTTCGGTGGGAATCAGCGAGGATTCGTTGACCGTCCACCGTTTGGTTTCCTCGTCATGGTAGAGCGTGACCGACCACTGCCAGCCCTCGTAGCCCCTGATGCCACAGACGAACCGGAAATCGGTTACATGGTCGCCCAGATCGACCGATTCCACGAACGCACCGACCTGCTCGGGCTCGTCGGCCATGTCGAGCGCCACCGCGCGGGCGAGCTCGGCGGGCTCCTGCGTCTGGGCCATGTCCTGCATGGTCATCTCATCGCTCATGGATCATTCCTGTACGTCGAAATTGTCGGCCACGGCGCGCATGAGCGTGGCCAGCTTCTTGCTGTCGGCGGCGGATGGGTAGTGATGGCGGCGCAGATCGTTGCCAGCTGAATCGAGCAGCTTGATGAGATCCTCGACGATGGCGGCCATGTCGTCCGGCTTCGGGCGCGTGGCCTTGACCAGCGAAGGGGCGCTTTCGACCAGCGTCACGCCCATCGCCTGCGGACCGCGACGACCGTCGACCACCGAGTACTCCACCTTCGCGCCCTTGCGCAGCGTGGTGACGCCTACAGGCAACGCGGCGGCCGGCAGGAACACATCCTTGCCTTCCTCGTTGATGATGAAACCGTACTTCTTGTTCGCATCGAACCAGCGCACTCGTCCACTGGGCATTGTGTCACACCTCGTTCTTCGCCTCGCATGTCGGCGGACCCCGTGCCCGCCGACTTCAAACCAAAGTAACAGTTTACCTCAAGGTCTGTTCAGCGAACACGGGTTTTCTTGTCCGGCTTAGCGGAACGCTGCCGCGTCTCAGTGGCGTTCACCGCGGCGGCCGGCACGGCCATCGTCCCGTGCGCGGCGCCGACCTGCGGCTCGACCGGGGCGATCGGCAGCACCACCGTCAGCGTCAGTCCGCCTCCCTGAGAGCCGGACGCGCAGATGAACCCCCGATGCGCCTTGACGACCGACAGCGCGATCGCCATGCCGAGCCCGGTACCGCCCTTGAGCCTGGCACGCGACGGGTCGGCGGTGTAGAACCGCTCGAAGATCTGCGAACGCGACGCCTCGGGCACGCCGGGACCGTGGTCGGAGAACCGGACGAACGCGTAGTTCATGCCGACGTGCATGGTCTGGCCGACCTCGACCGCTTCGACCAGATGCTTCATCGAGGCTTCGGTTGCGGGCATACGGGCCAGCGATTCGGGGCTGATCGACGCGGGCAGCACGCCCATCGATACCTCGACCGGAGAGTCGGCCGGCGTATAGCGATGGATGTTGCCGACGATATTGGTGACAACCTGGCGCAGGCGCGATCCGTCGCCGGAGAGCGTGATCTGCGGCATGTCCCCTTCCTCGAACACGAATCGTGAACCGCTGCCATCCTCGGACGGCACCAGATCGAGCCGTCCCGAACGGATGCCGCGTTCGGGGTCGAGCGCGTGCAGGTCCTCGGTAGCGTCCGACACGATCGACGTGAGTGGCACCTGCTGGGTCAGGTCGATGCCGCGGCCTTCGTCGAGGCGCGCAAGCGAGAGCAGATCCTCGACGAGCACGGTCATGCGAGCGCTGGACGCCTCGATGTGCTCGATCGACTCGTCGGCACGCTCGAGGGCCCCTGGGAACTCGCGCTGCATCTTGTACAGTTCCGCATAGCCGTGGATGGCCGCGAGCGGCGTGCGCAGCTCGTGGCTGGCGTCGGAGACGAACCGCTTCATTTTCTCGGTCGTTTCCTGCTGCTCATGGAAGCTTTGTTCGATGCGGGCGAGCATGGCGTTCAGCGACGCGGCGAGCGAGCCGACCTCAGTGTTTTCCGGCGCGGACGGCACACGCTGGCTCAGGTCGCCGGCGGCGATTTTCGCGGCGGTCTTCTCGATGCGCTTGAGCGGGGTGAGCGTGGTCTGCACGAGCAGCGTACCGATCGCCGCGCCGAGCAGCACGACCGCGATGCCGACCATCGCACTGTATCGGGTGAGCGTGTTGGTGGTGTCGACCACGTCCTTGAGCGGCAGCGCGATGAACGCGTAACCGCTGGGAGTTCCATTTTTGTCGATGGTCGGCAGGACAAGCACACGCCATGGCGTATTCGTCTTGGTGACGGTGATCTGCCCCTGCTGGGACTGCGTGTTCTGGGCGTCGGAATTATCCTGATTGCCCTGCGAATCGCCGTCCGTATTGCCTTGGCTGTTCTGGCCATTGTTCTGGCCGTTGCCGTTCTGGTTGCTGCCGTTCTGACCGTTCTGGCCTGACACCGTAGTGGTCGTCACGACCGCGGTGGTGGTGAACGGTACGCCGAGCTGCACCGATCCCATCGACCCGTCGTCCGGCAGCAGCGGCGCGATGCTGGTCGTGCCGTTGGTGGACGTGGGCTTGAGCGGCACGCGCACGATTTTGTAGTTGAGATCGCGCAGCTGCACGTAGTAGTCATTAAGTCCGAAATTGGACTGGCTGGGGTCGGTTTTGGCGAGAATGTCGGCCGCGTTGACGACCAACTCGCTTTGGTTGGACAGCTGCTTGTCGGTTTTCTCCATCAGGTAGCTGCTGACGAGCTGGCGAATGGAGAACGATAGGGCGAACGAGCCGATGGTGAGCAGCACGATGATGCAGGCGACGAGTTTGGTGCTCAGCGGGACCGCGTCGATGCGACGGCGTACGTGACGTTGGAACCAGTTCGGCTTGGTCGGTGCGGCGACGGCCGGTGCCGTGGCGCTCGACGTGGCATGAGCCGCGGACCGTGCGGCAGGCGACGACTGCGGCTGCGAGGCCGGAGACGACGGTTGGGACTGCGTAGCTGCCGACGGCTGCGGCGAGGCCGGTTGCGGCTGCCAAGCAGGTGCGGGAGACGGCTGCGGCGCACCGTTCGCCGGGTTCCCGTTCATGGGAGTGCCGTTCGATGGTGCGCCGCCCGTGGGTTGCTGCGATTCGTTGCTCATGCGCCGGGTGCGGTCTTCGGTTCGCGGATCATGTAGCCGATGCCGCGCTTAGTTTCGATCAGCGGGGTGACCTTGCGCGTTTCGCCATTGGCGTCGGTGTAGGTGATGCCGTCCACCTTCTTGCGCAGGTACGAGATGTACGATTCGACGATGGCCGCGTCGCCGCCCCAGTCGTACTGCCAGACGTGGTCGAGAATCTGCGCCTTGGAGAGCACACGACCCTCATTGTCCATGAGATAGCGCAGCAGCTTGTATTCGGTCGGGCTCAGGTCGATCGGCTGGCCGGCGCGTGACACGTCGTGCGAGTCCTCGTTGATCTCGAGGTCGCCGACGCGGATGATCGGGTCGTCCTCGACCTGCTCGCGGGTGCGGCGCAGGATCGCGCGGATGCGGGCGACCACCTCCTCGAGGCTGAACGGCTTGGTGACGTAGTCGTCGCCGCCGACGGTCAGACCCATGACCTTGTCCTGCGTGTCGTCGCGTGCGGTGAGGAACAGCACGGGCGCGCTGATGCCTTCCTGACGGATGCGACGCGTCACGGTGAAGCCGTCGATGTCAGGCAACATCACGTCAAGCACGATGAGATCGGGATCCGTCTTCTCGATAACCTCGATGGCCTCGGAGCCCGAAGCCGCGGTGGCGACCTCGAAACCGGCGAAATGCAAGGAGGCGACGAGCAGCTCGCGGATGGAGGGCTCGTCGTCCACAACTACGATCGATGCTTCAATAGGCTTACTCATGCCTCCCAGCATGTCGCGCCGATCTGAAGGTTTCCTGAATGCCGTCTGTAGATTTTATTGTTTCCACATGCCGGCCTTGCGGCGCATGCGGATCTCCTTGCGGCTGAGGTGCTCCTCATCGTCGCCGGTCTCTTCACCGGAGTCGGCTGCGTTTTTCCTACGCTCCGCAGCCATCCTCATCACCTTACGCTTGATGCGGCGGCGGATCACAATGGCCGCGGCGATGATCGTCACCAGCACGGCCAGCACTACGACCATCACGACGATGCCGACCGTCACCGAGGAACTCGAGGTCGCGGTCTTGCTTTGCTTGACAAGCTCGTCCATCATCGCGATGGCCGACCCGGCCCAGTCCGGCGTACTTTCCAGCAACGGATCGGCCGCGGCCTTCGACAGGTCGTCCACGGTCTGCTGCTTTTTCAGCCATTCCTCGGAATTCGACGAAACGGCCACCACCAGGTTGCCGTCGTTGGACGCCACGGCCAGCATCACCGTGTTTTTGGCCGGGGACATGGCCTCCAGCACGTCGCTCGCCCATTTGGCGGGCTTACTCGTCGTGCCGAAGCTCGGTATGTACATCAGTCGTACCGTGACACCCGTCTCGTCCTTGGTCGTTTTGATCGCATCGGTCACTTTGGTCAGGTCGGAACCAAACAGGTTGTTGACGTCGGTGACGTCGTCGGTGAAGGTGGATGTGGTACCTGACGTATCGGATGACGAATCGCCGCCGGTGGCGTCATTCGTCGTACCCGTATCGTCGGCGAGAGCGATCGCGGAACAATTTCCAAAACACAAAATCAGGGTGAGCAACGCCGCAAGCACTGCGAATACTGGCGACACGCCGTGAGAATACCGTTCGACCACATAGGTCGTTTTCGTCGCTGCGATTTCGTGATCTGTCATATCGTCCACCTTAGCGGCCGGCTTCGCCAAGCATCCGGTCGCTGTCATAACCACACACAACCCGTTCTTTCGGAAAGGAGAACGCCATGCCCCAGTATCAAGTGGATTCCGAGCAGATCCAGTCCTCGTCGGCGGCCGTGAACGCGTCGGTCAACGCGATCCGTCAGGCGGTCAACGGCATGTACGCCAATCTCAATCATCTGCAGGGCGTCTGGCGCGGTGGCGCCGCCACGCAGTTCGCGTCCGTCGCCGAGCAGTGGCGCGCCGCACAACAGCAGATGGAGCAGTCGCTGGAATCGATCCAGCGTGCGCTGGCGTCCGCTTCCAGCGTCTACGCCGAAGCCGAAGCGCAGGCGGCACGTCTGTTCACTGCATGATGACGAAAAAAGGGAGACTCCCCCAATGGGGAGTCTCCCTGAGATCAGTCGGTCACCGACGGGATCAGTAGCCCATGTCGGCGCCGGCGCCGGCGGCCGGAGCTGCCGGCGGTTCCGGCTTGTTGGCCACCACGGCTTCGGTGGTCAGGAACAGGCCGGCGATGGAGGCGGCGTTCTGCAGCGCGGAACGGGTCACCTTGGCCGGGTCGGCGACGCCGGCGGCCAGCAGATCCTCGTAGGTGTCGGTCGCGGCGTTCAGGCCCTGGCCGGCAGGCAGCGCACGAACCTTGTCGATGACGACGTCACCGGACAGGCCGGCGTTCTCGGCGATCTGCTTGATCGGGGCCTCGATCGCACGGAACACGATCGCGGCACCGGTGGCCTCGTCGCCGTCGAGCTTGACGTCCTTCTCGGCCTTGGCTGCAGCCTGAATCAGGGCCACGCCACCACCGGGCAGCAGGCCTTCCTCAATGGCGGCCTTGGCGTTGCGCACGGCGTCCTCGATGCGGTGCTTGCGCTCCTTGGCCTCGACTTCAGTGGCGGCACCGACCTTGATGACGGCCACGCCGCCGGCGAGCTTGGACAGGCGCTCCTGCAGCTTCTCGCGGTCGTAGTCGGAATCGGTGTTGGCCATTTCGCCACGGATCTGCTCGACGCGAGCGGCGATCTCATCGGCGGAGCCGGCGCCGGACACGATGGTGGTCTCGTCCTTGGTCACGGTGACCTTCTTGGCGGAGCCGAGCATGGACAGATCCACGGAGTCGAGCTTGAGGCCCAGATCGTCGGAGACGACCTGGCCACCGGTCAGGATGGCCATATCCTGCAGCATGGCCTTGCGGCGGTCGCCGAAGCCCGGGGCCTTGACGGCGCAGCATTTGATCGCGCCACGGGTGTGGTTGATGACCATGCCGGCCAGGGCCTCGCCGTCGACATCCTCGGCGATGACCAGCAGCGGCTTGCCGGTCTTGACGACCTGCTCGGCGATGTGGGTGAAGTCGGTCATGCTCGACATCTTGCTGGTGGTCAGCAGGATGTACGGGTCATCGAACGACACGGTCTGGTTCTCGGAGCCCGCGGCGAAGTAGCCGGAGATGTAGCCCTTGTCGAAGCGCATGCCCTCGGTGAACTCGAGGTCCAGGCCGAAGCCCTGGTTGTCTTCGACGGTCACGACGCCGTCCTCGCCGACCTTGTCGAGCGCCTCGGCGATCTTGTCGCCGATCTCCTCGTCACCGGCGGAGATGGTCGCGGTCGCGGCGATCTCTTCCTTGGTCTCGACTTCCTTGGCGGAAGCCTTCAGCTCCTTGACGATGGCCTCGGTGGCCTTCTCGATGCCGCGGCGCAGCGCGATCGGGTTGGAGCCGGCGGTCACGTTCTTGAGACCTTCGTGCACGAGGGCCTGAGCCAGCACGGTAGCGGTGGTGGTGCCGTCGCCGGCGACGTCGTCGGTCTTCTTGGCGACTTCCTTGACCAGCTCGGCGCCGATGCGCTCGTACGGATCCTCAAGATCGATCTCCTTGGCGATGGAGACGCCATCGTTGGTGATGGTCGGCGCGCCATAGGTCTTGTCGAGCACCACGTTGCGGCCCTTCGGACCAAGGGTGACCTTGACGGTGTTGGCGAGCTTGTCGAGGCCCGCGAGCATTCCCTGGCGAGCTTCCTCGTCGTACGAAATGATCTTTGCCATGGTTGATATCCTCCAAATGGCTTCACGGTACTTGTTTTCACCGGAAGACGCCGGGCGGGGACCGGCCGTCAGCTGCCGGTTATCACTCTCGCCTTCCGAGTGCTAATTGGGAGATTAGCACTCTCGGTGCCCGAGTGCCAACCGCTCGGCCGGCGATTGTGCTTACGGCAAACTGTCCGCATACGAAATCAGCCCCGAAACGCAAGCGAATGCGTTCGGGGCTGATTGCCGGAAGACTGTCGAACAAGACGATCCCTACAGCTTGATCACCTTGGTTGCCTGCATGCCCTTGGGGCCGCGCTCGGCCTCATATTCGACCTTGTCCCCTTCGTCCAGCGTCTTGAATCCATCGGCCTGTATCACCGAGTAGTGGACAAACACATCATCGCCACCATCATCCGGGTTGATGAAGCCGTAACCCTTTCCTGCGCTGAAGAACTTCACGGTTCCGTGTGCCATAACCATTCTTTCTTTGGTAATCCGAACATCGCAGACTCAAAGGAAGAGAACACACACAGCACAAATCGCACTCCCCCCGCCTTGCGACTATCCCTATTGTAGCGAGTGGCGGGACGAAGCGCATTCGTCGTCCGGCTTCACGGGCCGGAACCGGTCACTATGCGGCCGCGACGATGCGCGGCGCGCATCGCGCTCAGTTGAGCAGCACGACCACCACGGACACGTCCAGACCGGTCGCCTGCTGCACGTCGGAGATGCCGAGCGTGGCGGCAACGTCCTCGGCGGTCGCCTTGTCCGTGTCGTTCTGATACCACACGACATTGGCCGTCGGCAGATCGCTCGAGGTCGGGTTCGCGGCCTCGACGGACGTGTATCCGGCCGTTTCGAGTGCGGTCTTCTTCTGGCCGGCGTATCCGTTGATACCGGAGGCGTTCACGACACGCACCGAGGCCGCCTTGTTCACCTGCGCGCTCTGGTCACCGTTCTGGGAATCGGCGTTCTGCTCGCTCGACTGGCTGTCCGTCGTGCCGTCGCCGTCGGTGGAATCCGAACTATCCGTATTGGCTTCGGTATTCGAGGAGGAAGAGGAGTCATCGGAACCGGTATCCGAGCCGGTGCCGGAACCCGACGTGGAGGCCTGATCCGACGAACCGCCGCTGGTCTGCGAAGTGGTGGCGTCGGACCCGCTCGACAGGCCAAGCACCTTGGAGAACTCGCCCGTCACGACACTCCAGGTCAGTGCACCGGCGAGGATCGCGATGACAAGCACGGTGAGATACGGGGCGACACGCGCGCCCAGCGAACGAGGCCCACGATGAACGCCCACCGGCCCGACCGGCGGGTTGTCGAACATATCGGGAGCATACGAATCGTAGGTCGCTTTGTCTTGTTTCGCCATATCAGCCCTTCCATACACAGCTAGTCAAGAGTCTAACCGCCACCTTGCCCAAGCGGCCGGCGGAACCGGTCGAGGCGCTCGGCGACGCGGACGACCGGCGGTACGCCTACAGTATTTTCACATGGATGCAACTCATGTCAAACCGCTGTCGCAACTCGTCGAGGCCGGCTGGGCCGAAGCGCTCGCCCCGGTGGAGCCCGACGTGCACCGCATGGGCGATTTCCTGCGCGCCGAACTCGCCGCGGGACGCCATTACCTGCCGGCGAGCCGCAATATCCTCAGGGCGTTCACGATCCCGTTCGATTCGATCAAGGTGCTGATCGTCGGCCAGGACCCGTATCCCACGCCGGGGCATCCGGTGGGTTTGAGCTTCTGCGTCGCGCCCGACGTACGGCCGCTGCCGAAGAGTCTGATCAACATCTACAAGGAGCTGGTCGACGACCTGGGCGTGCCGGTACCGGCCAACGGCGATCTGACGCCGTGGACGCATCAGGGCGTGATGTTGCTCAACAGATGTCTGACGGTCGGCGTCGGCAGGCCGAACTCACACCAGGGCAAGGGCTGGGAGCAGATCACCGATGCCGCCATCCGGGCGCTGAACGCGCGCACCGACGCCGACGGCAAGCCCAAACCGCTGGTGGCCATCCTGTGGGGACGCAACGCGCAGACGCTCGAACCGCTGCTGACGAACGCGGTCATCATCAAATCCCCTCATCCGAGCCCGCTGTCCGCCTCGCGGGGCTTCTTCGGATCCAAGCCGTTCTCCCGCGTCAATGCCGCCCTCAAGGCCATGGGCGCCGAGCCTGTGGACTGGACCCTTCCCGCCCACAGCTGAAATCAAATCTCAGCAAGTGCGGTTACAGTGGGGCGCATGCCTTTATTTCCGATGCAACCGAACGTTCCGCCGCAGCCCGGCTCCGCCATGCCTCCCGCCGCGCCCGCGATGCCGGCCATACCGCAGCCATCCTCGACGGTCGGTCTGGCCGCGGACGATGTAGCCCGCGCCCGTCAGCTTGCCGACCGTCTGCGCTCACGCTTCGCGGCCACGCTGATCGGACAGGACAACCTGCGCGAGTCGCTCATCGTCACGCTTGTGGCCGGCGGCCACATCCTCATCGAATCGGTGCCGGGACTGGCGAAGACCACGGCCGCGCAGACGCTCGCCACTTCGGTGTCCGGCACGTTCAAGCGCGTCCAATGCACGCCTGATCTTATGCCGTCCGATCTGGTGGGCACGCAGGTTTTCGACTTCGCCTCGCAGCGGTTCACCACGCAGATCGGCCCGATCCATGCGAACTTCGTGCTGCTCGACGAGATCAATCGTTCCAACGCGAAGACCCAGTCCGCGATGCTCGAGGCGATGGCCGAAGGCGCGACCACCATCGGCGGCGAGCGCATCGAACTGCCCAAGCCGTTCATGGTGATCGCCACGCAGAACCCCATCGAGGAGGAGGGCACGTTCAACCTGCCCGAGGCCCAGATGGACCGCTTCATGATGAAGGCGGTGATGACCTATCCGAGTGCCGACGAGGAGGCCCGCATGCTGGCGATGCTTACCCGTCGCGGTTCGGATACGCTCGATCCGTCCACGCTGGCTCCCGACGTGCTGTCGATCCGCGATGTCGAGTTCCTGCGCGCGGCTGCGCGACGCGTGCATGTATCGGATGCGATCATGCGGTATGCGGTCGATATGGCCGCGACGTCGCGTGGCGCGGGCACGCACCCGGTCAAGGGGCTGGCGCAGCTGGTCAGGCTCGGGGCGAGCCCGCGAGCCTCGATCGCCCTGACACGCATCGGACAGGCGAACGCCCTGCTGGCCGGACGTGACTACGTGGTGCCCGAAGACATCAAGGCGTTCTCGCATCAGGTGCTGCGCCACCGCATCATGCTCACGTTCGAGGCGCTGGCTGACGGCGTGAGCGCCGATCAGGTGGTCGATTCGATCGTCAAGGCGGTTCCGGTTCCATGATCGGACGCACGCCGAACGAGGATCCGATTCGCAGGAAAATCGAATCCCTCGGCACATCGCTGAGCCTGCCGACCGTGCGCAAGGCGTTGGGCGTCCTTGAGGGAGAGCACGCCTCGGGCCGTCGTGGCGGCAACGACGACGTGATGGACATCCATGTCTACGGCCCCGGCGACGAGGCACGCGCCATCGACTGGAAGGCGAGCGCCCGTCTGGGACGCCCGATGGCCGCCCAGCGCGAACGTCGGGCAACGAGCCGCGTCTGGCTGCTGCTCGACGTCGGCCGCGAGATGACCGGCGCGTGCGAAGGCGGAGAACAGGCATGGCAGATCGCCGCGAACGCGCTGCGTATGTTCGCGGCGTTGTCGTTGCGTCGATCCGACGATATCTCGCTGGTGTTCGGCGATGCGGCGAGCATCACGCGCGTGCCGTTCCATGGAGGGTTCAGCCAGTTCGAGCGCACGCTTGATCAGGCGTTGGAACGCGAGTGGGCGCACGAACGCAACATCGACGCCTTGTTGGAATACGCGCGGCGTATCCGGGACCGAGACGCGTTGATCGTGCTCGCCACCGACGAGCATGCCCTCGGGCAACGGCATGTCGCGCTTATCGGTCGCATTGCACGCACGCATCCGGTCGTGCTCATCGACGTGGCCACGATCAACCCGTTCGTCGGCCATGCCGGCATGACGGTCGTCGACGGCGTGCGCCGCCGGCGTGTTCCCTCGTTCCTGCGCGACGCGGCAAGCGCCGAACAGGTGAACGTGCACCGTGGGTTCGTGGCCGCCTCACTGCAGCGGGAGCTGGCCCGGTGCGGCTCGCGCATGATTCGAGGCGCGTCCAGCGAGGCGATGTTCGACGAGTTCGTGCAGCTGGTGTCGCTGGCCACCGTTTCGCCCGCGTTCAATGAGATACGTTCCGGAGGTGTGCGATGACCGTCATGCTGCTTGCCGATGGCACGGACGGGTTGAATCCGGTCGGTCGACTCGATCTGGGCGCGCCGCTGATCGCCGTTGTCGTCTCATGCGCGGCGATGGCAGCCATGCTGATCGTCGCGATCGTGCTGCTGTCGCGTCCGAAAAAGATCGTTGCCCGTCGCGGCGCGCGCGGTGTCCACGTCGACGACGGCATGCTGGCTCGTTGGCGGCGGATCGTCGACGACGTCGTGCGCCGTTATCATGACGGTTCCCTGTCGCGGGAGGAGTCGTTCGTCGAGCTCGCCGATGTCGCCAGACGGTTCGCGAGCGAGGCGAGCGGCATGGACATGCGAGCCAGCACGCTGAGCGATCTTGTCGTGCTGCCGCGCACGGACGGCAACCGCCGTAGCTTCGATCTGCTCAAGCAGACGATTTCGGCGCTGTACCCCGCGGAGTTCGCCGATGCCGGGCTGAATCGTCTCGCGGGTGAGACGAGTGTGGACGAGGCGGCCGGCTGGGTGTCGAATCTGATGGAAAGGTGGCGCTGATGCAGTCCTCGACGCTGACCTGGCAATGGCCGTGGGCCGCGTTGGCCGCGGTTCTGGTTGCGGTGGCCGTGATCATACTGATCGTCGTCTGTTCCCGGCCGGTGCGGGATCGTGCCGACGACGCGCCCGTGTTCTCGTTGGACGACGATCTGGCGACCGAACATGCCGCACGTCAGTTGCGACGCTGGCGCACGCTCAACCGCGTCGCCGTCGCACTGCTCGTCGTAGCCGGCGCATTGGCCGTCGTGCTGGTCGCGCGTCCATCCTCCATCGACGTGAGCGAGGAACGGGCCAGCAAACGCGACATCGTGCTGTGTCTCGACGTATCCGGCTCCACGCTGCCGTATGACCGCGAGGTCATCGAAACATACCGTGATCTCGTGTCCCATTTCCAAGGTGAGCGTATCGGACTGAGCATCTTCAACTCCACGTCGCGCACCGTGTTCCCGCTGACCGACGACTACGATCTGGTCGCCTCCCAACTCGAATCGGCCGCCGAGATACTCAAGGGGGTCGAAACGCAGGACGACATAGACAAGATGAGCGACGAACAGTACCAGAAGATCTCCGACTGGCTCGACGGCACGCAGAACCGCACGAACGCGACCTCGCTGATTGGCGACGGCGTGGTCAGCTGTGCGGCGATGCTGCCCGGATTCGCCTACGGGTCGTCGTCCGGCACGGGTGCGCAGCGCCAGCGTGCCGCGTCGATCGTGCTGGCGACCGATAACGTCGTCTCCGGCGACCCGACTTACACGCTCAGCGCGGCCCTCGACCTCGTCTCCGGTGCCGGCATCACCGTGGATGGCCTGTTCTCGGGGCCGAAATCAAGCGAATCGGAGGCCACGACCACCGATATGAGGAATCTCGTCGAAGCGCACGGCGGCATGTTCCTCACGCAGTCGAACGGCTCAAGCGTCAGCCAGCTGGTGCGCGAGATCAACCACAGGCGCGAGGCCGCCAGCCAGACGGATGCCAAGGCCGCGGTGACCGACGCCCCCGGTTGGTGGACGCTCGCGCTTGCGGTGGTGACAGCCGTTTGGATGATCCTGGCTTGGAGGTTGCGTCGATGACGTTCACCGGCATGTTGACGAATCTTACGTTCTCCCCCGCGCTCGGCTGGCCGGCCGGCATCGTTCTGACGACGGTCATGATGGCGTTTGCGGCGGCCGCGGTGATCGTGCATGTGCGGCACCGCGGATCGAGCGACGAGACGGTGGCGGCCTGCGTACGGCGCGTGGCATTGTGCGTGACGCTCGCGGTGATGGCGCTCACGCCCAGCATCGTCTCGACGACGACCAGCCAGGCCGTCAACGCGACCGACGTGGTCATCGCGGTCGATGTGACCGGTTCGATGGCCGTTGCGGACGCCCACTACGGTTCGGACGAGACGATCAGCAGGCTCGACGCCGCGAAGCGTGCCGTCGCCGATATCACGGCGATGTACCCCGATGCCAGTTTCATGGGATTGCGCTTCGGCTCGTCCGGCACGGTGGACGTGCCGCTGACCCCCGATGCGCGCGCGATCGGCAACTGGGCGAACACGCTGGGCGTGGAGGCGACCAGTGTGTCGGCGGGTTCGTCGTTGGACGCGCCCCTCGACCAGCTGCTCGTCAATCTCAAGGCGATGCACGAATCCAGGCCGGACGACGCGATCATCGTGTATCTCATCAGCGACGGCGAAGAGACCGGAACGACGACGCGGCGTTCGTATTCGACGCTGCGCAAGTACGTGAACGACGGGTTCACGGTCGGCGTGGGTTCGACGGAGGGCGGCAGGATCCCGGTCATACGGGACGGAGCCGACGGCGGACAGACGCAGGACGGGTCATGGGTCACTGATCCCGACACCGGTCAGCCCGGCATCTCGCGCATGGATGAGACGAACCTGCGCGACATCGCGGACGAGCTGAGCGGATCGTATCTTGCGGTGAACGCGACCACGACCATGGCGGAAGGACAGTCCAAGGAACTGTCGTCGCGCTGGCAGGTCACTCGAACGGTAAAAGAGCGCACGCGCGCCACCGCGGTAGTCTGGCCGTTGGCCTTGCTCGCGCTGGTGCTGCTGGCATGGGAGACGGGTTCGTGGCTGGCATTGTCGAGGAGGCTGATATGAGCGATACGACTTCGGCCCGCAAGGCTCGGGCGGGATTGGCGGTGCGGGTCGCGCTCGGCGTGGCGGCCGCAGTGTTCGTCGTATTCGGAGTGCTCGCGGCGGTGAACCTGCGCGCCGTGGACACGTTCAACCGAGCCACGGACGATCTGACGGAGCATATCGCGGCGGTCAACGCCGAGACGCCGGACTACAACGCGCTCAGCACGCTGCAGGATCAGACGGACGCGCAGTTCCGCGACGCTGCGGCCGCCGGTGCGGTGCTGCTGCCGTCGATACGTGACGCGATCGCCAGGAACGCCGACGTTTCCGCCAAACTGACGCAGCTGGTACGGCAACGGCTGAGCGAGCAGACCGATCAGCAGAACGGCCAGACGGCCGAGGGGCAGAGCGGCACGAACGACCAGACGCAGGACGATTCCGGCTCGGCGCAGTCCGGCCTGACCGACGAGCAGCGCCGTCAGGTGGAGGAACTGCTGCAGTCCAACGGACAGAACGCTCCCGCAGATGGGTCGTCGGCCGACGGATCGCAGTCCGAAACGACGAACAACACCGGTAACAGTTCTAAGCCTTGGTGAGTTGTTCGGCTGCGGCTTGACGCTGACGTCCGAGCCGTATCTCGGTGCCGTGAATCGGTTCGGTACCGAAATGCGGCTCATTGTGGATGGAATTATCCACCGCGACTTATCCACAACACGCCGATGACCGCCGATTGCGTCCACAGTCCCGTATCCGTTGGACGGGCCCAGCCGCATCCCGTTCAATGAGAACATGAACAACGCATATTTCCCGCAATCGGCATCGTCATTCCCCACGTCCAGCCCGTTCGAGGTCAGCGGCGGGTTCCCGTTCTTCGGCGCATCGTCTCCCGCATGTGCCTGCCGCGCCGTCGTGACGGACGGCCGCGATCTGATCGCCATGCATGAACGTGGCACGGTCGACGCGGCGGCGCATGCCGCGGCCGCGCATGTGCGATCCTCGGATATCGCCTGGGAGGGCAATGCCGCCACCTTGTTCCGGCGACGACTGTCCGACTGTGATGCGCAAGCCCGGCGCATGTGCGATGACGCCGCCGTCACGCACCGTCTGGCATGGACCGGCGGTGCATGATGGGATGGCAGGTCACTTCGGTCATTCACGGCGGACGACGGTATTCGTCTGCGGCGTTCGAGGAATACCGGGCCGCCGCTCGGGCTTTGCATGACGCGTCGTCCGATTGGCGCGCGGTCTCGAATGCATGGTCCACCGCGGCGCTGCGGCTGACGCAGCAACGGTTCAGCGTGCCGTTGTGCGCCACGCTCGCGTCCGGCAGTCCCTCAACCGCCATGCCCGGACATGCCACGCTGCCGTACGCCCGCCTGGTGGAACGATGCACCGACCATGCGAACCGGTGTCGTCTGATCGCCGACGAACTGTCGGGCATGGCCCTGCTACTGATCCGGGCGCACTCGCTGTATGCGGAGTCGGAATCATGGGCGACCCGTCTGCTCAACGAGCTGCTGCAAGGCATATCGTCAAGCCAGCCGAAGTTCTCGGCCGCCGGCGGGGCCGCGCTGGCCGGCGGAGGCATGCTCGCCGGATCCCTACATGAAGGCCGGTTCAACCCGATCTGGGGACTGACCTCGTCGGCCAAGACGCACGAGGGACTGATGAGCGGTCTGGGCGCGTTCGTGGGCGGCATCAATCCGATCGGCGGGATCGGCCGCACCGACGAGGTGAACGTGGCGGCCGGCCGGATAGCGCGGGTCACCAAGCCGTGGAAGGATCTCAGGCAGGGCGACATGCTCGACGTGCAGGAGGTCTCGAGCAGGGCGCCGGTGGTGGGCGCGTCCTCATCCGTCTCACAGGCATTGGAGAACCTGCGCCGGCTGGCCGAGGAACGGCTCGGCACGATCGAGCTGAACAGTGGTTTGGACTATGCGACGATAGCGATCCAGAAGTACCGGCGAGCGGACGATTCGGTGGGCTGGCTCGTAACGATCCCAGGCACGGACGGCGAGGACGATTCGCCGTTCGGATGGGCGCAGAACGTCGAGTTGATGAGCGACGATCCCGAACAACGTATGAACGCGGACAGTGCGCGCATGGTGGTCGAGGCAATGCGTCAGGCCGGCATCGGCTCCGACGAGCCGGTCGCACTGATCGGCCACTCCCAAGGCGGGATCGTCGCCGCGGCGATCGCCGCGGATATGGCCGATCAGTACACCATCGAGCATGTGGTGACGGCCGGTTCCCCGGTCGCGAATCATCCGATCCCGTCGAAGACGTGGGTGACCAGCATCGAAATGGAGGACGAACTGGTCGCCGCGCTCGACGGGGCCGCGAATCCCACGACCGAAAACTGGCTGACCGTCCACGGCTATGCGACGAAAACCGCCAACGGCATCACGACCGGCACGGTCGACGATGACGTGGCCTGCATGCCCGGCACCGCATCGTCGTCGTGGAGCCGCGACTACGCCGGCGCCGAAGTCAAGGACGCTCCGGACGACAAGGAGATCACGCACTGGCTCAAATACCATCAGGCCGCCTATCGGAATGCCTCCGACCTGGGCTCTCCCGCCGTCGACGCGCACGAACGGCATTTCCAGCAGGTCATTGACGGCGAGCTTGAGGAGACCCGCTACTATCGCGGCCGCATGATGCACGGAGGCATCACCACCGCCCCGTCTCCGCACCGCATCGATACGGATACGCTCGCAGACGACTGACCGGGAAACGCCGGTTTTTCACCCGGTCGGGTCGTCAAGAACGCATGATGCCAGGTGCCGGTTCGAGGACGATGACAATCCCGCTGGTTCTCGTATCAGGATCTCGGTCGATGCGTGCCGCCAGATGCAGATGCATGGCCCGGGCCAGGGACTGTGCGACCGCGAGTCCCAAGCCGGAGCCGTGTGTGCCGCGCGAATCGTCGGCCTGATAGAACCGGTCGAACAGTTTGGCGGCATCGATGCCGGCAGCAGCTTCGGCGCTGATCGGATTGGAGAACGAGACGGCATCGCCGCGTTGCGTGATCACGGGAGCGCCGCTGCCATGCCGCAACGCGTTGGTGACGAGGTTGTCGACGATGCGACGCAATGCGGTCCGGTCAGCCTCCAGCGTGAACCGTTCGTCGTCGAAGTCGACGGTCGGCTCCCAGCCGCGTTCCTCAAACTCGGGATAATGGCCGACCAGCACCTCCGCCACGAGCGGTTGCACGGCAACCGGCTCAAGATCCAGCGTGCGATCGGGATCATTCGCCCGCGCATAGGCGAACAGCTGGTCGAGCAACCCGCGCATGTCATCCAGCCTCTGCAGCGCCACCGTCAGGTGACGTCCGTCATCCGCAGACAGATCCTTCGTCATCGCCAGTTGGATATGACCTTGTGCGCCCATCAGCGGCGTGCGCACGTCATGCGCCAACGACGACAGATCACGCTGGAACTCCTGCGTCTTGGCCATCGCGGCGATCCGCTCGCCCTGTATCGCATCCAGTTGCACGTTGATCTCCCGTGCCAGTTCACGGCTCGCCCCGCTGGGCAGTTCCACGTTCAGCCGCGCGTTGCTTCCCGCCGGTCGATCACGCAGAAACCTGGCCATCCGCCGCATCTCGCGTTCATACACCGCCGCCCCGATCGCGATCCCCGCAACCAGTCCGACCAGCAACCCCACAATCACCATGGCAACGATTGTCAGCACACGTCGCGACGGCGGTTGACGAGAAGCGTCGCGCCGACGGACAGGATGATCCAGCCGGCGAAGCAGATCAGCGCATGTGCCCAGACCGGCATGCCGAGCGACATGCCGCCGGCCGTCGTGGCGAACAGTCCGGCACTGTCGGAATACAGTTTCGCGTTGTTTGACGGCAGCCATTGCGTCAACTGCCCGGTCCACGGCGCATACGCGGCGATCACCGACAATACGATGTTCGTCATCGATCCCATGATGCCCGCGCCGACCAGCACCGCGGCGGCGATGCCGAACGCCTTGCTCCGCACGATCATCGTCACGGCGACGACGATCAGCACAAGCGTGGCCGCGCCCAGTATCTTCAAGCCGCAGAACCCAAGATACGAGCCGAAACTCTCCGTACGACGGAACCGCACGCCGAGCACAAAGCAGGCCAGTTCCAGCGAGGCGATAGCCACGACCGCGTTCCATACGGACAGCAGCACCGACAGCAGCAATCGGCCGGCGATGTAGGCAGTCCGGCTCGGACGACCGGAGACGAGGTTCTTGACGAATCCGGCATCCCAGTCGTCCATGACGACGAGCACTGCCAGCACGGAGACGAACACAGCCAACACGGAACCGCCGCCCAATCCCGAACTGGCCAGCATCGCGGTATGCGAGTCCATCATGCGGGCGGTCGCCGCCAATCCGGCGGTGGCATTAGTCGTGACCGAAACGCCGTCGGTGTCGGTTTGCGCAGCTCCCGTGGCGGCGCCGAGCAGCATCAGCGTAGTGAGCAGACCGGCGGTCAGCAGAATGACCAGTATGGTGACGACCCAGAATTTACGGCCGTGGATGAGTCGGTACAGGTCGGAACGCAGTAAGTTGAGCATCATCGGCTCCCTTCCGTATGGGCGTCGTCCATGAGAGCGACGAAAAAGTCTTCCATGTCGTGCGATTTCGCGGACAGTTCGAGGATGGTTTGGTTGGTTTCATGCAGGATTCGGGATACTTCGGCCGCGTCGAATCCGCCGGCGATGGTGATCGAGCCGTCGGGTTCGGCGGCGAAGCGCACCGGATCTGTCGGATTGTCCGGCAACCGGTCCTCGAGCATGGCGAGCGCGGTCGCGGTGTCGGCGGTGCGTACGGTAAGGCTGTCGCCGCATTCGGCTTGGACTTGCTCGGCGGTCATTTCGCGCACCATGTGGCCGTTCGCGATGACGCCGTAGTGGGTGCACATGCGTTCCAACTGGTCGAGGACGTGCGAGCTGATGACGATGGTGATGCCGCGCTGCTGGTTGAGCTGCACCAGATAATTGCGCATGGTGCGCGCACCGTCCGGATCGAGGCCGTTGAGTGGCTCGTCAAGCAGCAGCAGATCCGGCCCGCCGACGAGGGCGAGCGCCAACCCGAGCCGCTGTTTCATACCGAGCGAGAAGCCGCCGGTTGTCTTGCGGCCGACGGTGCCGAGTCCGACCTGGTCGAGCAGGTCGCGGCATACGGGTTTCGGATCGGCCACTCCAAGGGCAAGCGCCTGTGCCATCATCGTGTCGAAAGCGCTCATGTGCGGCAGCAGTCCGGGGTTCTCGATGAGCGCGCCGACGCGTTGCACGCCGCCGCCTGCATTGCCGGCGCCGTCGGACGTGTTGCCGAACAGCGTGATCTCGCCGCCGCTCGGTGTGATGAGTCCGGCGATCATTTTCATCACGGTCGACTTGCCGGCACCGTTCTTGCCGACGAATCCGTAGATCGCGCCTTGCGGCACACTCATGTCGAAATGGTCGACCGCGCGTTTGCCGGCGTACCGTTTGGCAAGCGACCGTATGCGAATCGCGTCCATCTTCCGTTCCTTTCCTTACGTTTCCTTGGATGATGCACCCCACTGTACGGAACGGATCTTGCGCAATCGCCACTCACCTCATGCGATAGTCTCACGGAAACCTTGCGAAAGTATGACGATCGACGACGCTCACACGTCGAGCTTGAAGCCGAGTCCCCAGACGGTTTTGATATACGAGTCGGTGCCGGAGGGTTTCAATTTGGCGCGGATCTTGCTCACGTGCGCGGTGACGGTGTTGTCGTCGACCATGTACGGTTCCCTCCAGCACAGTTCGTAGACCTGCTGTTTGGTGAAGACCGTGCTGGGATGGGCCATGAGCAGTTCGATGATGTTGAATTCGGTGTTGGTGAGGGATACCGGCCGCCCGTCGATGGCGAACGTGTGGGCGGCCGGGCTGAGCGTCCAGCGGCCGGCGGTGAGCAGGGATGCGCGATCATCCGAGGCGACCGGTTCCGGTGCTTTCTCGACCGAGGAAACCGAGTCGGTTGTGCGGCCATGCCCGTAGCCGCGTCCGCGCAACTGCGCTTCGACGCGCACAACGAGTTCATCCAGATCGAACGGTTTGACGAGATAGTCGTCGGCGCCGAGCTTGAGCAAGGTCACGCGGTCGGCGACGGTGTCGCGTGCGGAGATCACGATGATCGGCACGCCGGCCCCGCGTTCGCGCAGCATCGTCACCAGCTGTTCCCCGCTCAATCCGGGCAGCATGAGGTCGGTGATGATGCAGTCGAAGCCGCCGTCCGACGATCCGGTCGCCCCGCGTTCCAGCAGCAGCCGTGCCTCCGAACCGGAGTATGCGGCCGTGCAGTCGAACCCGGCACGGCTCAACCGCGTGCAGGTCACTTCGTTGATGTCCGCATCGTCCTCGATCACCAATATGCGCGCACCCATGCCGGCCTCCCTCCGCATCGTTCCACGGTACCGCGTCCCACAGTACGTTATTGCCGGAACCGTCGGCACAACCGTACGCTGACGGCTGCTTCGCGTACGTTTCCGCTGACGACCTCGGCAATACCGTACGCTGACATCGCCCATTCGTACGTTTTCGCCGAAGCATTCGGCAATACCGTACGCATCGGGCATGTGCCGGACTGTCGTTGACACCGCCCTGTCGTCCGGTTCACGGCTGGAAGTACCCTAGAATCCATGAAGCTTACTGATATTTCCCCCGCAATCGCATTGACCCCGCTCGATGGCCGTTACCACAACGCCACCGCTCCGCTCGTCGAATACCTGAGCGAGCCGGCCCTGAACCGTGAGCGCATGCGCGTCGAGGTCGAATGGATGATCCTGCTGGCGAACGGCTTCGACGGCAACGGCAACCAGCCGATCATCGACGGCGTCAAGCCGTTCACCGAGGCAGAAAAGGCGTTTCTGCGCGCGATCCCCGAGGACTTCGGCGCCGAGGGTATCAAGCAGCACGCCGCGCACGAGGCCGTCACCCACCACGACGTGAAGGCCGTGGAGTACTACATCGACGACCAGATCGACAAGGCCCCGGAAGAACTCACCAACATCAACGACGCGTTGAAAACCCTCGTGCACTTCGCCTGCACGTCCGAGGACATCAACAACCTGTCGATCGCCCGTTGCGTGAAGAACGCGATGGAGCAGGTTTGGACCCCGGCGTTCAAGGAGATCATCGACCACCTGGCCGCCAAGGCCGACGAATACCGCGACAAGGCGCTGCTGTCCCTCACGCACGGCCAGCCGGCCACGCCGACCACGCTCGGCAAGGAGCTCGCGGTCTACGTCTACCGTCTCAACCGCCAGTTGAAGCACATCGAGAACCAGGAGTACCTGGGCAAGATCAACGGCGCAACCGGCACGTTCGGTGCGCATCTGGCCGCCTGCCCGGACGTCGACTGGATCGCCGTCTCCCGCGAGTTCGTCACGAACCGCATGGGACTGACGTGGAACCCGCTGACCACGCAAATCGAATCCCACGACTGGCAGGCCGAGCTGTATTCGACCGTCTCCCACGCGAACCGCATCATGCACAACCTGTGCGTGGACGTGTGGATGTACATCTCGCGCGGCGTGTTCGCGCAGGTGCCGGTCAAGGGCGCGACCGGCTCGTCCACGATGCCGCACAAGGTCAACCCGATCCGCTTCGAGAACGCGGAGGCGAACTTCGAGATCTCCTGCTCGCTGCTCGACACCCTGTCGGCCACGCTCGTGGAGTCCCGTTGGCAGCGCGATCTGACCGATTCGACCACGCAGCGCAACATCGGCTCGGCGCTCGGCTACTCGCAGCTGGCCCTGTACAACCTCATGGGCGGCCTGAAGTCCATCCATCCGAACGACCATGTGATCTCGCGCGAGCTGGACGAGAACTGGGAGGTGCTCGGCGAGCCGATCCAGACCGCGATGCGCGCCTGCGAGCTCAAGGGCCTGCCCGGCATGGACAAGCCGTATGAGAAGGTCAAGGAGCTCATGCGCGGCCATGAGATCAACAAGGAACAGGTCGAGGCGTTCATCGACCAGCAGTCCTTCGATCCCGAAACCGCCGCACGCCTCAAGGTGCTCACCCCGGCCACATACACGGGCGTGGCGAGCAAGCTGGTCGATTTCGACCGCTGAACGGCGGCCCAGCCGCACTGACATGCACGCAGTCAATCGCGAAGGGTTCTGATGAGCGATCAACAGCATGCGACCGATTCCGCCGACGAGCGCACCGCCTCGTCGGCGGAATCGCGTTTTACGAACATCACTCCGAAGATGACGGACGAGGGGACGGCTCCGGTCACCACGACCGTCATCGACGACGTGCCGCCGAGGCGCATCCATGACGTCGGCGACCTGCTGCGGGCCGGCGCGTCCGTGGTGCTTGCGGTCGTTGCGATGCTGTCGGCCATGTACCTGCGCGGCATCACCACCGGCGTCGAGACCGACGCACACACGGCCGGGCAGGCGCTCAATTGGATGGTCGATCTGCCGACCACGCTGTTGCAGCAGCTGGCCATCGTTTCCATCGTGGTGATGGTGGTCGCGCAGCTGCTGCTGAGTCGCGCATGGATGCAGGCCGCATTGTCGGTGTTGGCGATGTTCGCCGCCTTGGGCGCCGTGTGGGGCATTTCCCTGACCGTGACGCGTTTCGGCGACGCGACGCTGATCGCCGCATTGAGTTCGCCCAACAGCTGGACGGGGTCCAGTCTGTTGCCCGATTTCTACGCCGGCGCCGCCGCTTTGCTGACGGCGGGCGGGCCGCGACGTACAAGATCCACCGTCAAATGGGGCTGGAACATCCTGTACACCGTGGCGGCGCTGCTGGTGCTGCTGTCGGTCAATTCCGTGGCCGGCGTGCTGGTGTCGTTCGCGATCGGCCGTCTGATCGGCATGCTGCTGCGGTTCGCGGTCGGCACCAAGAATCAGGGCGTGTGGGGCGAGGAGCTGGTGCAGGCCTTGGCAGGCATCGATCTGCATCTGGTGTATCTGTCCCGGCATATCGACAGCGACGAGTCCGTTTCCGCAGCCGCGTCCCGGTCCTCGCTCGACGACGATCTGGTCGAACGCTCACGCCGCTATGACGCGCAGGACGACCGTGGCCGCCATTTCGTGATCTCGGTGCTCGACAGCCAATCGCATACGGCCGGATACATGCGCCAACTGTGGCAGTGGATTCGTTTCACCGGCGTGTCCACGCGGCGCGACCGTTCCCCGCGCGAGGCCACGCAGCATCATATGGCGATGCTGCTGGGGCTGCATAACTGCGGTCTGCCCACGCCGCGCGTCTACGGCGTGGCGGATACGGGAGAATCGTCGATTCTGGTCCTGCAGGGCAATGACGCGATGCACGAATGCAACCGCAACACGATCAGCGATGAGGACGCGATCGCGCTGATGCGGTTCCTGTCCGTGGCGAACAGACGAGGCTACACGCACCGCCGCATCACGCCGAACACACTGGCCCGGCTTGAGTCGGGCACGCCGATCATTGCGGGATGGCAGAACGGCGACGATGCAAGCACGGCGGCGAACGTGGCACTCGACCAAGTGCAGCTGCTGGCGTTGCTGGCCGCCCTGATCGGCCCGGAACGTGCGGTCGCGGCAGGACGCAGCGTCTGGGGTGTCGACACGATCATCGAGCTGATCCCGTTCGTGCAGAAGGCGGCGATACCGAAGGCGACGCGCGCGTTGGACGGCTGGAACAACCATGTGCTGGACGACCTGCGCGCCCGGTTGCGTGATCTGGTGCCGCAGGATGCCGCCGAGACGACGGAGCCAGTGACGCTGTCGCGGTTCAGTGTGCGCTCGTTCATCGGACTGGCGCTGCTGGTGGTCGCGGTATCCGTGATGTTCACGCAGCTCAAGCCCGACGAGGTGATCTCCGCGGTGCGCAATGCAAACCCGGCGATGGCCGTGATCTGTCTGGCGTTCGGACTCGTCGCGTGGCTGGGATCCGCGTTGGAGCTCGGTGCGTTCGTGGACAGGCAGCGACGTGATCCCGTGGGCATATTCATGTCGCAGGTGGCGCAAAGCTTCGCAATGGTGTCGATGCCCGCCGGCGTGGGCCCGGCGTTTGTCAACCTGCAATTCCTGCGCAAAAGCGGCTACCGCAACACCGCTGCCACGGCGATCATGGGCGCGGTGCTGGTCGTGTATTATGTCGGCACGGTGCTGCTCACGCTGGTAGTCGGCCTGTTCACCGGCAGCGACGCGTTGAGCAGCATGATCCCGACGAACACCCTGATCGTGGTGCTTGGCGTGGTGTTGATGACACTGGCCGTGGCGATGATGATCCCGCCGGTGCGGCATTTCGCCGCACGCACCATATTGCCGTTGGTGAAGACCTATGCCCGCCAACTGGTCGATACCCTGTCCGATCCGGTGAAGCTGCTGCCGAGCATCGCAGGTATGCTGGTGCTCAACGTGGCGACCGGTCTGGGGTTCTGGGTGGCGCTGCTGGCGTTCGGATACATGACGAATCCGATCGAAACGTTTTTCATCTTCATGATCGCCAATGCGGTCGGCTCGTCGGTGCCCACCCCGGGCGGCCTGGGCGGCGTCGAGGCGGCACTGACCGTATCGTTCGGCGCGATGGGCGTGCCCGCCGGTGTTGCACTGTCGGCGACGCTGCTGTACCGTGTGGTGTTCTTCTGGGTACGCATCCCCTTGGGTGCGGCGGCGATGCGATGGCTGGACCGGCGCAACCTCATCTGATCGCCGACCAGCACATCGCGTAAGCCCAATGGTGGAGCCGTTTGTCGACCGTTCCGCTCCCCCGGGACGGTCAAATGCTGTCGCAGGTGCGTCCAATGTGTCGTTTTCGGGGTAAATTCCCTCGAAAACCCTTGAAAAATGCGGTATTTGGCGCGATCGTGCGCTATTATTCAGTATGAACGTGTGGATGGTTCGACCTAGGAGGGCCATCCCCTGACTCAAGAAGGATGCTTTATGGCATACAACAAGTCTGATCTCGTCTCGAAGATCGCCCAGAAGTCCAACCTGACCAAGGCCCAGGCCGAGGCGGCTGTCAACGCTTTCCAGGACGTGTTCATCGAGGCCATGCAGTCCGGCGAAGGCCTGAAGCTGACCGGTCTCTTCTCCGCTGAGCGCGTCAAGCGTGCCGCTCGCACCGGCCGCAACCCGCGTACCGGCGAGACCATCGAGATCCCGGCCACCTACGGTGTCCGCATCTCCGCCGGCTCCCTGCTGAAGAAGGCCGTCACCGAGTGAATCACCGAGTAAGCGGTTCCGCTCGGTAGTCTCGGCAACGACAGACGAGATAAGCCCCGACCATGGACGGTCGGGGCTTTTTCATGCCCGGGCTGCGACGGTACGCGATGCTCGGGATCGCGCACGACAACGCCCTCCGCTCTACAGTGCGGACAGCAGTTGCCGGTATTCCGGCGCAGGATCGTTCGCGAACGGGTCCAGTATCACGACCTCGCGATGTTCGGGACTGGTCAAGGTCAGTCGCGTCCAATCGCAGGAGAACTGCGCGCCGGCGGCCAACGCTGCGGCGACGAATCGTCCGCGCAGCGCGGCACGGGTATCGTCCGGCGGTTCGCTCAATGCCTGACGGGCATCGTCGTCCCCCAGCAGCCGAGTCATCGCGCCACGCCGCAGCAACGAGTCGTACAGCGTGCCGTTGACGATGTCGTGGTAATCCATGTCGAGCTGCTCGAGCTTCGACTGCGGGATCTTGCCGGCATGCCGTGCCTGTAACGCGTCGAACAGGCGCAGCTTCGCCGCCCAATCGATGCGATCCGCGAGGCTGGCTCTTTGCCCGGACTCGAGCAGATCCAGCACATGCCGCCATTCGTCAAGGATATGTTCGGCCGTGTCGTGCGGCAGCGCATCGTTCATCGGTTCGCGGCGGTCGGCCATGAACCGTTCGATGATATGCAGATAGCCGCGCTGGATGTCCAACGCGCCTAGTTCGCGGCCATCGGCCAGCCGCAGTCGTGCAGTGCGGCAGGTCAGGTCGCGGCTGACCGCACGGTTGGCGTCCCCCGCATCGGCCAATGCGAACGATTCGAATCCGCTCGGCCTTCCTTGCCGCGCGGCATCTTCGATCGCGCACAGCACCAGATGGGTCACGGCGAGTTTCATCCAGGTCGCCCACTGCGATCGGTTGGAGTCGCCGATGATCACATGAAGACGACGGAATTCCTCCGGATCGGCGTGCGGTTCGTCGCGCGTGTTGACCATCGGACGCGACCTGGTCGTGGCCGACGACACCGCCTCATCCAGGTAATCGGCTCGTTGGGTGATCTCGAAGCCTTCGTCGGTAACGCGGCCCGCGCCCGTGTACAGCTGACGCGTGATGAGGAACGGCAGCAACTCGTGCTCGACCTGTTCGAGCGAGACGAAACGGCGCACAAGATAGTTCTCATGGCATCCGAACGAATGTCCGGCGGAGTCGGCGTTGTTCTTGAACACGTGCACGCGCGCCCCCTCGCCAGATCCGGCGTCACGCAGCCGTTCCTGCGCCTGCACGGCGAGCCGGCGCATCACCAGTTCGCCGGCCAGATCCTGGGCGAGCGCGTCCAGCGGGTCACGGGCCTCGGCCGTGGCGTACTCCGGATGCGAGCCGACGTCGAGATACAGTCGGGATCCGTTGGACAGGTACGTGTTCGTGGAACGCGACCGGGAGACGATCGGCCGGAACATCGTCATCGCGACCTGCCCGGCCTCGATCGGACGGGTCGCACCCGTGACGGACACCCCGTACTCGGTCTCCACGCCGAAGATGCGGGCGAATCCTTCGAACTGCGGGGAGAACGGCACCGATGCGCCGGGCCCGCTGTTGCCGCTGTCGCGCAGCTGGGGCATCACTCGCCGCCCTTTTGCACGAAACTGTTCACGTATTCCTCGGCGTTGGTCTCGAGCACGGATTCGATGTCGTCCAGCACCGAATCAAGCACGTCACCGGTCTCCTGCGCCTCGACGGCTTCGACGCGCGTCGTCTCCTCACCGTGTTCGACGGCCTGTTCGGCCTTGCCCTGCACAAATTCCTGAGGCATGGTTCCCTCCATAACAGACATGCTCCCCTTGGGCAGGGCCCGAGGGGAGCAATCGTTTGCGATCACGATACGATCATAACCGTTCCATCACTGCAAATACGGCCGCAGCTCATCGATGATCAGGCCGTTCGAGGCGACGATGTCGTTGCCTCGGCGCCAATGCACCTGGCCGCCCTTCCACGTGCGCAGCTTGGCCTGTGCCTCCCAGCATACGACCGCACCGGCGGATACGGCGGGCACATCCCACTTGTGCAGGTGCGGCTCGAAATACGCGTCGTAGGTGCCATCGGCGACCTTGCACAGGTCAAGCGATGCCGGGCCGATACGCTTGATGTCGGCGGGCTGACCGGCGATCGCGCTCACCACGTCGAGCGCGCGCTTCGATTCGGTGGGCACGTAGGACATGCCGTAGCTGACGACCGAACCTTCCAGATGCGCGGTGGTGGACGGCATGATCTTCTCACGTTTCTCGCCGACCGCGGTCTTGCGGATACGGATGGCGCCCTGGCCGCGGGCGGCCAGATAAGTCAGGCCGAGACCGGGCGCATGCACGACGCCGAGGATCGGCTGGGCGGACAGCTCCTCGTTGAATTCGAACAGCGAGATCGTGATGGCCCATTCCGGCATGTTGCGCGTGTAGTTGATGATGCCGTCGATGTTGCCCACGCACCAGTAGCGCTCCCCCGGATGGCATTCGGCGGGGCGGTCCTGCCACAGGCCGTTGAAGTTCTCCACGTACGAAATACGGTTGGTGATGAACCGCACGAGCCGGTTATCCACGTCAAGGGTGGACGGCTTGTCCTCGGCCAAGTGCAGACCCTTGAGATCGCGCGGGTTCATCTGGTCGCCCAGCGCGTGCCGTCCGGCGTCCTGCGCGATGCGCGCCACCTCCAGAGCAAGTTCCCTCAGTTCCATGTGTCTCCTCGTCTACCGCCGAATATCGGCATTGCGGTTGTATGTTCGGTCGTCATGGCGCCAAGAGCCCGGCGCGCCGGCTTCCTCTGTGCCCTTGTGCGAAACGTTCAGTTACCATGTTCGATTTTATCTGGAAGTGGTGATGATCGCAGAGAGTCTCGACAGCGTTTCCGCTGCGCTCGAACATTCGTCCACAATCCGTTCACATGCCGACCGGTCAAAACGAAGCGGATCGGACATGTCAAGCGTGAACAGGTCGGACTGTCTGATCTGCGGGCGACTGGCGTTGCCGTACCAGTCGATGTCGTCGACCGCATCGGGGTGCGCGCGCACCGTCAGATGAGACCACGACGCGGCAACGACCTGTTCGGGGTACCGGTTCACGATCGCGGCACGCAGCCATGCGCGGGTGTCTTCGGGCGCGTGTTCGGCCGCCGCGGCGATTTCGGCGTCCGTGTTGACGCGTTCGGTGTGCGAACGCAGCTTGCCGAACACCGAACGCGCCGGATCGAGCGCGGCCCAGCTCAGATCAACGGCCTTGAGCTTCGGATCCTGCCAGCTGCCGGAGCCTTTGCGGCGCAGTTTTTCGAGCAGCTGCCATTTGAACAGCCATTCGATGCGGCCGGCCTCGGCGCTCAGCTGCAGTCGGTGATCGTCGTCGGCGTGCCGGATGGCCCCGGTGTCGGCGAGCGCCTGCCCCCACATCGCCATGATCGACCGCGTCGGCTTGTCGGGCCAGACCGGCTCCCCCTTGGTGTCGGTACCGTACATCATTGCGGACGCCGCGTAGACGGCGGCGCGCAGGGTGACCTGGATCTGCCACGCGGTCATCGTGCCGCCGTGCTCCAACGGCAGCGGTTCGGCGAGTGTCAGGTCGTGCGAGACGTCGTGTATGGCGGCGACCGGGTCGGCGAGTTCGATCTGGCCGAGCAGGTCGTCCATGTCAAGTCCCGCTTCGTCGGCATGTTCGGCCAGCCACAGCAGCATCGACGTCGTGCCGAGCTTGAGGGTCTGCGGCACGTCCATGCGGTTCGCGTCGCCGACGATCACGTGCAGACGGCGGTATTGGTCGGTGCTGTGTGATTCGTCGCGCGTGTTGATAATCGGACGGTCGAACGTGGTCTGCAAACCGACCTTCATGTGGAAGTAGTCGGCGCGCTGGCTCAGCTGGTAGCCGTCCGTCTCGCTGTGCTCGCCGATGCCGACACGGCCCGATCCGGTGTAGATCTGCCGGGTGACGAAGTGCGCGGTCATCAGGCGTGCAACGGTGTCGAACGGCACGGATCGCAGCATCATGTAGTTTTCGTGCGTCCCCCAGCTGGCACCCTTGCCGTCGACGTTGTTGCGGTGCAGGACGATCGGCCGGCCGGTGATATCGGTGGCTTTGCGTGCGGCGGCCAGCATGATGCGGTCGCCGGCGTGGTCGTAACGTACCGCCTCGAACGGGTCGGTGGTTTCGGGCGCGGAGTATTCGGGATGCGCATGGTCGACGTAGACGCGACCCCCGTTGGCGGCGATCACGTTGACGATGTTGAGCTGCGGCGCGTCGGTGAGCATGTCGGGCCGGGCCGCGGCACGTTCAAGCCTGGTGCCGCGCGCGTCGTTGACCGGATCCTCCTGCCGGTAGTCCCAGCGGATGTGCGCGTTCGCCTCGGTCGCTGCCGCGCCGACCACGTCGAACGACAGCTGCACGGGGTTGGCGTGTTGCCCGTCCGCGCGAGACACCGCGTATTCGGTTTCCGTACCCATCACTCGTATCACGCTCATGGTCGACCCTTTCGATGCACCTGTTTTCTTGCATCCTATTCGGGCCGGCCAACCAATGCGCGGACGGGCGGGAACCGCCGGCATGAGTCTGCCGGGGATTACTCCTGGAACACGTCAGGGTGCTTCGGATCGCCAGGCTCATCCGCCAGCACGCCTTCGAGACCGAGGAATTCCTTCCAGAACTCGAGCGGCTGGCCGTATGGCGCGGCATTGCGGCCGTGCGCCTGCAGGTTCGTCTTCGCCTCGAACACGTCCTCTTCGCGGATGCCATCGAAGTAGCTGACCAGCCGTTCGCGGTTCTCCGGCACGTAGAACAACGACGCGACGATTTCGGTGAGCCGTTCGGCACGGGCCAGCGGCAGCGAATCCCAGTGGCGCAGTTCGATGAAGTTCTTGAGGCGCACGTCGTTGAAGTGCGTGGAGATGATGTGGTTGATCTCGTACGGGTTGAGCGGACGATCGGGGTACACCTCCCCCGCGTTCTCGTAGAACGCCGGGTGATGCAGTTCCTTGCCGCTGAGCCCCTCGGCCTCCGGCGTATGCGTCAGATCGGCGAACATCAGCGGCGTCGACAGTACGTCCACCGCGTAGTCCTCCCAGCCGAAGCGCGGATCGAACAGCCCGGGGATCACGTTCGTGCGCTGGAAGTCGAGGAAATCCCACATACGCTGGCGCAGCAGCGGCCATGGGTTCGGCTCGCCTTCGAAGTACGGCGTGTTGCGGAAGTACCATGCGAGGATCGGACCGACCACGGTACCGAGCCGCAGCTTTTCGATCGCATCCTGCTCATCCACGTAATCGATACTCACCTGCGTGGACGCGGAGCAGCGCATCATGCACGGGCCGAACTGGCCGACGCGGCCCAGGTACGCGGTCATCGCGTCGTAGCGGTCCTTCGGGTTGACCTTCACGTCCGCATAGCTCGATTTCGGCTGGTAGCCGTAGTTGACGAGACGGAAGCCCAGTTCGTCGAGCACCGGGTCGACGTCGCGGCGGAACGAGCGGTACAGCGTGTTGAGGTCCTCGGGTTTCTTGAGGATGCCGAGCGAGCATTCGACCTGCCCGCCCGGTTCGAGCGAAACGGCGATGCCTTCGCGGCCCAAGCCGACCAAATGGCCGTTCTCCCAGTATTCCTTGGTTTCGTCGTAGTACGGGGCGATGCGCTTGAGCAGGGTCTCGATGCCGTTCGGCTCGTAGTAGCTCACGGCGGTGTCGTCGCTGTTGTGCACCGGCAAGTGTTCGATCTCCACGCCGAAGCCGCCGGTTCCGCGTTTGGACCGGCCATGCTCGAAGAAGTCGAGCAGGCTTTGGACATGCTTCGGATTCGGTTTGGCCAGCAAATGGGCATAACTGATGCGCGGTGTACTCATGCGCCCAGCTTAGCCGACGAATATGCCGCGACGCGGCCGTCCGGCTATACGAAAAACCGATAACGGACTACCCGGCCGCCAATCAATCCGCCGCAATCAACTTGTCGTGAGCTTTCTTGGCTGAGCCGTTAAGCGGACAGTGCAGTGCACTGTCCGTAGGCGAAGTGAGCGGGTTGCAATACAGGCAACCCGCGAAGGCGGCGGCCAAGCTACCCAATCACAGACTAATCCGCCGCAATCAACTTGTCGTGAGCTTTCTTGGCCGCCGCGATCATGAGCTTGATGCGGTTGAGCTGGTTCGCCTCGCTCGCGCCCGGATCGTAGTCGATGGAGACGATGTTGGCCTCCGGGTGCAGACGACGGATCTTGCCGAACATGCCGCGGCCGGTCACGTGATTGGGCAGACAGGCGAACGGCTGCGCGCAGATCACGTTCGGGCATCCCTGTTCGATCAGCTCAAGGATCTCGGCCGTGAGCAGCCAGCCTTCGCCGGCCTGCACGCCGATCGACGTGACCTCGGCTGCCTTCTTGACGAGCTCGGGCATCGGATCGTCCTGCTTGAACTTGCCGTTCGCGAGCGCGATGGCCTTGCGGATCGGCGCGTTGTACCGGTCGAGGCCCCAGCGCATGAGCGCGTACAGCTGCTGGTTGCCGCCCATGCCGAGGTTGCGTTCGTTCCAGTCGGTGATGTACGGACGGGTCGTCATGAACTCCATGATGCCGGGCACCACGGCCTCGCAGTCCTGTGATTCGATCACGTCGACCACATGGTTGTTCGCGTCCGGCTGGTATTTGACGAGGATCTCGCCGACGACGCCGACGCGCACCTTGCGCGGGATGTCCTTAAGCGGCAGCGCGTCGAACGACTTGACGATCTCGGCCGCAAGCGTGCCGTACGGCAGGTACGCCTTCCCCAGCCACGGTGTCTTGGCCGCGGTTTTCGAGAAGCCGTGGTGTTCGAGCGTCTCGCGCACGATCGTGTCCCACTGCTCGTACAGCTTGTTCGCCGAGCCCGGATCGACCTCGTACGGGCGCACGCGGTACAGGCACTTCATGAGTAGGTCGCCGAGGATCAGCGCCTTGATCGCGCGGTGCAGCAGCGCCGGCGTGGCCTTGAAGCCCGGGTTGTCCTCCAGGCCTTGCGTGGAGATCGCGATGACCGGGATCTGCGGGTAGCCCGCGTCGATCAGGGCCTTGCGGATGAGGCCGAAGTAGTTGGTCGCACGGCACATGCCGCCGGTCTGCGTGATCGCGAGCGCGACGTGGTCGGGATCGTACTTGCCTTGGATGATCGCGTCGATGAGCTGGCCGATGACCATGATGGCCGGATAGCAGGCGTCGTTGTTCACGTATTTGAGGCCGGTTTCGACGTCCTCGCGGCTGGCGTGCTTGAGGATATCGAACTTGTAGCCGCCGGAGCGGATGACCGCCTCGACCAGGGACATGTGGATCGGGCTCATCTGCGGGGCGACGATCGTGTAGTCCTTCTTCATGTCCTTGAGGAACTTCTGGCGGTGCGCGTAGCGCGACATAGTCGCGTTGTTGTGGCCGGACTTGGACGGCTTCCTGGACTTGGCGGACTGCGCGGCCGCCTCGATGTCGCGCTGCGCGGCGAGGCGCGAGGCGCGGCGCACCGATTCGGTGAGCTTCGGATTGGCGGCCATCGTCGTGTCGAGCAGGACCTGGCGGCCGGCGGTGGGCGCCTGGGAACCGGTCTTGCGGAAGCCGGTCGGCTTCGGAGCCGCAACGTCGCCGGCAGCGGTATCGGCGGCCGCGCGCTTGGCTTCGGCGGCCTTGACTGCGGCCTGCGCAGCGGCGAGCTGTTCCTTCGCTGCCTGAAGCTGCGTCTCCGCGGCGGCCAGATCGGCCTGTGCCTTGGCTTGGGCGGCTTCGCGCGCCTTGATCTCGGCGGCGGACGAACCGTTGATGATCATCTGATCCCGCTTGCCGACGGACGTCACGGACGAATTGTCACCGGCCGCCGCGGACACGGCCGCGACCGCCTTCGCCTTATTGCGTTCGCGCTCCTCGACCGCGGCCTTGAGCGAGCGCAGACGGATCTTCGCCGCACCCAGGTTCGACACCTCGTCGATCTTGAGCAGCGTGTACACGTCGGCCTTGTCGGCGAGGATCTCCGACACCTGATCGGTGGTGATCGCGTCGAGGCCGCAGCCGAACGAGTTGAGCTGCACGAGTTCGAGTCCCGGATACGAGGCGACGAAGTGAGCCGCCGCATACAGCCGCGAATGGTATGCCCACTGGTTGGTCACGCGCAGCGGCATGCGGTTGACGCTCACCTTGCGGTCGCCGACGTGACGGAACCCGTTCGCGTTCTTCTTGCGCGGGTCCTCCTCGCCGGCGGCCAGGAACTCGGTCAGATCGAGTTTTTCGCCCGGCTGCAGTTCGCAGATCGAGTCTTCCGAGAGCACGACCATGCCGAGCGAGCAGATCGTCTCGGGGATGCCGTGGTTGATCTCCGGGTCGACGTGGTACGGGCGGCCGGCGAGCACGATGCCGCGGCAGCCGTGCTCCTTCATGTACGCGAGCGCCTTCAGGCCTTCCTGCTGCACGTCGTTCTTGAACACCTTGTCTTCGGCGTACGCGGCCTTGACGGCCGTTTCGGCCTCTTCGCGCGTCACGTTGGCCCATGCGAACTCCTCGACGATACGGTCGACCATGAGCTCGTGGTTGGCGAGGTTGAAGTACGGGTGCATGTAGCGCACGCCCTCGGCGCGCAGTTCGGGCATGTTCGCGCCGACGACGAGCGGGTAGTTCGCCACGACCGGGCAGTTGTAGTGGTTGTCGGTGTTGGGCACGAGGTTGTCCTCGTAGCTCACGCACGGGTAGAAGATCGTCTTGATGCCCTTGTTGAGCAGCCACTTGATGTGGCCGTGCACGAGCTTGGCCGGGTAGCAGATGTTCTCGGATGCGATCGATTCGATGCCGGTCTCGAACAGTTCGTGCGAGCTGCGGCCGGAGATCATGACCTTGAAACCGAGCGAGGTGAGCAGCGTGAACCAGAACGGGTAGTTCTCGTACATGTTGAGCGCGCGCGGGATGCCGATCTCGCCGCGCGTGGCCTTCTTGTCCGTCAGGCGGCGGTAGGCGAAGCAGCGCTTGTACTTGTAGTCGTACAGGTTCGGCCGGTCGGAGCGCTGTTTCTTCGCGTCGCCGCCACGTTCGCAGCGGTTGCCGGTCACGAAGCGCGAGCCGTCGGAGAACGTGGTGATGGTGAGCTTGCAGTGGTTCTGGCACAGCTTGCACACGTCGCGTTCGGTGGTCATCGACATGTTGTCGAGGGCTTCCCCGGTCAGGATCGACGATGCGGTGTGATGCACGCCGTCGACGACGACCTCGTGCTCGTGTCCGGCGGCGGCCGCATTGGTCACGTCGACACCGGCCATGTCGGCCGACTTGGCCGCATCGCCGGCGGCAACCGACGTATCGGCGACGGCCGCGCCGTGCGCAGTACCGTTCGCACCGTCCGCGTTCGACTCTGCCGACGATCCGTCCGCAAGCACATGCTCGTGATCGTCGTCCGCGACGTCCTCGTAGTGCATGCGTGCGGTGAGCGCCGCGCCGTATGCGCCCATGAGGCCGGCGATGTTCGGTCGGGTCACCTGACGTTCGGTGAGCAGTTCGAACGCGCGCAGCACGGCGTCGTTCAAGAACGTGCCGCCCTGCACGACGACCGTGTCGCCAAGTTCGCCGGAATCGCGCAGTTTGATGACCTTGTACAGTGCGTTGCGCACGACCGAATAGCACAGGCCAGCGGCGATGTCCTCGATTGAGGCGCCTTCCTTCTGCGCCTGCTTGACGGACGAGTTCATAAACACGGTGCAGCGCGAGCCAAGGTCGACCGGGTGGGTCGAGGCAAGCGCCTTCTGCGTGAATTCCTGGATGGTAAGTCCCATCGACATGGCGAACGTCTGCAGGAACGAGCCGCAACCGGACGAACACGCCTCGTTGACGGCGATCGAGTCGATCACGCCGTCGGTGATGGCGAGGTACTTCATGTCCTGGCCGCCGATGTCGATCACGGCAGTGACGCCGGGGCTCACCATTTCGGCGCCGCGGTAGTGCGCCATCGTCTCGACCACGCCCTCGTCCAGGTGCAGGCCGGTGGTGATCAGGCCCTCGCCGTATCCGGTCGCGCAGGATCGCGCGATCCACGCGCCTTGAGGCAGCTGGGACTGGATCTTCTTGACGATGTTGATCGCGGCGGTCAGCGGGCTGCCTTCGTTGTTCGCATAGCTCGACCAGACGATCTCGCGGTCGTCGTTGACGAGGGTCGCCTTGATGGTGGTCGAACCCGCGTCGATGCCGAGGAAGTGCGGACCATGCGCGCCCTCGAGTGTGCCGATGTGGATGTGCTCGCGGTGGTGGCGCTCGTTGAACGCCTCGCGGTCGGCCTCGGTGGGAAACAGCGGCGGCATGGTGGGCGTGTTGGACGGCAGGTTCTTCAGCTCGTCGAGACAGTGCAAGATGTCGTCGCAGGTGCGCGCCTCGAAATGGTGTCCTTCGTCGTCGCTGTCCATGTCGGCCTGCAATGCCGCACCGTACGCGACGTACAGGTGGGCGTTGGTCGGCACGATGAACTCGTCGACCTTGCCGTCGAGCGCGCGCTGGAACGCGGCGCGCAGTTCGCTCATGAAGAACAGCGGGCCGCCGAGGAAGATGACGGTGCCGTGGATCGGGCGTCCTGAGGCGAGGCCGGCGATGGTCTGCGTGGCGACGGCCGTGAAGATCGACGCGGCGAGATCGGGCTTGGCGGCGCCGTCGTTGATGAGCGGCTGCAAGTCGGTTTTGGCGAACACGCCGCAGCGCGACGCGATCGGATACAGGTTCTCGTAGCTTTTCGCCATTTCGTTGAGGCCCGAGGCGTCGGTGTCAAGCAGTGTGGCCATCTGGTCGATGAACGCGCCGGTGCCGCCCGCGCACGAGCCGTTCATGCGCTGTTCGGGCGTGGGCTTCAGGTACGTGATCTTCGCGTCTTCGCCGCCGAGTTCGATGATGACGTCCGCGGCCGGATATTCCTTGTCGATCGCCTCGGTTTCGGCGATGACCTCCTGCACGAACGGCACGTGCATGCTGTCGGCGAGCGCGAGGCCGCCGGAGCCGGTGATGGCCAGACGGATCGGCTCGTCGCCGCGGCCTCGGGTTTCGAGTTCCTTGTGGATGTCGACGAGCAGTCCCGCGACGGTGGCTCGCACGTTGGCATGGTGACGGCGATAGTCGGAGAAGATGGTGTCGGACAGTGAGTCGGATTGATCGAGCACCACGGCCTTGACCGTGGTGGAACCGATGTCGAGTCCCACGCGCAACGGCTTCGTATCGTGGCGGTCCGCCGCGGTATGTGCTTCGTTCACCATGTAAACCTCTTTAAGCTGCTTCCGGGGCATGAAATCATGGGTCTGCTCGCTGTTTCGCGGTTCGTCCGTCGCGGATGCGTGCCATCCCGTGGCGCATCCGATTCATGCGTTGCCCGGCCTCTCAGCTTTCATACTGTAGTCTGAAGCCCCGCCCAAGCAGCCGTCTGGGGAGCTGGGCCGGCGTGATTTATCTAACAGAGGAAGGCGGTAAACCCCGCACGTCGCCCCGCTTTGTCGGATTGCGGCCAAGGGACTGCCGCCGTAACCGTCACTATGTTCGAGTCTTTACGGACACCGCTCGAACATAGTGACGGTTCAGTCACCCGAATCATCACTATGTTCGAGCCGCTCTCATCATCACTCGAACATGGTGACGGTTGACGGTCGCAGGATCGCGTCTTCGTCGTCATCGCACCCGCCACCGCACTCATCGTCACCGTCATCACTGCACCCATCGTTGCTGCCATTACCGTACCCGCCACCGCAACCACGGCTGCGTCCATCACCGCATCTGCCGCCGCAAGTTCAACATTTCGTAACTTTTGTGCACACAATGTCACAGCATGTCGTATGATATATCACGCAAATGTTTACGCAAACATCATCAATAAACGGAGTCAGACCTTCTACAAGCCTGACAAATAGAGGAAGAATATCGCATGTCAGAACAAACAGTGCCGTCTGCAGGCAACGGATCTGATAACGCAACCACATCCATGGAAATCGCCGAACACCAGCCCGCGTACGGCGTCACCAACGACCAGCAGCCCACGCTGCCCACCCGCCTCGGTGCAGGGCTCCTCGTCGGCCCGGCCTGCTGGATGCTCGCCTATGTTGGCGTGTCCGCAACGCTGCTGCCCGCCAAATTGCAGATCCTCGCCCCCAGCCAGAAGGTCGCGCTCATCCCGCTGTTCTCGCTGGTCGCCATGATCGCCGCGACCATCTCCAACATCATCGCCGGCGCCCTGTCCGACATCACGCGTTCCCGCTTCGGCTCGCGCTCCCCGTGGATCGTGTGCGCGTCGATCGCCTGCGGCCTGTTCTTCGTGTGGTTCGCGTTCGCCGGCTCGTGGCCAATGCTGCTCGTGATCTGGACGCTGTACAACGTGGCGCTCAACTGCGTGACCGCCCCGATGATCGCGCAGATCTCCGACCGCATCGCCCCGCGCTGGCGTGGCACGATCTCCTCATGCTGGGGCATCGGCATGGCCATCGGCAACTACGGTTCGGGCATCATCGCGTCGAGCTTCATCAAGGACAACGCGGCCATCTCGACCGGCGTGCTCATCTTCGCGCTCATCGCGGCCGTGGGCGGCGTCGTCTCGCCGATCATCATGCGCGAGCCGAGCAATCTGAACGCCGCGCGCGCCAAGTTCGACGCCGAGTCGATCAAACGCAACTTCATGTTCCCGACGAAGAACTGCCGCGACTACTACTTCGCGCTCGTCGGCAAGATGCTCATGGTGACCGGCCAGTACGTGATCGTCGGCTACCAGCTGTACATCTTCAGCGACTACATGAAGCTCGATGCGGACGGCCAGAACGCGGCGCTCAAGATCATGTCGATGATCCTGATGGTCACTGGCATCGTGTTCTGCGTGATCGCAGGACCTTTGGCCGACCGGTTCCACCGTCTCAAGCTGCCGGTCGCGATCACGACGATCATGCTCGGCGTGGGCGCGTTCTTCCCGTTCTTCGCAGCCGAACCGTGGACGATGTACGCGTACGCGCTGGTGGCCGGCATCGGCATGGGCGCGTACAACGCGGTGGACGGCGCGCTGAACGTGGCCGTGCTGCCCGATCCGAAGACCGCGGCGAAGGATCTGGGCATCATCAACATGGCGAACACGCTCGGCCAGATCTTCGGCCCGGCCATCGCCGGCGCGATCCTGACGATCTCCGGCAACGACTACCGCTGGATCTTCCCGACCGAGACGATCATCTGCGTGATCGGCGGCCTGCTGATTCTCGCCGTCAAGCGCGTGAAGTGAGCGACGATCGGACGGATAGTCGCATATATGATGATGGCCCCGCACATCTTGCCATGTGCGGGGCCATCATCATATGTATTGCAGAGACGTTCGCAGATCGGTCACGACGACGACTGCGAGTCCTCGCCGGCCATGCGGTCCTTAAGGTAGATTTCGGGGATGTCGCGCTCCTGATCGTGCAGACCGGCCCAGATGACCGGTTTGCCGGCCTCAAGCGAGGCGGGGACGTCGAGGATGCGCTGGTTCCTCGAACCGCGGAACTGCAGCAGCGAATCATGCTGCGATTTGATGTAGCGGCCGTCGACGAGGATGTCGATCAGACGCAGCAGGTCAAGCTTGTCCGGCGTTTCGCCGGGACGCATGAGTTCCTCCCACGTGTAGCCGGTCCAGCACCAGATGTCCTTGGTCATCCCGAACTCGGCGCGGATGCGTTCGGCAAGCGGCACGAGCACCGGCGTGTTAAGCAGCGGTTCGCCGCCGAGGAACGTGATGCCCTGCACCCACGGGGCGCGAAGGTCGTCGATGATCTTGTCCTCGAGCCGCTGAGTGTATTCGTGGCCGGCCTGAAAGTCCCAGATGGACGAGTTGAAGCAGTCGACGCAGTGGAACGGGCAGCCGGACACGTACAGCGAATTGCGCACGCCTTCGCCGTCGGTGACGATGAACGTCTTGTAGTCGGCGATCATGCGTTTGGACATGCGCCGACCGTCCCACTGACCGGCACGAGGATTGTTCGCCTCGTCGGTAGGAATCGAAGGCCCCCGCCCCGTCTCCCCCGCCGCAAAATCATGCAACGTCGGCGTCTTATCCATCATCACCCTCCTACCCCTTCCGCTCCCGCCCAACCGTAACGTTGAGCGAAAACGAGCGTCCCGCTGGGGAAGCCGATACATGTTGCGAGACCGTAAGACTCGGCCGAGCGGCCTGGAGCGTGTCACGCAACATGTATCGGCTTCCCCAGCGGGACGCGGACACCTTTCGCGATATCAGTAGTTACTTGGCCTCTTCGAACCACTCGCGGGTCTGACCGTCGGCCAGCGTCACATGGCCGGTCTCGCCGCTCATGTGCTTGACGCGGTGCGAGATCTCCTCGTGACGGCCGTGCACCATCGGACGCTGGACCGGATTGCCGAGGTAGCCGCAGGTGCGCTTGGTCACGTTGCACTTGTCCGGGTCGGAGTTGCCGCACTCAGGACACTTGAAGCCCTCGTCGGTCGGCTCGAAGTCGCCCTGGAAGCCGCACACGAAGCAGTGGTCGATCGGCGTGTTGGTGCCGAGGTAGCCGATGCCGACGTTGTAGGCGTAATCCCACACGGCCTCGAGCGCCTTCGGGTTGTCCTGCAGGCACGGGTACTCGCAGTAGTTGATGAAGCCGCCGGACGCGTAGTACGGGAAGTCCTTCTCGTAGTTGAGCTTCTCCATCGGGGTCGGCTGCAGCCACACCGGGTAGTGGAACGAGTTGGTGTAGAAGTCGTGGTCGGTCACGCCTTCGACGCGGCCGAACTTCTCGCGGTCCATGCGGTTGAAGCGGTCGGTGAGCGACTCGGCCGGCGTGGAGTACACGGAGTAGTGGTAGCCTTCCTGCTTGCTCCACTGCTTGCACAGCTCGTTCATGCGCTTGACGATCGAGAGCGCGAACTCCTTGCCTTCCGGGTCCCAGCCGTGGTCGCGGATCCAGTTCTTGCCGTAGAACACGGCGGTCGTCTCCGCGAGGCCGATGTAGCCGAGCGAGACGGTGGCGCGCTCGTTCTTGAACAGCTCGTCGACGTTGTCGTTCGCGCCGAGGCGGCCGAACGCGCCGAAGCGGAACAGGGTCGGGGCGTTGACCGGCGTGGCCTGCTTGCAGCGCATGATGCGGAACTGCAGGGCCTGGTGCGCGACTTCCATGCGCTCCTCGAACAGCTTCCAGAAGCGGTTCTTGTCGCCGTGGGATTCGAGCGCGATGCGCGGCACGTTGACGGAGACGACGCCGAGGTTCATGCGGCCGTCTTCCTCGTCCTTGCCGGTGGCGGGGTTGATCCAGCCCTGCAGGAAGGAGCGGCAGCCCATCGGCGCCTTGAAGGAGCCGGTGATCTTGACGATGTTCTCGTAGAACACGACGTCCGGGTACATGCGCTTGGTGGCGCATTCGAGCGCAAGCTGCTTCAGGTCGTAGTTCGGATCGCCCTTGTCGGCGTTCACTCCGTGCTTGACGGTGAACACGAGCTTCGGGAAGATGGCGGTGTGGTGCTCCTTGCCGAGGCCGCGGATGCGGTTCAACAGGATCGCACGCTGGATCTCGCGGGCGAACCAGTCGGCGCCCAGGCCGAAGCCGATCGTCACGAACGGGGTCTGGCCGTTGGAGACGCGGTTGGAGTTGATCTGGTACTCCATCGTCTGCATGGCGTCGTAGATGGCCTTGCGGGTGCGGATCTTGGCGAGGATCTCGCGCTCCTGCTCGAGTTCGTCGACGTCGTCATGGAACGGCGTGTCCATCGGCAGCGGCTCGCGGGAGCCGAAGTGCAGCTTGGTCGGCTCGTTTTTCTTCGCGTTCTCGACCTGACGGCGGGCGAATTCGACCGGCATGCCATCGGGGATGGTCTCGCGGGCCTCCTCGAGGAACTTCTCGTAGTCCTTGCGCGCGTAGACGGCGAGGTGCTCGTCGGCGCGGTTGGCGGTCTGGCCGCCGTACTGGCTGGAGGCCACGTCCTTCATGATCTGCGTGATCTGGGTGGCGGCGATGGCGATGGACTTCGGGGAGGCCATCGGCGCGTTGCCGAGCGTGAAGCCGTTGGCGAGCATGTCCCAGAAGTTGGGCAGCGAGCAGTTGGACTGCGCGGTGAACGGCGAGTAGTCGGCGTCGTGGAAGTGGATGTCGCCCTTCATATGGGCGTTGGAGACAGCCGGCGGCAGCATGTTGAACGCGGCGGCCTTGGAAACGGCGCCGGCGAGCAGGTCGCGCTGCGTGGCGTACACGTTGGCGTCCTTGTTCGCGTTCTCGTGGATCAGCGTCGGATCCTGGTTGATGAAGCGGGCGACGGCCTCGTTCACGTCGGTGGCCTTGGCTCGCTGGATGTCCTTGTCGAGACGGTAGTTGGTGTAGGCGCGCGCCACGTCGTACAGGTGCGCGTCGATAAGCGCGTGCTCGACGAGGTTCTGGATGTCCTCGATCTTGGCCGGGCCGTTGTAGCGGCCCTTGATCTCGCCTTCGACCTGGTTGGCGAAGCCGCGGATCATCTTCTCCTCTTCGGGTCCGATCTGCTTGTCGAGGTCGCCGAAGGCGGACTTCACGGCCTCGATGATGTTGATCGGGTCGAAGTCGACCACGCGACCGTCACGCTTCTCGACCAGCACCGCGCCCTTGGCGGCACGGGTGGTCGTCGAGGCGGTGTCCATCACCTGAGTTTCCATCTGAAATCCTTCCTGTCGTCTGGCTGTCCCGCCCGGTTTCCGCCGGCCGAGCCATGGCCGTTAAGTTTTAAGCCCTATGTACTGTACGGCAACCCCACCCCGATATCTAGTGTCGGCGCGCCGTGTTTCTCCTAAATATAGTGGTAAGTGGCAGAATCAAGCCGAAAGCGCAGTTGTGTGATTTACGTAACGAATTGCTCCCAGCGTGTCGCGCTCGAGCCCTGCGGGATCGCGCCGCGGCGCCCGGACGAATGCTGCCTGACAGCGGGCCTTGTCCGTTATATAGGTGAATCTGGACTGTATGAACTGGGATATGGGAACCAACGCGCCGGCGCCGCAGCCGCTCGACCAACTGCCACGACTGGCCAGCGAAACGACCGCGGAACGGCCGTGGCCGGTGTCAGTGCTGAGCCAGAAGTTCCACACCGCCGTGGAGAAGTGGCCGTCCGCGTGGATCTGCGGTCAGATCACCGAAATCAACACGCGCCGCGCCGGTTCGGCGTATCTGACCGTGCGCGACGATTTCGAGGACATCGCGATCTCCGTGTCCGGCTGGCGCGCGTTCGCCGCGCAGGCCGCTGCGTTCCGGCAGGGCGACCGCGTGGTGATCCACGGCAAGGCCGACATCTGGGTCAAGCAGACCCGGTTGAGTTTCATCGGCGATGAGATCCGCAAGATCGGTTCGGGCGGCGGTTTGAAGGAACAGATCGACGAACTGCGCAAGAAGCTCAAGGGCGAGGGACTGTTCGACGCCGACCGCAAGGTGCCCTTGCCGGAGTTCCCGTCGTGCATCGGCCTGATCTGCGCGCCACAGGCCCGCGCGGAGGGCGACGTGATCACGAACGTGAACCTGCGCTGGCCGTCCGTGCGGTTCAAGGTCGTGCATGCGCACGTGCAGGGACCGCAGTGCCCGCCCGACATCGTGGCCGCGATCCGCAGACTGGACGAGGATCCGGATGTGGACGTGATCATCGTGGCCCGCGGCGGCGGCGCGTTCGAGGATCTCATCGGATTCTCGGACGAATCGGTGGTACGCGCGACGGCCGCCTGCGTCACGCCGATCGTCTCAGCGATCGGTCACGAGGACGACTGGACGCTGATCGACCTGGCCGCCGACCTGCGCGCCTCGACGCCGACCGACGCAGCAAAGAAGGTCGTGCCGGACGTACGTGAGCAATGGCAGCTGATCGACAACGCGATCCATCGGGCGCGCATGCGCATCGAGGCACGGGTCGAAGGCGAGATCCGACTGGTCGAGGGATATGCGAACAGGCCGAGCCTGACTCGACCGTTGACGATGCTCGAACCGCATCAGCGGTTCCTTGACGACGCCCGGCGGCGCATGGATATCGGCCTGACTCGCATCGTGGACGACGCGAGCCTGACGGTCGAGAAGCTGCACGCCAGCCTGACCGCGCTGAGTCCGCAATCGACGCTCGACCGCGGCTATGCGGTCGTGCAGGCGGCCGGCGGACATGTACTCGACGATCCCGCTGCCGTCTCGAGCGGCGACCCGTTGACCATCACCTTGAAGCATGGGCCGCTCAACGCCACCGTCTCCTGAACCGTGTGCCCCCGACTCCCGCACAAGGAGCCGTCAACGAAACCGACCTGGGCGGATATGCCCACCATTACACAAGGAATTCACCATGACCGATAAGACCAATAAGACCACCGCCGCCACCTCCTCCCTGACCGACAAGGAGCGCGAGGCTATCGCGCAGATGCCCTACGAGGAGGCGCGCGACAAGCTCATCCAGGCCGTGCAGGCGCTTGAGGCCGGCGGGCTCAACCTCGATCAGTCGATGCGCCAGTGGGAGATCGGCGAGGCGCTTGCCCAGCGCGCGCAGAGCCTGCTCAACGACGTCAGGGCGAAGCTCGACGCGGCGCAGGCCGAACAGGCCACCAGCGCGGACACCGCTGGAACTCAGTCCAATTTGGACTGAGCTCCCTTCGCGACTCGCTACCGCGGCCGCTCACTTCGCCTACAGACGCTGCGCGTCCGCTTAACGGCTCAGCCCAGTCGAATCTCGACTGAGTTCCCTTCGCGATCCGCTACCGCGGCCGCTCACTTCGCCGGTTCCACCGCGATCGTGGCGAGCAGTGCCGCGTGATCCGAGCCGGCGATCCTGCGAACCTGCATCTGCCCGGCCACGATGCCCTGGTCAAGCACGATATGGTCGATGCCCGCGAACAGCGGCAATGGGGACTTGTCGGCCGGCCACGTGAACGTGAAGCCATGGCCGGACTGCCATGCGGCGTCCGTGAACCGGTCGCCGAGAAACATGCGGAACGGAGTATGGTCGACGGTCGCGTTGAAATCCCCCATGAACACGTACCTCGCATCGGTGTGCGAACGCATCAGCGCCAGCTCGTCCAGCGACCGCTTCCACTGCGCCCAGTATCCTGGCGTCGGCGAGGTCGTGTGCACGGACACGAACCGTATCGGCATCTCCTGCGCATCATCCCCGACGAATGTCACGGTGCCGCCCGGCATGAACGATGCGCTCGAATTGACGTCATCGTCGGCCGGATCCTCCAGCGGGGCCGCCGACCACAGTCCATTGCCATACACGCCATCCGACGTGGACACCTGCGAGTACGGCAGATAATCCTTGATGCCGGCCTCATCGAGCGCCGCCACGAAATCGTCGCTTGTCTCCTGCAACGCGAGCACTTCGACGCGCTGGTCGCGCACCAGTTCGACGATGGCGGCCGCATCCGCACGTCCCTTATAGACGTTACAGGTCATGACACGGGCATACCGGTCACCGGTGTTCGCCGACGCTCCCGACACCGCCTGCCCGGCCTCGGCTGGCAATGCGGCGGACGCGCGGAAGAATGGGTACTGCCACCACACCTGTGCGGCGAGGCACAGCACCGCGACCAACGCCGCAACCCAGCGCCGGCCCAGCAAAGCCAGTACCAGAGCCAACACTGCGACCAACGCAAACCACGGCGTGACGGATACAAGCACCGGCACGTACGGCAACGCCTGCATGTCGGCAGGCAGCATGCGCGCGGCCACGCTCACGGCCGCCGCCACCGCCAGCAACCATGCGATCCATCCCATGACCCGCACACGCCACGCCGGCGACTGGCGGACCGGCTTTCGAACCGGCTTGCGGGTTTGTTTCCTCTGCTTCACACGCACGGCGACCACTGTAACGGATATGCCCGGCCGCCGTCGCGTCATTGCCGATCATCGCCACGATTTTTCCATTCCTTTCACGAATTCGAGGCACGCGCGACGCAATGCCGCCGGCACCATGTACAATGGACACTTGCGCCTTGGTAGCTCAGGGGATAGAGCACCGCTCTCCTAAAGCGGGTGTCGTCGGTTCGAATCCGATCCAGGGCACGTCGATCCCTTTGGAATTGCCGCAATTCCAAAGGGATTCAGCATATTCGCGCGAAACAATGCCGACGCGACAGGTCGCGCACTGACTGACATCGTTTGCTTGACGGTTGGTAACTAAGACACGCCGAGTGTGAACGCTCCCAGCATACCAACGGCGACGTTTTGACGGCATCCTAAGCGCAAATCGTCCGCATCGTCTCACGCAACCGTTATCATTCCAGTGTCTAACAGGCATAGGAACAATCAAAGGAGAGCCATGTCCACCCTCGCCGTCGATATCGGAGGAACCAAGATCGCCGCGGCCGTGTGCGATGAAAACGATGCCATCGTCCAGCGCTGGCGCGTCCCCACGCCGATGAACGCCGACGCGATCAACGAGAACATCGCCAAGGTCTACCGCGAAGCCACCGCCGCCGGCCACGACATCAAGGCGATCGGCGTCTCCGCCGCCGGCAACGTCGGAGCGGATCGCAAGACCATGACCTTCGCCGCGAACATCCCGGCGTGGATCAACTACGACCTGTCCGAGCATATCGGCGCGCTCATCGACCACGCGGTGCCGGTCGTCATCGAGAACGACGCGAACTGCGCCGGCTGGGGCGAGTACGTGCATGGCGCCGGCCAGGGCAGCAAGAACATGGTGGCGCTGACCGTGGGCACCGGTCTCGGCGGCGCGATCGTGATCAACGGCGAGCTGTACCGCGGCTCCTTCGGCATGGCCGCCGAGATCGGCCACCTGCCGATGGTCCCGGATGGCGACCACTGCGGCTGCGGCCTGCGTGGCTGCGCCGAACGCTACACCTCGGGCACTTCGCTCGAGAACTTCGCCAAGTCGGCCGTGCGCCGCCGCCCGCAGGACGCCAAGCGTCTGCTGGAGCTGTGCGACGGCGACATCACCAAGCTCGAGGGCCCGATGGTCTCGCAGGCCGCCCAGGAGGGCGACGTGCTCGGCCTGTACGCCTTCAACAAGATCGGCGAGTGGCTGGGCCGCACGATGGCCGCCACCGCGGCGGTGCTCGATCCGGACATCTTCGTGATCGGCGGCGGCGTGGTCGCCGTCGGCGACATCCTGCTCGAGCCGGCGCGCTACAACTACGCCCGCTTCCTCGAAGGCAGCGCCTACCGCGGCCATGCGAAGATCGTCGCCGCCACCGCCGGCCAGGACGCCGGCCTGATCGGTGCGGCGAACCTCGCCCTGCGCTAAGCGTCCGCATGGCAGCTCATGGCTGGTTCCCGGGATCTCACACGGAAAATCCCGGGAACCGGCCATGATCGTTTTTTCGCACGAAACGGCGGTATTCCGGGATATCGCAATGTGCGAATGTGCATATATGTCACTTTTCCGGTTCCCGGGACCGGTAAGGCCGATCCCGGGAACCGACACGCACTGACGTCACACCCTTTTCCCCCGAACTAAGGTGGTAGGCATGAAGATTCTGTTCGTGTGCACCGGCAACATCTGCCGTTCCCCGATGGGCGAGCTGCTGCTCCCCCACTACATCAACGATCCGTCGATCACCGTGGACAGCGCCGGCACCCGCGGCCTTGCCGGCCACGCGATCGACCCGTCCAGCGCGAAACTCATGGAACAGGCCGGCATCGACCCGAGCGCGTTCCGTTCCAAACGCATCACGCCGCAACTGGCCGATTCTGCCGATCTGATCTTCTGCTTCGAACCGCACCAGCGTCAGGACATCGCCACGATCGCGCCACGCGCAGGCCGCCGCACGTTCCTGCTGCCCGATTTCGCGAACATGTGCGCCTACTGCGCCAATCAGGGGTTCATCATCGGTTCCACTCGCCAGGAACGGCTGGAATCGGTGATCGACAACGCTTCCATGATCCGCCCGATGCTGCCCGCCCCGATCTCGATCGAGGACCCTCACCGCAAGGACTTCCCGGTGTTCCAGAAGGCGTACGACCAGATCTGCCAGGCCCTGACCATCATCGCCAAGGCCACCGAATAACAATCCTTCGCGCCCCTGCGTATCCCGTCCACCGTCTGTCCGCGCCCGTCCATCGCCGTACCAGGCAGACGATGGACGGGCATATCCTCCGTTACGGCAGATCCATGAAGCCGGTGGACTTGAGATAGTTCTTGCCGGCTGTGATGTCGTACTGGATCAGCCGGTAGTCCTCCAACAGCTGTTTGGTCTCCTCGTCGAAATCGGACTCGGCCATCGGCTTGCCGTCGGCATCAAGGTAGATGTTCTGGCCTTCCGGAATCCGGTCCCAACCCTGGATCGAATTGACCACCGGCGGCTCCATCGCGGAGATCTTCGCATGCATCTCGGTCAGGAACGCGAGATACGGCGACACCTTCGCATCCATATGCTCGGCCGCCTGTGCCACGAAGAAATTCGGCGACGAGTAGGCGTCGTTGTCGATGTCGGTGCCCTGCGAACCGCTCGCCTTGTTCGACCAGATGAAATAGTCGGTCAGATGCAGCGCGAGCGAGTTGTTCGTGTCCGCGCTGGCCGTCTCGTAGATGCCGGGCAGATGGTCGCCGTAGAAGACGACCGTGACCGGCTTGTCGAGCTTGTCGAGTTCGTCGAGGAACGCGGCAGTCGCCTCGTCGGTCAGGCTCGCGCCCTTCTGGTACGTTTCGATCGACTTCGTCTCGTCCTTCTCGAGCGGTTGCGACGGATCAGTCGATTCGGCCGTAAAATCGTTGTCGGAGTACCAGTTGTTGTACGGCATGTGGTTCTGCATCGTGATGATCTGGATGAACTGGTTCTCGTCCGTCTTCGAGATCTCCTCGAGCGCGCTCCGGTACGTCGCCTCGTCGGACACGTACGGCGACTCGTCGATCTTGTCCTGGTACTTGATGATGTCGTTGCCCTTGCCGTCGCCGGTCAGCGTATAGAAATGCGAGAACCCGAACTTCTGATAATTCGTCTGGCGCGAGTACATGGACGATTCGTACGGATGGAACGCCTCGGAGAACTTGGCCGCGCCCCACATCTGGTTGATCGTCGGCGTCCAGTGCTCGCTCGGCACAAGCTGCTGGTACGGGCTCGACAGCGACGAATCGAAGTTCGCCATGCTCAGGCCGCTCAGGCCCATATACTCGAGGTTCGCGGTGCCGCCGCCGTACCCGGACGAGAACATGAGGCCGGATGTGGTGCCGCTTTTGATCTTGCGGATGTTCGGCATGGAGTCCTTGTTGACCTTGAGGCCGGGTACGCGCGACGGGTCGGAGAACGATTCGCTCAGCACGTAGATCACGGTCGAATCGGTCATGTCCGCAGAACGGTTCTCATTGATCGTCTCGGCCTCGCCCGCGTACTTCTTGGCGAGCGCCTGCATCGTCTCCTCGCTGTAGTTCGCGGGCTTTTCCATGATGCGCGGGTTGAGCTGGCGCGTGAACGAGACGAGCGGGCCGTTGCGTTGCGCGTCGTAGACGGAATCCCACATACTCGGTTTGTCGCCCATCACGGTGGCGAACGACTTCGCCCACGAGCCAACGGTGCTCACCTGCATCGTGTACAGGGTGAAGAACATGCCCGGCAAGAGGATGAGCAGCAGACGCACCGTGAAGCCCAGTCCGCGGTTGTCGAAGCGGATCAGTCGGCCGTTGCGTCCGTCCATGCGGTACAGCAGGTAGCATACGAGCGCCACGCCCACGAAGATCGAGCTGGCGCCGATGATCGTCCAGTGGGCCCCGGGCGGCATGAAGCTCAGCAGGTTGCCTTTATCGGCCTTGAGGAAGTTCAGGTCGCTGGGCAGCACGGCCTCGTAGCGGATCTGCACCTTGAAATGCTCGATGACGGCGATGACGATCGCGATCGCGAGGAAAATCGGTGTGGCGATCCAGAACCGGTTGATGAGCATGAGCAGGATCAGATAGATGACGCCCCACAAGATGAGGTTGAGCACGAGCACGAAGTTGTGGCTGAGCCACATCTTGGTGACGAATCCCCATCCGACGGTGGGGCTGGAAAGCTTGACGCGGGTGCTTTTGAGCGACACGCCCCATTGCAGTGCGGCGACGGCGGCGAGATCGAACAGGACGAAGAAGATGGCGTACAGCCAGCCGGGGAACGGCTTGCTGCGGAATTTGAACCACCGGCGTTCGTTGCGTTCCGCCTGCTCGTCAGACTGGTCGTCGTCCTGCGCGTCATCCGCGGCAGCGTCGTTCCCGTCGGTCGCGTCAGCGGTATCGGGCATGGTGCCGGCCGTCGATGGCTCCACGTGGGGGCGCTCCCCCTTGCGGGCGATCCACAGTTCCTCGATCTCATCGTCGTTTACAGCGTGTTTGTTGTCGTTGGTCATAAACCTGCACTTCACGAGTAGTTTCACTGTCTGCTTGCTTCGCGGTCAGCCGTCATCGGGATCGGGCGCCTCGCCCTCCTGGCCCCATGCATGACGGCATATCGCGTCTATTGTCCTCGCCGTTGCTGACAAAGCGCGCATGGCGCATGCGATGTTCACGATTGTTTCGTGTTTCGCCCGGCGTATGCGAGACATCGATCGTATCGACCGGCATACGCGCGCCGATATCGTCCCCGCGGCGGATTTGCGCTTGCAGATTCGCCGCCTACACTATCGCGGTTGGATCATGCATGGGGAGGCACGATATGGAGGAGTTGACAGCTTGGATGCGTTCGTTAATGTCGGTCGGGCTGGTCTCGGGACCGGTGCCGTCGACGGCGTTCGCGCTGGGCGCGGTCGGGCTCGTATCGCTGGTCGTATGGCAGATGCTGCGTGACGACAGGAAGGCTTTGCTCATGCAGGCTGCCGTCGCGCTCGGTTCGGGCGCGCTGGGACTGCTGGCGGCATGGCTGATCTCCGACGGCATCATGGTGTTCGGCGTTTCCTTGGGCTGGCCTGTGATATTCACGGCCGCCGCAGGGTGCGCCGCCATGGGATTCGCGGTCGCGACGGCGGTGCAGGCACATGGTGTACGCCGCGCGCTCTCGGCGCTTATGGTGCCGATCCTGCTGGTCTGCACGGGCTTGCGCATCGACGCGATCTACGGCGAATACCAGACGATCGGCTCGTTGTTCGGATACACGCCGTACCGGTCGGTCGACTCGGCCGGACTCAAAGACGGCTCGATGAGCGTGGCCCGGTGGCGCAGGCTGGCGGCGGATGACGATTTGCCGTCCATGCCGGCACACGGCAAAACGTATTCGCAGCATATCGGCAATGAGCGCTCCGGTTTTCAGGCGCGCGACGCGCTGGTCTGGCTGCCGCCGGCAGCGTTGAGCACAACTCCGCCGCGACTGCCGGTGCTGATCCTGCTCGCCGGCCAGCCGGGCAGCCCGGGGCGTGCGATGTCGGCCAGCGGCATCACCGCGCTGCTCGACGACTATGCCGCCGAGCATGACGGTCTTGCTCCGATCGTTGTCTCTCCTGATCAGAACGGTGCGGACACGATCAACAGCCTGTGCGCCGACACAACGAAACATGGCAAGGCGGAAACGTATCTGACAGGCGATGTGCCGGCTTGGATTCGAGCCCACCTTCCGGTGTCCGCGAAAGCCGCGGACTGGGCGATCGGCGGGTTCTCGCAGGGCGGCACCTGTTCGACGCAGCTGGCGCCGCGCCATCCGGAACTGTTCGGCACGATGATCGCCGTGGACGGCGAGATCGCACCGACCGACGGCAGCGTGGACCACATGGTCACCACGTATTTCGGCGGCGACAGGCGGGCCTACGAATCTCAGGTTCCGGCGAACGCGATCGCCGCGCATGCGCCGTCCGATCAGGCGGCGGTGTTGGCGGCCGGCGAGAACGACAAGACGTCACTCGCCAATGTGCGCACGATCGGCGCGGCGGCGCGCAAGGCCGGCATGGACACGGTCACACTGGAGGTTCCCGGCACCGGGCATGACTGGCATGCGGTGAACGCGACGCTTCAGGCGGCCCTGCCGTGGTGGTGCGCGCGGATCGGATTGGGAAGGACGGACAAGACATGGTCGGACTACACGAGACTGAAGGTGATTCGATGAGCGTATCGACAGATATCAATCCGGCACAGCCGGCACAGCCGGCACAGCCGCAGCCGGAGCCAGTGAAACAACCGCCGGAACCCGGGGCGCGCAACGGCGCATCCACCGGCGGCCGCACCGGACGTCGCGCCTGGCCCAGCAAGCAGTACTCCCCCGCCCTGCGCGCGCTGTTCGGCGACGTCCGCAGCTGGATCATGGCGCACCTGCTTTCGGTCTGGTTCGCCGCCACGTTCGCGGTCTGCAACGTGGTCGTCTGGATCATCGCCGCCATGCTCGGTCATGGACTGCCGCTGACCGAACTGGCCACGTCGATGGGCGAGTTCAGTTTGTCGAAGCTGCTCGCGACGCTGCTGCTGGCTCGAGGCGTGTTGCAACTGCTGATCGACGTCGTCCTGCTGCTGGTCATGTTGTCGCTGTCGGAACCGCTGTTGGGACGTGTCCGCATGCTGTTGGTCGGCGCCGTGTCGACGCTGGCCGGCACGGTGCTTGGACTGTTGCTGTGCGCCGGTTTCGCGGCGCTGATGCAGGGCACGCCCGTCATCGACCGTGTTCGGTTCGTGCTCAGTCCGCTGACGCTTGGCGTGGGCATGCTGATGGCGGCGAGCGCGTTCAGCCGGCCGCTGTGGAGGCGGCGTATGAGGCTGATCGGCTACGCGTCGATCTTCGCCGTGCTGCTGTTCAGCGGCAATCCCGGCAACTACTGCATGCTGGCGGCCGCACTGACCGGTCATCTGATCGGCTCGCTCATGGTGCGGCGCTCCGGTGCCGCCACGTCGCACATCGATCCGATGCATTGGCAGTTGAACACGTCGTTCGAGGCTCGTCGCATGTTCGCCGCGTTCGCGCTGGTGCTCGCGCTCGGCCCGATCCTCGCGATCACCTCGCCTACGCATGTCGGACCGTTGAGCTCGCTTGGCCTGATGCTCAGCCCGGCCGACCCGGATACCACCCGTCTGGCCGCATGTCTGGCAGGTGCCGCGCATCGCGGATGTTTCTTCCAGTTCGATCTGTTGCGCACCTCGATGCCGGGCGCGATCCTGCGTTCGCTGCTGCCGACCACGGTGATGGTCATCATGGCGTGGGGGCTGTATCGTGGCCGCCGGCTCGCCGCTTGGGTGACGGCCCTGTGCAATCTGGGCGCGGCCGCGCTGACTGTCGTCTATTATCTGGTCATGCCGCTGGCGTTCGCCCCGGACGGTCTGGCGTCATTGACCCGCCACGGGGCGATCATGGCATGTCTGGCGAACGCGCTGCTGCCCGTCGCGTTCGCCGCCGCGCTGCTCATGTCGCTGCATCATTTCCCGATTCGTACCGATGCCCGGCGGCTGCGGCGGGGATTGATTTCGATGCTGGCCGCATTGCTGACCTGTGTAGTCGTCTATCTCGGGTACGGTCTGCTGTGGCCGGGCGAGTTCAGCCCATCGGCCACGTTGCCCGATCTGCTGGCCGAATTGCCGGGCCGGTTCATTCCGATCGGGTTCCTGAGCCGCACACGCCTGCGGTTCATGCCGCTGACAGTACCTGCGTCCGTGGTGTATCAGGGCGTCGGTTTTGTGTTCTGGGCGGTGGTGCTGATCGTATGCGTACGTTGGCTGCGCGATGTGCTCGTCATCGACGACCGCGCGCGACATCAAGCCGGCGCATTGGTCGAGCACGACGGCGAATCGATGAGTTTCATGACCACGTGGGAAGGTAACCGATACTGGTATTCCCCGACCGGCCGTTCCGCTGTGGCGTACCGCGTGGTCAACGGCATCGCCCTGACCTGCACCGGCCCGTTCGGCGAGAGCAGCGAATGGTTGAGCGATCTGCGCGAGTTCGCACGGTTCTGCGCGGCGCATTCGTGGTCGCCGGCGTTCTATGCAGTGCATCGCGAACAGCGAGACGCGCTGGTGGCCGCCGGCTGGTATTCGCTTGAAGTGGGCGGCGAGATGGTCGTCGATCCGCGCACGTGGAAGACAACCGGCAAGAAATGGCAGGACATCCGCACGGCGATCAACAAGGCGAAGCGCGACGGCATCGTGGACGTGCTCACGACGTTCGATGACGCCGGTGCGGACGTGCGCGAGCAGATCGAGGAGATTTCCGAGCAGTGGGCCGGACAGAAGGCGCTGCCGGAGATGAAGTTCACGCTGGGCGGTGTCGAGGAGCTGCGCGACCCGCGCGTGCGGATCCTGTATGCGGTCGACGAAAACGGACTGGTGCTGGGCGTCACCAGTTGGCTGCCGACGTGGCGCGATGGCCGGATCGTCGGCTGGACGTTGGATTTCATGCGGCATCGGACCGATTCCCCGAACGGCGTCATGGAGTTCCTGATCGCGCGCATGGCCGAACGCCTGCGTGACGAGGGACAGGATGATCCGGACCGCGCGGTCGAGTTCATGAGTCTGTCGGCCGCGCCGCTGGCCGGCATGAATCCCGACCGAGACAATACAGACGGAACCGGGCACACCGATACCGGCACGGCGATGCTGCAGCACGCGTTGCAGATCGTGGCCGACTGGATGGAGCCGGCGTACGGTTTCCATTCCCTGTTCAACTTCAAGCGCAAGTTCCAGCCGAGCGAGGAGCCGGTGTATGTGTGCTATCCCGATCCAGCCGCCCTGCCGCAGCTGGGGCTTGCGGTCATGCGCGCCTATGTACCGTCCGTGAGCGTGTCCGAGGCCCTGGCCATGCTCAAGACCCTGCAACGGTGACGGATCCGGGCCGTTCGTTTCGCGTCTTTCCGACTCGCCGCGGCCATGTGTATCACGATCGGCGCATGGCCGCGGCATCCGTCAGGCTCACACCGCTATCGCGGTGGCGTAGCCGAGATGCATGAATTCGGGGACCTTATACCATTTGACCGGGTAGCCGGCGCCGTGGGCGCAGAACACCGAGTCCGGGGTGTTGTCGAGATCGGATTCGGGATCGTATGCACTCTCGCGGATCACCTCGTCCGCGTTATGACATGGCCGGTAGCCGCCGAATGTGCACGACAGGCGTCCGAGCCCGTGCGTGTAGGCGTTCACGTCCATCGCGTAGTCGCGCATTTCGGATACCGGGCAGTCGCCGGTCAGCGTCGCGTAGTCGCCGTCGATATCGGCCGGGTCGAACGTGCCGGCCATGCGCTGGATGTCGGCCATCGCGCGGCCGACCATATCCTGCGGGATTTCCAGTCGGAACCGGTACCACGGTTCGAGCAGCCGGCACCAGCCCTGCTCGATCGGACGATCGTCGCCATCGTTCGCAGCGGTGGTTCGGCCGTCGGACATGCCAGCGTTGTCATCGTGGGCCGCCGCGGAACCGATACCATCCGAAGCCGTATCTTCGGCATCGGAACCGTATCCGGACACGTTGCCTTCGGCCCGCGCCATCATCAGGCCCTGACGCACGGCCCGGTATGTGGCCTGCCGGAAATCGCCGCCCTCCGTGTGCTTTTCATGGGCGCGCCCCGCGACCAGCGTGAGCCGCATATCGGTGATCGGCGAGCCGGTGAGCACGCCCAGATGCTCCTTCTCCGCCAGATGGGTCAGGATCAGCCGCTGCCAGTTGCGCGCGAGCTCGTCGACGCTCACCGCGCTTTCGAACCGCAGTCCGCTGCCGGGTTCCAGCGGTTCGAGCAGGATATGCGCCTCGGCGTAATGCCGCAGCGGCTCGAAATGGCCGACGCCTTCGACCGCATGCGTGATCGTCTCACGGTACAGGATGCCGCCCGGCCCGAATTCAACGTCCAGCGAGAACCGGTCGTGCAGGATCTGCTGGACGATCTCCAGCTGGACCGCGCCCATGAGCTGCACGTGGATCTCCTGCAGTCGCGGCACCCACACCACATGCAGCAGCGGATCCTCGTCATCCAGTTGCTGCAATGCCAGCAGACATTTGTGGACATCGTTGTCACCGGGCAGCAATGTATACGTCAGCACCGGCTGCAGGCTCGGGCTGGCGGCGTCACGCTCACGGCCCAGTCCCTCGCCGGGGAACGTGCACGTCAGGCCGGTCACCGCGCAGATCGAGCCTGCCGGCGCCGATTCGACGGTCGTGAATTTCGCGCCGGAATACACGCGCACCTGATCGATCTTCTCACTCCAGCCGTCCCCGGCGTCCGCATCGCGGCCGTCGTGCATGGCGTCCGGCGCCCCGTCGCCGTTCAAGCCGCCGTCGACCATCGTCTTCGCTTTCAGTTCGCCGCCGGTCACCTTCAGCCACGTCAGCCGGTTGCCCTGCGCGTCGTGCGAGATCTTGTACACGCGGGCGCCGAACGATTCGGGCGCGGCATCATAATCCGGTTCGCGCGCATACCGTTCGAATCCGGCCAGGAACGCGTCGATGCCGTCCATCTTGAGCGCCGAACCCCAGAAACAGGGGAACAGTTTGCGCTCGGCGATCATGCGCCGGATGTCGTCGAGCGGTATCATGCCGTCCGTCAGCAGCGCGTCCGTCGCCACCTCGTCCTGCATCGCGACGTCCTCGCTCGTCTCGGGGGTCGCCGCGGCATCCTCGAAATCGGTCACGCCGTCGCCGAACCGGTGCTTGAGCTGCGCCAGCAACGCCGCACGGTCCGCGCCGGGCGCATCCATCTTGTTGACGAACAGGAACGTGGGCACCCGGTATCGCGCGAGCAGCCGCCACAGCGTCTCCGTATGCCCCTGCACACCGTCCGCGCCGGAGATGACGAGCACCGCATAGTCGAGCACCCGCAGCGTGCGTTCGGTTTCGGCCGCGAAATCGACGTGGCCGGGCGTGTCGAGCAGGGTGAGTTCGAGGTCTCCGGACTCGATGACGGCCGGTTCGCTGAAGATCGTGATGCCGCGGGCGCGTTCCATCACGTTGGTGTCGAGGAACGCGTCGCCGTGATCGACGCGGCCGAGCTTGCGAATCGTACCAGTGGAGTACAGCAACGCCTCGGACAGCGTGGTCTTGCCCGCGTCCACATGCGCGAGAATGCCTGCGACGATGTGCTTCATGCCGTTCCCGAACTCCTTTGCCTCGCCCATACGGCCTGCCGGCCGCGTGACGCCGCACCATATGATCCATGATCCACGACCTGTTCCGCGGCCTGTCCGGCCATTACCCCACCAGCATACCCATCGTCGTGCGCCGGTCGCCCGCATGCCTGTATGATGATGATTCGCCCACGCGTCACGGCACGGACCGCACGATGCTGCACCCGCGCGACGGACGGCGGTGTTCGGCATTATCACAAAGATATGGAGACACGACGATGACCATGCAGCTGCCCGACAATTACGTGGTGCTCGATCTGGAGACGACCGGCATCAGCTGGCAGCGCGACACGATCATCGAATTCGGCGCGGTCAAAGTGCGCGATCGCAAACCGGTCGCCACGTTCCAGCAGCTCGTCAACCCGATGAGGCCACTGCACTGGCGCATCACGCAGCTGACCGGCATCACCGACGACATGCTTGAGCCGGCCCCCGATCTAGACGACGTGCTTCCTGTGTTCCTCGACTGGTGCGGCGACGACGTGCTGATCGGGCACAACATCATCCGTTTCGACATCCGGTTCATCGCCGCCGCGGCGGATCGTCTGCTGCACCGGCCGGTGCCGAACCGCGTGATCGACACGTTGGAGATGAGCCGGGCGATGTTCCCCGACGAACGGCACCACCGGCTGCTCGACCTGATCCAGCGGTTCGACATCGCCGATGTGGAGGAACATCGTGCGCTGGCCGATGCCGAGCAGACGCGCATGTGCTTCGAATGGATGCGCGATCACGACCGCTGATCGTGGAGTTGCGCGCGGTGTCCCGGACGCCGCGCAACGTAAACGATATGTGAATTCCACTATCCGACTATTGACAACACGCGTGTCTCGATTAAGGGCTTGAATAGAGTCATGGCAGAAATGAGATCCGCGAAACTGATGAATGGGCGCGTATTCGCGGGCGCCCGAGCCCTCTACCGAGCCGCCGGTGTCGACGGCAAGGATTTCGGCAAGCCGATTATCGCCATCGCCAATTCGTTTGACGAGTTCCTTCCCGGCCACGTGCACCTCAACAAGGTCGGACGCATCGTCTCCGAGGCGATCAAGGAGGCCGGCGGCATCCCGCGCGAGTTCAACACAATGGCCGTGGACGACGGCATCGCCATGGGCCACACCGGCATGCTGTACTCCCTGCCGTCCCGCGACATCATCGCCGACACGGTCGAATACCAGGTGAACGCGCATTGCGCCGACGCGCTGATCTGCATCCCGAACTGCGACAAGGTCGTCCCGGGCATGCTTATGGCCGCGCTGCGCCTGAACATCCCGACGATCTTCGTCTCCGGCGGCCCGATGGAGGCCGGCACCACGGTGCTGGCCGACGGCACCGTCAAGAAGAACACCGATCTGATCTCCGTCATGTACGCGTCCGCCGACGACAACATCTCGGAGGAGGACCTGCTCAACTACGAGAAGACCGTGTGCCCGACCTGCGGTTCGTGCGCCGGCATGTTCACCGCGAACTCGATGAACTGCCTCACCGAAGCGATCGGCCTGGCCCTGCCGGGCAACGGCACGATCCTGGCCTCGCACGGTTTCCGCAAGGAGTTGTTCCGCAAGGCCGCGCGCGAGATCGTGCACATCGCGAACCGTTACTACCACGAGGACGACGACTCCGTGCTGCCGCGTTCGATCGCGACCAAGCACGCGTTCGAGAACGCGATGACGATGGACGTCGCGATGGGCGGCTCCACGAACACCGTGCTGCACATTCTCGCGATGGCGCAGTCGGCCGACGTGGACTTCACGCTGGACGACATCGAGCGCATCTCGCACACCGTGCCGTGCATCTGCAAGGCGTCCCCGTCCGGCAAGTGGGAGATCTCCGACGTGCATCGCGCGGGCGGCATCACCGGCATCCTCGGCGAGCTGGACCGTGCCGGCAAGCTGCACCGCGACGTGCATTCGGTCGACTACCCGTCGCTCGAAGCCAAACTGGACGATTGGGACATCATGCGCCCGACCTGCACCGAAGAGGCCAAGACCATGTATCACGCGGCACCGGGCCACATCGTGTCGCCGGAACCGTGGACGCATGAGACGCTGTTCGATTCGCTCGACACCGACCGCGTGAACGGTGCGATCCACGATATCGACCACCCGGAGATTCACGAGGGCGGTCTGGCCGTGCTGCGCGGCAACCTCGCGCCCGACGGCTGCGTGGTGAAGACCGCGGGCGTGCCGCAGGAGATCTGGAAGTTCCGTGGCCCGGCGCTGGTCGTCGAATCGCAGGAGCAGGCCATCGAGGTCATCTTGAACGACACGCTGAAGCCGGGCATGGCGCTGGTGATCCGTTACGAGGGCCCGAAGGGCGGCCCTGGCATGCAGGAGATGCTGTATCCGACCTCGTTCGTCAAGGGCAAGGGCATCGGCAAGCAGGTCGCCATGCTGACCGACGGCCGCTACTCCGGCGGTTCGTCCGGTCTGGCGATCGGCCATATCGCGCCTGAGGCGGCGAACAAGGGCCCGATCGCGCTCATCAAGAACGGCGACATCATCAACATCGATATCGAGAACCGTTCAGTGAACGTGGAGCTGACCGACGAGCAGCTGGCCGAGCGCCGTGCCGAGCTCGAGGCCGGTGACGGCTATGTGGCGCACCGCGACCGCAAGGTGAGTCAGGCGCTCAAGGCGTACGCCGCCTTCGCCCGCTCCGCCGACAAGGGCGCCACCCGCGATCCGGATCTGATCAACAAGCTCTCCGGTCTGGCCTGACGGATTCTCCGTCAATCATGAAGAAAGCCTCCGCGATTGCGGAGGCTTTCTTCGTATGCGGCGAACCTATTCGAGTTCCACCGCGCCCGTGTAAAGCTGCGGAGCTGTCAAGCGGACAGTCCAGTGGACTGTCCGTAGGCGACGCCGAAGCGCGGCAGCGCTGAGGTATGTCGACAGTCGGCCGTCAGGCCGTCCGTATCGGCTATTACTCGAGTTCCACTGCGCCCGTGTAAAGCTGGTAATACTCTCCCTTCTGCGCGATGAGCTCGTCATGCGAGCCGCGTTCGATGATGTTGCCGTGGTCGAGCACCATGATCACGTCGGAGTTACGTACGGTGGACAGGCGGTGTGCGATGACGAACACGGTACGTCCCTTCATGAGCGCGTCCATGCCGGCCTGCACGACCTCCTCGGTGCGGGTGTCGATCGACGAGGTCGCCTCGTCGAGGATCAGGGCCGGCGGATCGGCGACCGCGGCGCGCGCGATCGAGATCAGCTGGCGCTGGCCCTGTGACAGGCCGGAACCGTCGCCTTCGAGCACGGTCTGGTAGCCCTGCGGCAGCATGCGGATGAAGCCGTCCGCATTCACGAGCTTCGCGGCCTCGATGCATTCCTCGTCGGTGGCGTCGAGCCGGCCGTAGCGGATGTTGTCCATCACGGTGCCGGTGAACAGGTTCACGTCCTGCAGCACGATGCCGAGCGAGCGACGCAGATCGGGCTTTTTGATGCCGGCGACCGAAATGCCGTCGTAGAGGATCTGGCCTTCCTGGATGTCGTAGAACCGGTTGATGAGGTTGGTCACGGTGGTCTTGCCCGCGCCGGTCGCGCCGACGAGCGCGACCTTCTGGCCGGGCTTGGCGAACCAGGTGATGTCGTGCAATACCGGCTTGTCGGGGTTGTAGCCGAAGGTCACATTGGTGAAGCGCACGTCGCCCCTGAGCAGCGTGTAGCGGCCGTCCGGCGATGTGATCGCCTGTTCCTTGGCCTTGACGGCGACTTCGCGGGCGGAACCGCGCAACTTTTCGGCGGCCTTGAGCGAACGGGTACCGTCGTCGCCTTCCTCGCGCTTCCACGCCCAGTGGCCGGTCTCATGATCGACCTCGCGCATGGTGCGGCCGTCCTCGCCCAGCTCGACGTTCACGAGCGTCACGGTGCCGTTGTCGGCCTCGACCGGCTCGTCCATGAGAGCGAAGATACGGGAGGCGCCGGCGAGCGCCATCATCACCATGTTGAGCTGCATGGAGACCTGGCCGAGCGGGTTGATGAACGAGCGCGACAGGGTGAGCAGGGAGATGAGGGTGCCGAGCGTGAGCGTGCCGAAGCCCGACAGGCCGACGTTGCCGACGCCGCCGAGGGCCATGGCGCCGCCGATGATGGCGAGCAGGATGTAGAGCATGTAACCCATGTTGCCGACGATCGGCATGGTGACGTTGCCCCACGTGTTCGCTTCGGCGGCCGCCTCGAACAGTTCCTCGTTCTTCTCGTCAAAGGTCTTCTGCGTGGCATCCTCGTGGTTGAAGACCTTGATGACCTTCTGCCCGTTGACGGATTCCTCGACGAACGCGTTCACGTCGCCGAGCCACTGCTGCTGCTTGACGAAGTAGCGGCCGGCGCGGGAAACGACCTTGCGGATGATGAAGAAGAGCAGCACGGTGAACAGCAGCACGAACACGGTGATCGGGATGGACAGCCACAGCATGGAGATGATGGCGGCGATCGCGGAGATCATCGAGGCGAACATCTGCGGGAACGACTGGCTGATGGCCTGGCGCAGCGTGTCGGTGTCGTTGGTGTAGCGGCTCATGATGTCGCCGTGTTCGTTGGTGTCGAAGTAGCGGATCGGCAGGTACTGCTGGTGGGCGAACATGTCGTCGCGGATCTTCTTGAGCGTGCCCTGTTCGACGGTGACGATGAGCCACTGCCACAGCCAGCTCGTCACGATGCCGGCGACGTACAGGCATCCCATGAGCGTCACGGCCCTCAGCAGCGGCCCCCAGTCGGGGTTCTCGGCTCCCACCATCGGCAGGATGTATGTGTCGATGAGCGACTGGAGGAACAGCGCCGAGCCGGCCTGTGCGGCCGCGCCGACGAGGATGCAGATCACGATGGCGACCACACGCCACCGGTATGCCATGATGTATCCGAAGATGCGCTTGGTGGTGCCGGGGGCCGGTTTGCCCATGCCCGGCTTGCGATTGTTGAAGTTCTGCTTCTTATCGCTCATCGTGCCTCTCCTTCCTGTGCGGCTTCGCGTACCGCGGCGGCTTCGCGGGCGGCCTCCGCGTCAAGCGCGGCCTGGCCTTCGGCGGTGTTCTTGGTCTGGGATTCGTAGATGGACCGGTATTCGTCGCAGGTCTTGAGCAGTTCGTCGTGCGTGCCGCGGGCCATGATGCGGCCGTTGTCCATGACGAGGATCATGTCGGATTCCTGCACGGAGGCGACGCGTTGGGCGATGATGATCTTGGTCGTGTCCGGGATCTCGTTGTGGAACGCGGCGCGGATCAGCTTGTCGGTCTTGGTGTCGACGGCCGAGGTCGAGTCGTCGAGGATCAGGATCTTCGGCTTCTTGAGCAGCGCTCGCGCGATGCACAGGCGCTGGCGCTGGCCTCCGGAGACGTTGGTGCCGCCCTGTTCGATGTACGTGTCGTACTTGTCGGGGAATTCCTGGATGAAGCCGTCGGCCTGCGCGAGCTGGCAGGCGTGGCGGATCTCCTCGTCGGTGGCGTCCGGGTTGCCCCAACGCAGGTTTTCGGCGATGGTGCCGGAGAACAGCACGTTCTTCTGCAATACCATCGCGACCTGGTCGCGCAGGACCTCGAGATCGTAGTCGCGCACGTCCACGCCACCGACCTTGAGCGAGCCGGCGCTCACGTCGTACAGTCTCGGGATCAGCTGCACGAGCGACGACTTGGACGAGCCGGTGCCGCCGACGATGCCAACGGTCATGCCGGAGCGGATGCCGAGGTCGATGTCGTCGAGCACCGGCTTTTCGGAGGTGCCGGAGTAGCGGAAGGTGACGTGGTCGAAGCTGATCGAGCCGTCGGCGACGGTCGTGATCGGCTTGGAAGGGTTCGTCACGGTGCTTTCCTCCTGCAGCACCTGGCAGATGCGTTCGGCGGACGCCTGCGAGATGATGATCATGACGAAGATCATCGACAGCATCATCATGGCCATGAGGATCTGCATCGCGTAGGTCACCAGCGCGGTCAGGTCGCCGGTGGTCAGGCCGAGCGCGGCGTTGTTGCCGGAGGCGACGATCTGCTGCGCGCCCATCCACGAGATGAGGATCATCGACGCGTAGATGCAGAACATCATGATCGGGCTGTTGAAGCTCATGATGCGCTCGGCCTTGGTGAAGTCCTTGAAGATGCGCTGCGAGATGCGGTCGAACTTGGAAATCTCATGGGATTCGCGGTTGTAGGACTTGACGACGCGGATGCCCTGCAGGTTCTCGTCGACGACGTTGTTCAACGCGTCGTACGTGTGGAACACGCGCTCGAACACCGGGTGCACGAGCACGGCAAGGCCGCACAGGCCCAGGCCGAGGATCGGCACGCAGGCAAGGAACACCAGCGAGATCGACGGCGAGATGCGGAACGAGAAGATCCATGCGACGACGACCATGATCGGGGCGCGCACGCCCATGCGGATCATCATGCCGTAGGCGTTCTGCAGGTTGGTCACATCAGTGGTCAGGCGGGTGATGATCGAGCCGGTGGAGAACCGGTCGATGTTGGTGAAGCTGAACGCCTGCACCTTCTCGAACTGGTCGCGTCGCAGGTTCTTCGCGAAGCCGGCGGCGGCGATGGCCGCGAACTTGCCGGCGAGGAATCCGCAGGACAGCGAGACGAGCGAGCAGACGAGCAGGATCAGGCCGAACTTGACGATGGCGGGCATGCTGCCGCCGGTGATGCCCTGATCGATGAGCGAGGCCATGACCGTGGGGATCACGATTTCCAGAATGCTTTCGATGAACACGAACAGCGGCGCGAGCAGGCTCTCCTTCTTATACTCGCGCATCGATCCGGCCAGTGTGCGGATGATGTGCTTCGGCCGGTCCGGTTCGACGGCCTTGCGCGACCGTTCGATGGCCGCTTCGGTTGCGGCTGCGTTATCGCTCATTTGCTTTCCTCCTTCATATCGTCGTCGTTTTCGGGTTCCTCGTCCGGCGCAAGCGCCGCATGCGCACGGGAATCCGCATGTTGTTCAAACTCGTGTTGCGCCTCGTTGATGTTCTGCCGCATGCGGCGGATGCATTGGCGCAGTGTCTCCCGCTCCAAGGGACTCAGCCCTTCGACCAGCAGTCGTTCCGTCCGTTCGGCGTTCGCCTTCAGATCGGCGACGATGTCATCGGCCTTGGCGGTGAGCACGATGCGTTTGAGCCGTGCGTCATGCGGTACCGGTTCGCGTATGATGAGCCCCTTCTTCTCCATCAGGGCAAGTACGCGAGACGCGGTGGAACGGGTGATGCAGAATTTCTGCTCGATGGTGTGCTGGTAGATGTCCTTGTCGCGATTACGGGCGAGGAACACGATGATATGCGCGTTACCCCCGGTCGCCACACGCGCCGATTCCGGCATGCTTTCGCCCAGATAGCGATCCACTGCCTTGCTCAGCGAACGCATTTCGATGCTGAGGACATGCTGATCCATATTCCTCCCATCATGATGTTGTACCTGCAACAGTCCCATATGAAACTGTTGTATATGCAACATCAAAGACTAATACGCCCCACATACAACAGTTGCACATACAACAATCAGCGTGTCGCACGTCACTGCAACACACGCGAGAGCGGGAAACACCCCGACACGGACGACGGCGAGCACCAGATCGTCCCCGAACACCTGCGGATCGGCCGCCCCGTGCCCGCACGCATTGCCGCATGCGGGCACGCGCCCCCTATCCGAATCTCGCCGCAGCGGGCGTCACGAGACGATGAACGAGATCGACTTGAGATCCTCGCGGCGAGACGAATGGCCGATGAGCAGTTCGAACTCGCCGGGTTCGACGATGCGGCGCGCGTCCGGATCGACGATCGTGCAGTCGGCGACGGGGATGTCGAACGTGACGGTCGCGCTTTCGCCGGGCTCCAGGGCCACGCGACGGAACGCCTTGAGCTCGCGGTCGGTCCAGCTGTACGAGGTGACGACGTCGCTGACGTACGCCTGCACGACTTCGGTGCCGGTCCGGTCGCCGATGTTCGTCAGCGTGATCGAGGCATGCACGGTGTCGTCTACCGCGAATGTGCCGTCGTCGTGCGAGGCACCGCCGGTGATCGCCGGATCGCCATACTCGAAGGCCGAATAACCGAGACCCTCGCCGAACGCGAACGCCGGATCCTGCGTGAGGTCGGCGTACCGGTCGCCGTGCTGGCCGCGGATCTGGTTGTAGTAGACCGGCAGCTGGCCGGCGTGACGCGGGAACGTGATCGGCAGACGTCCGGACGGGTTGATTCGGCCAAAAATGATTTCGGCGATGGCACGCCCGCCCTCCATGCCCGGGCTGGGCGCCCACAGGATCGAGCCGACGCCGGCTGCCGGGTCGTTGCAGCGCTTGGCGAACACGTCGTTCGCGCCGACGATGCTCGCGGGCAGGATCTGCGGCTTGGAGCTGATGAGCACGGTGACCATGGGCTTGCCGGTTTCGCGGGAGACGGCCGCGAGCGCGTCGAGCAGCGCGTTCTGGCCACCGAGCAGGTCGAGCGTGGCGGTCGAACAGCTTTCGCCGATCAGCTGCACCACGTCGCCGACCACGGCGACGATCACGTCGGATTGACGCGCGTTCTCCACGGCCTCGTCGATCAGACCCTGGTCGACAGCCGCATTGACGGCGACCTTCGGCCTCGGCTGTCCGTCGGGATAGAACTCGCCGGCCGGGTCGTCGACAAGGTCGACGACGTTCGCACCGCGCGAATACACGACATCGCAGGCCTCGCCGGCGAGCTCACGGATACCGTCAAGCACAGTGGTGATCATCTCGCGCGGCTGGCCGTCGGGCATCCAGTTGACCTGGCCGGAGCTGCCGGCCCAGTCGCCGAGCTGCGTCTGCGCGTCGTCGGCGAGCGGGCCGACGACGGCGATGCGGCGCGCCGCGTCGGCAGCGAACGGCAGCGTACCGTCGTTGCGTAGCAATACGACGGATTCCCGGGCGATTTCCAGATTGAGACGCCGATGTTCGTCCGACCCGATGACGGATGCGATGCGAGCCTTGTCGGGCAGGCGCGGGTCCTCGAACAGGCCGAGGCGGAACTTGACCGAGAGGATGCGGCTCACGGCGGCGTCGATGAGCGATTCGTCGAGCAGACCAGCGCGCACGGCCTCGATCGCGCCCTCGTAGAACTGCGGCGTGGTCATGATAAGGTCGTTGCCGGCCCTGACCGCGTCGGCGGCGGCACGCACATAGTCTGGCTTGATCCTCTGCTCCCATACGGAACGGCCGACGTTGTCCCAGTCGGTAATGAGCATGCCACGGTAGTCCCATGCCCCACGCAGCTTGTCGGCGAGCAGCCACTTGTTGAACGTAACCGGCACACCATCGATCGACTCGTAGCCAAGCATGAACGTGCCGCAGCCTTCCTTCGCGACGCGCTCGAACGGCGGCAGGAACCAGGACTCGAGCTTGCGGTGGCTCAGATCGGCCTCGGACGCGTCACGGCCTCCCTGCGTCTCGGAGTAACCGGCGAAATGCTTGGCGCAGGCGAGGATCGCATCCTTGGGCAGCGGTTCGCCGGCCTTGGCGCCGCCCTGATAGCCGCGCACGATCGCGGACGCCAGTTCGCCGATCAGATACGGGTCCTCGCCGAACGTCTCCCCCACGCGCCCCCAGCGGGTATCGCGAGCGATGCATAGCACCGGGGAGAACGTCCAATGCACGCCGGTGCAGGAGACCTCCTCGGCAGTGGCGCGGCCGGCGGCCTCAATCTTGTCCGGATCCCAGCTGACGGCCATGCCGAGCTGTTCGGGGAAGATCGTGGCGCCCGGCCAGAACGAGTATCCGTGGATGCAGTCGTCGCCGATGACCAGCGGAATGCCCAGGCGCGTCTTCGTGTTCACCAGTTTGACCGCGCGGGGCAGGTCCTCCGGGCTGGTGTGCAGGATCGAACCGACGTGCTTGTTGACGATCAGGTCTTCGAGATCGGCGCTACGGGCGTCGAGCTGCATCATCTGGCCGACCTTCTCCTCCAGCGTCATGCGGGAGAGCAGGTCAGCAACGCGTTCGTCATCCGTCAGGCTCGGATCGCGATATGGCAAGGTTGATGCGGTTATGGCCATGGCGTTTTCTCTTTCTTCGGTGAAATCAAACGACAATTTATAGTTACCAATTGGTAGTTTAATATGAAGGTACACACGACACGCACATGCGCACAGGTAATTCGCCTGAAAACGCCGTATGGCCAGACATCGAAATCAGCTCACGCCATGGCTAAACCAACCGTCAGCAATACCCTTTCCACACCTCTGCCGGGAACAGCAGCGGCTCGAGATCGGCCCACTCCTCGTTGAGATCGATAGCCGGCTCGCGCAGCCATCGCAACTGCACGCCGTCCATCGTCTCCATCGCGCGCCGGACGACCGGGCGCATATGCTCGTCCCATGAGCCGATCCGCGGCGGAATACACCAGTCGAACGCGGAATAGTATTCCCACATCCCATCCGCACGCCCCGCGAACTCGTCATGCAGCGGATGATCGGGGTTGAACGATTCGACCTGCAGCACGGAGAACAGCTGCACCAGCATGCGCCGGCCGGAGTTGTACCGCACCAGGAACCGCAGGTAGGCGGGGAACCGCAGATCGTCGGGCATGCTGCCCGGCAGGCCCGACTCCATGAATTCCTCGACGTTGCCGGTGGCGTTGTAGTTGTCGCGGTACACCATCGCCAGCAGGTTGTCCTTGCTGCCGATGTAACGCAGCACGCCCTGCTTGGTCACGCCGACCTCGTCGGCCACATCCTGCAGGGAGATGCCGTTGTACCCGCGTTCGGAGATCAGCCGTACGGCCGCGTCGAGGATTTCACGCCGCCGCTCATCGGGCGATTTGCGCACACGCCGGCCCTCATGCACTGCGGCGTTCACCGCACACCGTCCCTGATCATGCGGTTGATCCGCCCCTCGAGCTGCGCGGCCCTGGTCCTCGCCTCGGCGACGTCAAGCGGCCGATTCTCGTCGTAGTACTCGAGGTACGGCACGATGGAGCGCCGGAACGTCGCCGCATCGCAGATGGTCATCTGGTTCTCGTCGCCGTCGAACTGCGCCTTCCATTGCAGCCACGAACCGTCGGTGAACGGCATCACCGTGTCCGTGCGCTCCTCCACGAGGGCGAACGTCTTCGGCACGCGGATCGTCTCGCTGTCGGTCAACTGGCCAGATTCGATCATTTCCTGCGCCCGTAGCGTATCGCACGTGTACCAGTACCGCAGTTCACCAGTATCGGGATCCTGGTCGGTGACGAGTTTCGGCGCCAGCAGTCCCCGACGCTCGATCGACAGGCTGTCGGCCGCCGACCATTCCAGTTCGTTCGCGATCGGATCGTAGACGCGGGAGCGGTACGGGTCATCCTCCCATGAATTGTCGTACCGGCTTTCCTGCAGGTACATGGGTTCGTCGTCCAGCCAGCTGAAATACATGACGCGCATCCGCCAATGGCACAGTTCCAGGCCGTCCAGCCACCGCTGCACGTCGGCGAGAGTCGTGGTCTCGTCCATGTGCAGCGAGTCGTATGAGCCGGAGTGGACGCGAGACTCCTCCAGTTTGTCAAGCTTGTCGTCGATCCCGTCGTCATCCGCCATCCGTTCCTCCGCGGGATCCTGAACCGTGTCACGATCCGCATCGTCACGTGCCGCGTCATTGCCCCGCCGGCGGGATTCCGCGCCGATCTCGCCGAAGCCGGGCACATGCTCGATGATTACACGCCTAATATCGTCCGGCGTCGAGGCGATGCGCATGGATGGGCACACCTTGAGATGATCGAGTTTGAGGCCAAGATTGATGATGTAGTGCCGCAGGCAGTACCGCGACGTATGGTCGTCCTTGCAGTCCGGATAGCTGCAGTACGCGAGAATGTAGTGCGTGGCGAGTTCCGAGCACCAACCGTCCTCCCAATCGCACGACGACGGCTCCTCACCGTCGAAGAAATCCGGCAGATCAGGCCCGGCCGGTTCGAGATCAGACATCTGTTCGACGTGTGGGTCGACTGCCAATGTCGTCAACGTCTCCATGGTTCGCTCCTTCGGTCATCATCCGGCATGCCACGCAGCATCCGTTATCATCATTCACCGGACAATCGTCGAAAACCGGCAACGCTTCCCCGCTCAATAGACATACAACCATACAACTGTCCGATGACGCAAACCCGCGGGCGGCCTATAATACCGGGTTGAAACCCGTATGAGCATATATCGAAAACGTAAGGAAACGAGACGACGGCTATGAAGAAGAGGATCCTCGCGGCGACGGTCGCCGTGTTGTCGACGTGCGGTCTGGCGTTCGGATTGCCGGCCGGCGCGATGGCGGATGGCCTGGATGTGACGATCGACGGACAGACCGACGTGTCCGGTACGCTGCCGGACAAGATCGACGACGCCCTGCAGCAGGTAAAGGACACGAACGACAAGATCAAGCAGGATATCGACGCGGCCAAGCAGCATGTGAACGATACGAAGGATCAGATCAAGCAGGATGCCGATACGGCCAAGCAGCATGCCGAGGATGTGCATGATCAGGCTCATCAGGACGCCGACGATCTGCGGCAGGATGCGAATCAGGCGTGGCAGAACGCGCAGCAGACCCACGACGACATCAAGGATGCGGCCGACGGCGCGAAGGATCGGCTGCAGGACACGCATGACACGTTGCATCAGGATGCGCAGGACGCGCAGACGCATCTCGATCAGACGCACGAGGATCTCAAGCAGGATCACGACCAGCTCAAGCAAGATCATCTCGATCTCGTGAACACGCTCCAGCAGTGGCACGACAATCTGAGCAAGGTGATCGCCGACGCGACGAAGAACGTCGGCAACGGCACGAGCGGCTCGAGCTCCACCAACGGTTCCACCACCAATGTCTCCGGCACCACGTCCGGCAACGGCTCCAAGACCAGCGGCACGGATTCGCAGTCCAACGGATCCGCCGGCACCGCAACGACCGGCAAGTCCACCACCCAGGCGACTGCCACGAAGCCCAACAACACCAACAGTACCGGCTCCGCTTCCCATGCGACGGCTTCCAACGAGACCCAGCAGCCCGGCACGCTCGCCTCGACCGGTGCCACGACCGTGATGATTCTGGTCGCGGTCGCCATCTTGACCACGCTGGCCTACGCCGTAAAGATCTTCGCGCAGTACCAGCGCGACACACATACGCACGGCGCTCACCGGGCCTAATTTGTTCTCGGCTCCCTCGGCCGAGGGAGCTGTCGGCAAAGCCGACTGAGGGAGCGTCAGACCCATCACGTTAAGTCCGACAAAGCATTAGTTGATCTTCCGGCACACGACGGTGGGGGCGTTTCCAAACGATACGGAAACGCCCCCACCGTCGTTTATATGGCGTGCGTCGATGATCGCGCGTCGCGCTCGACGAACCACGTCAGCAACGGGATGGCGTAGAACGCGTATCCTTCGAACTGGACGTATAAGTAAGCCACGAGCACGAACCAGCAGATCACCGTCTTGGTCCACATGCGGCGAGCCGTGATGTGCCACGCCAGCAATCCCACGACCAGAGCCAACCCGACCAGACCGTATTCGGTCAGGAAGCTCGTGTAAGCGCTCATCGTCCAGATGCTGTCGGCCGTCATACTTCTATACCATGCGGCCGGGCTGGACGCGTCCAAGTGCAGGGAGGCCAGCAACCGCACGGCGTCGCGGGCCCCGGCATGGGTGGCATCGGCGATGTTGCCGGCACCGTAGCCGGTCAGGATGTACAGCGGATGCCGCAACAGTCCGCAGATCGGCCCCAGCGACTGCCAGATGCGACCATAGAACGAACCGTCGCCGTCCATGCCGTTCGCCGCGATGCTGTTGAGACGACTGTTCAACGCGATGCTGACCGCGCCGAGCAGCATGGTACCGGCCAATGCCGCGATGCCGCGGTTGCGCTGGGAGCGTTGCCGCCAATGCACGCGTTCGACGATCACGACGATCAGGGCGACCAACGAATCGAGGATGATACGCACGCCAGCCCCCATCATCACCGATCCGGCGGCGAACACAACGATCAGGTCACGCAGACGCTTGCGATAGATGGAGTCGCGCGAACGCATCATCCACAGCAATGGCAGGAGCACGCTGAACAGGTGCATGCCAATGTAGCTGGGTTCGGCGAACAGGAACTGCGGGCGTCCGCCGCCCCAATGGGAGGTACTGGTGATGTATTCGCGGGCCATGAGATGCGTGAAATACGACTTCACCGAACCGAGGTGCAGCCTGATGCCCAGCCATTGCACCACGCCCACCGCGAACGCGAACCAGTACGCCGCGATGAGCGCGCGCAGCAGACCCTGCCACGGCAACCGTTTGCAACGCAGGGCGATGTCCAGCGAGGCGAGGCACGCCAGCGCGCAGACCACCGCCATGAGACTCGTCAGCGCGGGAACGGGATGAAGCGCGACCGTCGCCCATCCGGGCGCCGACAGCACGACCAGCACGGCCGGCATCAGCATCCATTCGCGGAACCGCCGGTATACACGCGGCAGCTCGCGCCAGTTCGCGGCAGCGTAGACCAGGAACAGCCATGGCGAGATCGGCGTCCAGAACGGCGCGTACGGCCCGACCACCGTGCCGTCCACCGGCAGCATGATCACGGCCAGGTAGAGCAGCAGGTCGCTGCGGTCGGTCATCGGAAACAGCCACATCAGCGCACGCGCGTCGCGCCGCATCATCATATGCTCAGTCACATCAGTCATCGCCCCGATGCTAACGCACCCACGTAACGAATGCACGGCGGCCGCGACCTACGTACACGCCGCCGCCGGTTTTTTACATACGGGACGCATCGCTCATCTTCGTTGATAATCGTTGAAACCGTTGGCAACACCGATATCACAGCATCCCGGAAACGTTGGAGCATGTCGCGTTTCCTCAAATTGACAACGCTTGCAAAAATGGGTTACCATTGAGTGCAAGAGTAAGCAAAGACGCTGAAGAGAGCGTTCCTCTCCACAGCACCGGAATGAACCGGAGCCACAAGCCCACCGGAACAGCAAGGTATTGCCCTCGACATAACCCAATAGTGCAAACGTTGTCGAAGAATAGCCGCCAACATACTGCAAACGCGGTGAAATCGGCAGTAAACAGCGATTTTCGTCGAGCAAAACACATGGGAACGTGTGCATAGTTCAACGTCAATTCGCGCGTTTGTGAGACCACAGAAGCAAAGGAGCAGCATGTATACCGGCTATCCATCGGATTCGGAAGGCGGCGCGCGTTCGCAAGAACCGCGCCACGCCCGCCGCAAATCCCCGTTTGCAAAGGTTGGCAAGAAAGCGGTCGCATGGCTCGCCGCCGCAGCCACGTTGCTCGGCGGCGTATCCGTCGCCACCATGTCGGCCACAGCCGACGAAGGCGTGACCGACAGCTACGCCAACACCCGCGGCAACGCCACGTTCGAGGCCGCCCGCGAGAAGTACGGCCTGACCGAATCAATGGATTCCGGCGCCATCCTGCACGCCTGGATGTGGTCGTTCAACACCATCAAGGAGAACATGGCCGCCATCGCCGAGGCCGGCTACACCTCCGTGCAGACCGAACCGATGAGCCACATCAAGGTCAACACCGCCAACGGCAAGAAGTTCACCGAGAACTGGTACTACGTCTACCAGCCCACGAACACGAAGATCGGCAACTTCGTCGTCGGCACCGAGGACGATCTCAAGGCGCTGACCGCCGAGGCGCACAAGTACGGCGTGCGCATTATCGTCGACGTGGTCGCCAACCACTTCACCTCCGACTGGAACGCCATCGACTCCGATTGGAAGGACACCAGCCTCTTCCACAAGCGCACCAACTGCTCCGGCGCGAACGGCGACAACATCAACTATTCCAACCGCTGGCAGGTCACCCAGTGCCACCTGCTCGGCCTGTGGGACATCAACACGCAGAACCAGACCGCCGCGAACAAGATGAAGGACTTCCTCGTGCAGGCCGTCGCGGACGGCGTGGACGGCTTCCGCTTCGATGCTGCCAAGCACGTCGAGCTGCCGGACGAGCTGGGCGAGCATTCGATCTACTGGGACACGATCCTGCAGAACGGCGCGCAGTACCAGTACGGCGAGGTGCTGCAGGGCGATTCCAGCCTCAACTACAAGGGCTACGCCGACCTGTTCACCAAGTACTCGTCGGATGGCGGCGGCAACACCGCGTCCAGCTACGGCCAGACCGTGCGCGCCGCGATCAAGAACGGCAACCTGAGTGCCGGCACGCTCAACAACCTGTCGAACGGCGGTGCGAAGAACGACCAGCTCGTCACGTGGGTCGAGTCGCACGACAACTACGCGAACGGCGACAAGGAATCCACGTACCTCAACGACTATCAGCTGAAGATGGGCTGGGCGCTTGTCGCCTCTCGTCAGGCCGGCGCGCCGCTGTACTTCAACCGTCCGGTCGGCTCCGGCGGCTCAAACCCGCAGTTCGCGGAGAAGAGCCAGCTCGGCGACGCCGGCGACGACATGTGGAAGGACAAGTCCGTCGTGGCGGTCAACCACTTCCGCAACGCGATGGACGGCGAGGCCGAGTACCTGCGCAACTGCAGCGGCCAGAACTCCTGCCTTATGGTCGAGCGCTACGTCGCGGACGGCAATCATGCCAACGACGGCGTCGTGGTCGCCAACATGGGCGGCGACACGAGCCTGGTCGGCTCGGCCACCACGCTTGACGACGGCACGTACAAGGACCAGGTCAACGGCGGCACCATCACCGTCGCGGGCGGCAAGATCACCGAAGGCACCGCCAAGGGCAACGCCGTGAGCGTCTACTACGACGCCGAGGGCAGCACCGCGAAGGTCGCCTCCGTCTCCGCCACCGCGTCCAAGTCGTTCAGCACCGACTCCACCACCGTCACGCTGTACGCGAAGAACGTGAAGGACGCCAAGTACACCACGTCCGAAGGCGAGTCCGGCTCGTTCAAGGACGGCGACACCATCGAGGTCGGCAGCTCCCTGAAGATCGGTGAGAAGGTCACCGTGACCGTCACCGCCACGAACGCGGAGACCGGTGAGACGCTCAAGAACACGTACACGTACACGAAGACCGAGGTCGAGGCGCAGAATCTCGCCGGCCAGTACCAGACGAAGACGAACGCCGCGAAGAAGACCATCACGGTCGACGGCGACACGAACGACTGGGACAGCTCGATGATCATCGCGCAGGGCGCCGCGAACGACGACCCGCGCGTCTACCGTCCGAACTCGATGTACGAGGTCCCGATCGATCTGTACACGCTGTACGGCACGTACGACGACGACAACCTGTACCTGATGTGGGAGATGACCAACGTTCAGGACGTGGTCGCCCCCAACGACAACTACCCGCTCACGCAGGGCACGCTGTTCAACAACATGAACGTCCCGTTCTTCTTCGCGTTCGATACTGGCGACAGCTCCACGCGCATCGGCAAGAGTGCGCAGCTCAACACCGGCGGCACGCTGTGGGATTCCGGCATCACCTGGCAGAACAAGCTCAACAAGGTGCTCGCGATCTCCACGAACGGCGCGAACGGCCCGTGGGTCTACGGCGGCGACAGCGACGGCCTGAACGCGAACGCGCAGTACGGCCCGGCAGCCAACGCGAAGACCGAGACCGAGAAGTCCGGCATCGTGTTCAAGTACGGCACCGGCATTCTGAGCTCGCAGGTCAACGGCATCGACGGCGCGTACGGCACCAACAACGGCCGCGTGCCCGGCGACATGAAGGCCGACGGCAAGGCGAACTGGGTCAACTTCAACGAGAAGGGCCACAATTCGTCCACGATGGACTTCCACTATGAGATGTCCATCCCGCTGAGCGAGCTCGGCACCGACGCGGCGAAGATCGCGAAGAGCGGCCTCGGCGTGCAGCTGGTCGCCACGATGGGCAAGTCCGGCATGGACGCACTCCCGTACGATCTCGCGGTGAACGACAACGCCGATCTGGACGATTCGGCCGGCTCGCAGGAGAACAACAGCTTCGAGAAGTCCGATCAGGACAACTTCACCGTGAACTTCGCACGCATCGGCGGCTCGGATGATTCCGGTTCGGGCGATGGCGGCGAGGACACGACCGTGAAGGTCGAGTCCGTGGCGATCTCCGGCGACGGCGTGAAGTCCGGCAAGCTGACGGCCGATCTGGCCGCCGGCAAGACCTCCGCACAGCTGACCGCGACCGTCAAGCCTGACAATGCGACCAACAAGAAGGTCACGTGGAAGTCGTCGAACACCGCGGTTGCGACTGTGGACAAGAACGGCCTCGTGACGTTCGTGAAGAAGGGCACCGCGACGATTACGGCGACCGCCGGCGGCAAGTCCGCGACCGTTGCCGTGACTGTGACCGGTGAGAAGCCCGTGGCGAACAACACGACTGTGTTCTACCCGAGCACCGGTTTCGGCGCGGATTCCACCTACCTGCACTATCGTATCGGTTCCGGCACCTGGACCACCGTTCCGGGTGTGAAGATGACCGCGGCGTGCGACGGCTGGGTCTCCACCACGATCAAGGACGTGAAGGAGCAGCAGGTCGAGTTCGTGGTGACCAACGGCTCCGGCCAGTGGGACAACAACGGCGGCCAGAACTACAAGGCGTCCGGCGCGACCATCGTGCTCAAGGATGGCCAGCTCGGCTCCGTAAGCCCGTGCGTGGCGACCGTTGAGAAGATCACGATTTCGGGTGACGGTGTGAAGAATGGCAAGCTGTCCTTGCAGGTCGGCAAGTCGACGACTCTGAAGGCCACGGTCACTCCGGAATCCGCGCAGGACACGGCCCGAATCTCCTGGTCGTCCTCTGATTCGTCCATCGCGTCGGTGATGGGCACGGGCGAGGTGACCGCCAAGTCCACCGGCACCGTCACCATCACCGCCGAGTCCGGCAACGTGAAGGCCACGGTCAAGCTCACCGTCACCAAGCCCGCTGCCAAGCAGCCGATGACGGTGTACTACAAGCCGGCCTCCTCGTGGGACGGGGCAAAGATGTACTACCGCATCGGCGATACGGTCAAATACGTCAGCCTGTCAGCCTCATGCGACGGTTGGTACACCTACAAGATCGAGGACACCGGCGGAGCGAAGGTAAAGCTCGTATTCACCGACGGGCCGAACAAGCACACCGACAACAACGGCAGCACCAACGGACAATCCAACGGCTACTGGGGCAGCGGCGACACACTCGCCGTCAGCGAAGGCCAAGTCATCGCCGACGTCACCCCCAACTGCGCCATCAAACAATAAACCACCAACTGTCATTTCGACTGAGCGAAGCGAACGGAGAAATCTTTCACTGCTCCCAGCTCCATAGATTCCCCGATTCCACTTCGCTCCACTCGAAATGACAAACCATCCAACCCGGGCCGCTCCCAGAACCCAAGTTCCGAGAGCGGCCCATTTTCAAAGGCAACTCACATATGCAATACCCAACTTGGCTGACCTCCATCAGCAAGAAAACCGCCACATGGCTGGCCATCACCGCCACCATGTTCGCCGGTCTCACCGCCGCCACCGCAACCACCACCCGCACCGCCGAAGCCGCCACCACCCGCGACAGCTACTCCGACACCGTCGGCAACGCCACCTTCGAGGCTGCCCGCAAACAGTACGGCCTCGCCAAGGAGATGCGCAATGGCGCCACGCTTCACGCGTTCATGTGGTCGTTCAAAACCATTCAGAAGCATCTGCCCGAAATCGCCGAAGCCGGTTACACGTCCATTCAGACCGAACCGATCGTTGCAATCAAAGACAACCGCGAACTCGGCAAGGGTCGCTGGTATCTCAACTGGTATTACGTGTACCAGCCGGTCAGCATGAACATCGGCAACTACGTGATGGGCACCGAAGACGACTTCAAGACCCTGTGCAAGGAGGCCCACAAGTACGGCATCCGCATCATCGTCGACTCCGTTTCCAACCACTTCACCTCCGATTGGGACGCGATCGACACCGAATGGCAGAACAAAGCGTACTTCCACGCGCAGAAAGCCATCAGCGACTACAACAACCGCGAGGACTGCACGCAGAACACGCTCTCCGGCCTGTGGGATCTCAACACGCAGAACGATTACGTGGCGCAGAAGATGCACGAACTGCTCCAGCGCACGGTCGCCGACGGCGCCGACGGTTTCCGCTTCGACGCCGCCAAGCATATCGAACTGACCGACGAGTTCGGCGGCTCACAGTATTGGAAGACGATTCTGCCGAACGGCGCGCAGTTCCAGTACGGCGAGGTGCTGCAGGACGCGAACGTGCGCGAAAGCGACTACGCAAGCATGTTCGCCGCATCCGCAATCGGCGGTGGCGGCATCACCACGTCGAACTACGGCCACGAGGTCCGCAACGCGCTCAACGACCACAGTCTGAACACGCGCTTCTTCACCAACTATCAGGTCGAGACCGATCCTGAAAACATGGTGACATGGGTCGAGTCGCACGACAACTACTGCGATCGCCAATCCGAGAAACTCACCGACGATCAGATCAAGCTCGGCTGGGCCGTCATCACCGCCCGCAAGAACGGCATGTCGCTGTTCTTCAGCCGTCCGTATGCGTCCGGTGGCACGCAGGAATGGTTCTCCGAAAAGTCGCATATCGGCGACGTTGGTTCTGACTTGTGGAAGGACCCGGAAGTCGTGGCCGTGAACCACTTCCGCAACCAGATGGAAGGACAGGACGACAACCTGAGCAACTGCGGCAACGACGGCTGCATCATGGTCGAACGGTATGTGAGCGACGGCAATGCCGCAAACGACGGCGTGATGGTCGCCGCGGACGAGGACGGCGGCACGTCGCTGATCGGCCAGTCGGTCAAGCTCGACAACGGCACGTACACCGACGAGGTCACCGGCGCCACGATCACCGTGTCCGGTGGCAAGATCACGGCCGGTTCCATCGCCAACAACCAGGTCGCCGTGTTCTACAACCCGACCGTCAAGCACACGAAGATCTCGTCAGCCGAGGCGATGCCGAACACCGGCGAGTTCGAGGACACGCTCGACGTGACCATGCGTTCGTTCAACATGAAGGACGCCACCTACACCACGTCCGAAGGCGATTCCGGCACACTCACCGACGGCAAGATCGTCACGGTCGGCAACAAGACCAAGGGCGGTAGCAAGGTGACGGTGACCGTGAAGGGTACCGGCAACAACGGCAAGACCGTGTCGCATACGTATTCGTACACGAAGACCAAGCAGATTGATGTGACGTCGGTCGCGATCTCCGGCGACGGTGTGAAGAACGGCACGCTGAGCATGGATCTCGCCAAGACGACGTCCGCACAGCTGACCGCCACCATCACGCCGAGCAACGCATCGGCCAAGACGGTGACGTGGAAGTCGAACGACGAGTCCGTGGCGACCGTGAACTCGGACGGCGTGGTGACTGGCCTGAAAGCCGGTACTACGACGATTACGGCGACCGCCGGCGGCAAGTCCGCAACGTTGAAGCTCACGTTGACCGGCGAGATACCGACCACCGCGATGACGACCGTGTACTACCCGACCACGAACGGCTGGGCCGGCTACTACCTGCATTACAAGGTGGGCGACGGCGTGAACGGTAAATGGGATTCCGACGTGAACGGTCGTATGAAGTTCGAGGCGGCGTGCGACGGTTGGGTCAAGGCCACGATCCGCACCGATGGCGCACAGCTCGAATTCGACATCACAGACAATGGCAGCAACTGGGACAACAACGGCGGCAAGAACTACGTGGCATCCGGCTCCACCATCGTCGTCGAAAACGGCAAACTCGGTACGGTAGTCCCCTGCAAAGCCACGCCCAACCCTGATCCGGAACCTGAAAAGCCGACCGTGGGAAAAATCACCATTTCCGGCGACAAGCTTTCCAATGGCAAGCTGAACCTCATCATAGGCGAAAGCACCACATTGAAGGCCACTATTACGCCTGAAAGCGCTTCTTCCACTCCCCTGTACTGGTCGTCTTCTGATTCGTCGGTTGCGACGGTGATGGGTACCGGCGAGGTGACCGCCAAGTCCACCGGCACCGTCACCATCACCGCCGAATCCGGCAACGTGAAGGCCACGGTCAAGCTCACCGTCACCAAGCCCGCTGCCAAGCAGCCGATGACGGTGTACTACAAGCCGGCCTCCTCGTGGGACGGGGCAAAGATGTACTACCGCATCGGCGATACGGTCAAATACGTCAGCCTGTCAGCCTCATGCGACGGTTGGTACACCTACAAGATCGAGGACACCGGCGGAGCGAAGGTAAAGCTCGTATTCACCGACGGGCCGAACAAGCACACCGACAACAACGGCAGCACCAACGGACAATCCAACGGCTACTGGGGCAGCGGCGACACACTCGCCGTCAGCGAAGGCCAAGTCATCGCCGACGTCACCCCCAACTGCGCCATCAAACAATAAACCACCAACTATATGGACACGTCGAAAGCTGAATGGTCAAGCTTTCATAGTAGAAATATAGGTTATTCAGCCTCTGTCTGTTGACTCCCTACGATGAGGGGATAGCCTGACGACAGAGGCTCATATTTTTTTGTGCAGAGAGTTTCTATGGATAAAAGGGACTATCGGTACCCCCTTAGGAGTAAACTGCTATGCAGTTTAAGGCTTTGTACCTGTAAAACGTGATTAAGCCAGCAATAAAGGATGACGTCATGGATGCTGTTTCCCAAGTAATCCGGGGTGGATATTGCGTTGGTTGTGGTGTGTGCCCATTTGTGGATTCGACCCTTAAGATCGCCATGAATGAGGACGGCAAATACCAAGCAACGGAATTGTCCGAGAAACATGATGCTGAGGCCTCTCAGGTGTGCCCGTTTGCGAATTCCTCGTATAACGAGGATGCGATCAGCCGGGAACTGTACGGCAATGTGGATGGCGTCCGTCATGATGACGCCTTGGGATATTATCTGCACACGTATGTCGGATTCGCGGCGACCAACGGGTTCCGTGAACGAGGCAGTTCGGGCGGCCTGGTGAATTGGATGGCGTCCAAGCTGCTGGAGACCGGGCGAGTCGATGCGGTGATTCATGTCAAGCCGTCCAATGAGCCCGGCATCATGTACTCGTATCAGGTGTCTCACACGGTCGACGAGCTGAATCAAGGCGCAAAGTCGAAGTATTATCCCATCGAACTGTCACATGTGCTCGAGTACGTACGGGAACATGACGAACGTTACGCCGTGGTGGGCATCCCCTGCTTCATCAAGGCGCTACGCATGCTCGAGCACGAGGAACCGCTCGTAAAAGAACGGATCAGGTATCATCTTGGTTTGGTGTGCGGTCACTTGAAGTCCACGTTCTTTGCCTTGTCAGAGGCATGGGAAAGCGGTATCGAACCCGGAAACGTGGAATCGGTTGATTTCCGATACAAGATCCCCGGCCGTGCGGCAAGCGACTACGGCATCAAAGCCGTCGGTCGAGATTCCCAAGGCGATCCCGTAGAGGTGGTCAAGCCAACCCGTGAGCTGTCGACCACGAACTGGGGATACGGGTATTTCAAGTACATGGCATGCGAATACTGTGATGACGTACTCGCCGAGACCGCCGACGTAACCTGCGGTGACGCTTGGCTGCCACAATACGTTTCCGACGGCAAAGGAACGAATGTTGTCGTGGTCCGCAATCCCGAAATCCAAACGCTGTTCGACGAATTCTCCAAAGAAGTTCACATGGAGCCAGTACCGGCCTCCGTCATCGCGAAATCGCAAAGCTCCGGTATCCGCCACCGCCGCGAGGGATTGAAGTACCGGCTCTATCTGAAAGACCAAAAGCATGAGTGGCGACCGACAAAACGCGTGCAGGCGTCCAACGATCTGCCGGAACGACGCAAGAAGGTGTATGAAGGACGCATCCAGCTGATTGAGGAAAGCTTCAACGCGTACCATCACGCGTTGGATTCCGGACAGGGTATGCCTGCCTTCGTGGAACACATGCAGCCCATTCTTACTGAGTACAAAAAGGCTGACACCCCACCGCTATGGCGGAGAGCCATGAGGAAAGTCAAAAGACAGCTCAAAAAGATGATAAGAAGGCATTGATTATGTTGCGGGGCTCATGTCGAGCCCCGCAACATAATCAATGCCTTCTTTTTTTATGAAGTACCTTACCACGCATCATTCGGCGTTCCTGAGATGATGCAATGAATAGCCATGCGCAGACCGCATAGAGGGCACAGTACAGGATGCCAAACACGAACAGTTTCACCAAGTCCGACAATGTGAACATATGAGAGAGAAACCAGCATACCAAGCTCACCCCAACACTGGTGATGATCGTGGGCATCATGTTCTTCCAGAAATAGGCCATGTCCAAGCCGATCCGGTAGCGATAATACCAGTTCATGAACAGGCCAGTGCCGAGTAGGATGCTTGCCACATATCCCCATGCGGTGGCCCAATAACCGAATAAGGGGATGAACAAGATACTGATGATGATGTCGATAAGTGACGTGAGGATGTAAATCAGGCTGCGCACCTTGTGCCGGTTCTTCGCACGTTGTATCTCGATGCCGGTGTTCTGAGTCAGGGGGATCATGACAGGCAAGGTCATTATCAGACTCAGCCAATACGCATCCACGTTAGCGTTGCCAGCCCAAAGTCTCACAAAATTCTGGCCGACGACCACGAACCCGCCGTAGATGAACCAGAATAGAATCATCTGATATCGACCGACCCGAGTCATAAGCTTGGTGAGCCGTTCGTTGTCATCGTGTTCAGCAACGATCCTGTTGATCTGGGGTACAAACACATTTGACATGGTGGTACTCATCGAGAAAAAGATATTTCTGATCTGCACAGCGATCGCGAATGTGGCGACTGCGCTGGAACTGGCCATAGCCCCCAAGAGGAAATTAGGCACGTTGTTGTTGACGAGGTCGAAAATCTGGTTCAAGAAGATCCAGAAACTGAATATGGCAATCGTCTTGAACAGACTCCACTGCAAACCAGTGAAGGTAAACCGCATATCCAACGTACGCACCGCATACCGGATGTTCAACAACAACAGGATCGAGCTGATGGAAAGCTGCGCACAAGCTACGCCCACGGCCCCCAAACCCGCGTACAGGAGCATAACCGCGAGGAACGGCATCGCGCACGTGGTAAACAACTGTCGGGTCTGCTGGAACGTGAACCGCTCATGCGCCACGATATACGAGTCGAACGGCGTAGACATCAGCTGCACCGCAATATTCACGCTCATAATCATCAACAGCTGACGAGCCAGCTCCACTTCACGTGCAGTCAAGCCACCGGAGAAAAGACTGTGCACGTTCACAATCAGCAGCAATCCGCCGATTATGCACAGACAGGCTACGACGATGTACACGAGCAGAAACATACCGTTTAATTGGCGGACACCCTGTTCACTACCATGCGCCCGCTCCCTCATGTAAAACCGCACATAACTGCCATAAAATCCAGCACTCAACAGAGTCAGCGCGAACACCACACTGTTCGTCATCTGGAACACTCCATAATCACCTTGGCCAAGGAAATGCAGGAGCAATGGCACGTACAACAGGTTCACAAGATTCTTTGCAACCACGTTCACGTAGCCAAGCGCCGCGCCAGCCTTACGCTGCGAAACCATATATCCTCCTCTCAGGCGCCTTATGTAATCCCGACAGATCAGCGCGACGCGACGACCCCAACCTTGGACATCGCGCTATCCAGCCATTCACGGGACTCCTTGCGATGCTTCTTGAGGAGACGATTGACATGCGCGTAATCAATATAAGAGAGCTTGGTGTCATCGTCCATAAGATCATCCAACTCAAACAGACGGAACAATGTCTGCATACGCGAATTCATATTACCCTTGCCCGAGAAACCAGCGCGATTAAACACCTTAAATTGTTTATTAAAAATGATAGAGAAACAGCAAGCATGGTAGGAATCCGTAAAAACATACTGCGCCTTCGAAAATAACTCCACAAATTCGCGAGGACCAGCAATGAAAGTTTCCGGATCATCAAAATCAAGCAAACGACGAACTTTACAGCCATGCTCATTTGCGTAATGCTGAATCACCTCCTCCTGTCGGGAAGTTGGCTTGCCAAGGAAATATGTAAGCACAAATTTCTCGTCAACAGGTACAAAGTTATCAGAAATAACCTTTTTCCAACGATCTGCAGACATCATCAATGTTGGATCCAAAACAACGTCGGCATCACATCCAGAAAGCTCTTTCACAAGGGCAACAGCTCGATCTTCTCTCACAGAAATTGAAGAGAACCTAGGAAAATACTTTGAAAAAATAGGTTTAGACGCAGGATTAACTTGGTCAATGCCAAAACTTGCAGCGTACGAAATAAATCTGTACGCCGGAAACCAACAACCGAGTCTCATCTTAATCATGTCATCAGTGACATAATCAAATGAGTTGTTCCAAACTTGATCAGACCCGATGACAAATATATCATTATTATCAACGGGACGTGAAAGCCCTTTTCTCATCGACAAAGACAAGATAGAGCTTTTCTTAAATTCAGCAGCAAACTCTTTGAATGAAACAAGTTGTCTATATTGTAATGCTCCATTTCTTCCGGATAATCTCTTAATAGTACGTTTTATCGGACGAAGCATTAGCCTACATTGATGAGCAAATACGTTTTCATCAATCATCTGATAGCTAATAGTATTCACGGAAGATGAATAGGAGTGAAGCAGATCAGTTAAAGCATAATTCTGAAGCCTATTACCGTAATTAACCTCATCGTTAATGGTGAGAATCCACAATCTAATCATAAAAACTCCAATCCGTAAAATCGGTTATAAAAAACTTATTCTTTTATTTTTAAAAGTTTAGCAGGCACACCGGCAATAACACTATTAGGGGGAAAAGATCGAGTTACCACAGCACCCGCACCAATCACACATCCATCACCAATGGTTATTCCACCGAGGATTATAGCGCCAGCTCCAATAAAAACATCATTCCCAATGATAGGATACTTCCCATGCGAATGGCCAATAGTAATATTCTGTCGAATATTACAGCGCTCACCAATTATCGAGGATTCTCCGATAACAATACCTCCAAAATGATGGACAGTAAATCCCCCCCCCCACCTGAAGTTTATATCCAATTTGGATTCCATATTTAACTTGACATCTTCTATATAACAGTCTCTCTAAATAAAACAAAAATACAAGAAAATGTTTTGATTCAAGATACCTGCATAAACGCATCCTAGTAGTAACCCGGAACCCGGGAGTTTTCAACCAACGATAAAAAAAATCAATAAGGGTAACAGAATCAACATTAAGTCTGGAATCATAAGCCGCAATGTCTTCACAAATCAGTCTTATAAAACTCATAATACCTCACACACTAAACCACTAATCCAACACACATAGTTCAAATCAACTTTTTCCTTCTAATAATTTCATGCATTCTATAAATTAGCATTAAAACATCCAAGAAATTCATTTTAAGAAGATAATAGATAATACGCTTTGAGAATGTTATGTTCAAATGCGAATAGTCAAAAGAATCATTTACAAACACTTTTCGAAGTTCTGTCAGTTCCTTCTTGATCTCCGAATGCTTAGGGTTTCTGATTGCATTTGATATTGCATAAGAATAAAAACTAAATCTATTAATCAAATATCTTGTGTAATTATCTTCATACAATCCTTCATCCCTAAGTACCTTTATAAAACTCTGATGAAACCTCAGATTGTCCTCGATATTATTTTTCCGGTACGAATTAACAGTAGATTCGATATTCTTATGATACTCGTAAATACAATCATCGATAACATAAATACTATTAGCTCTATTATACAATTGTATAGTAAATAATAAATCTTCGGCTACTTTGATATCTTTTATAAAGCAAATACCTTGATCAAATATAAATGATCTACGGGTAAAAGTTCTCCACACAAGTCCACGGATTAAGACTCCATCCTCATCAGCTATCATACGGGGAATGAGTTCTTTTTCGATTGCCGATCTATCAATAATCTCGTTTGACCAAGGAAGATGAATCTCTTTTTTTGTTCCATTATTATATACCTCAACGTAATTTGAAATTACGATATCAGCATTGGAACTTTCTATGGCATAAGTAAAACGAGACAAGAAATCCACTGCAACGGTATCATCACAATCCATAAAGGCAATATATTCGCCGGTCGCATGACTGAGTCCTTCATTTCTTGCTACGGAAACACCTTGTGAGGGAATTGAGTAGCAGACAAACCTCGAGTCCTTATACTTATTAAAAACCCGAAGCGAATCGTCGGTTGATCCGTCATCAACAAAAATAGCTTCAAAATCCGTATATTCCTGATTCTTCAATGAAATAATACATCGCTTTATATATAATGATGCATTATGAAAAGGAATTATGACACTGACTTTAGCCACAACAATCACCTATGATACTTACTAAAATAAAAAATAATCGACGGAATAAACAAAACTATCGTCAACAGTTTTGAAGGCGAGTGCTCAATTGGATTTATTTTTGCCTTAAAAGAAACTGCTGAATGATTAATAATCGTCTTAAGCCTATTTTCAATCCTTACAGAGAATTTATATTTACTTAAATATAAATACCTCATATTTAAGAGTAAATTTGTGGAATAATAATTATTAGCCCAATTTATATATAAATTTTTAGTAAGACCATCTGAATGATATTCATACGAGCAGAGTGGATAATTTATATATAAAAATTTATATTTCTTTGACATATTAATATATACAATTTCTTCACTCATAAACTTTTCACCATGAAAATATGGGAATAAATATTGTTTTGCAATTTGAGTTTTAAAAAGAATAGATGTTTCACCATTGAAATTATATTTATATTTTAAATCCATAATATCAATTGGTCCATCAATAATGCGACTAAGAGAATACGATCTATGACCATTCAATTGTCTTGGAAAAATAATTCCGGCCAAATCACCATGAATCTTAGAAGCATATTCTTTCATTAGCGCAACACCATTGTTGAGCAATACATCATCACTATCTATACATACGAACCATTCCGTGTTACATTCTTGAAGTGCCAAATTATAAGCTATATGTTTCCCTGAATTAATCTGGTATCGGTAAATAATTTGAAATGGCGCGGTTTTTTTCCAAAGCGATACAAAATGAGAAGTATCATCGTCGGAACCATCATCAACAATGTACCAAACAAAATCCTTATCCGATTGTTGGCATAGTGACTCATAGAGTTTAGAAAGAAGCGGAACACGATTATACGTTGGCGTAAATATGGTGACCAATCCCATTTATTCTATCCTTTCGAAAAATAATCTGCGCAATAAGAATAAGAGAGATATTCACAACTGCACTAGGGTAGAAGCTCTCAGTCAAAGCATAGACATTGAAAATGAAAATAAGAAGAAGGTCTTCTGTTCTTTTCTCATTATATAGAAAACGAGTTAGCAACGAAATATAGATTGCAATCCACAAGAAGGCAAAAAGACCCCCTTCATATAGAAGAGTAATATATCCATTGTCAAAGTTCACATATTCATTGTATTTTATACTGCCAATTAGAGGTATCCTATACTGTAAAATTTCATATGCATACAAAACTCTACCGGTCAAAAGAGAATCCACTCTTTGTATAAACGCTACCTTTGGATATAGCAGAGCAGTTCCAATGGAGATAAACAACATTATCCAAAAGGAATATCTAAAGAGAAACCTAAACGAACCAACCAATCGCGGTATCTTCTTCAAGACAATAAACATCAAGAGGCACACCGCAGTTATAAGCAAACCCGTTCTAGATCCAGTATATCTATATAAAATATAATTGGCCGTTTCTCCGATGAAAACCCAAATCAAATTTATTTTTTTAATATAAATATAAAATGCTAAAACTAAAATTATAGCTAACGACATATGGGCGGCATTTGGATGTGTAAAACCGAATGCATACCGATCAATAAACCCATTATCACGATAAAACGATATATTGTTATTAGGAATAATATTCGCTGAGGATAACGCCACCATAATTAAAAAGGTAATCGATCTCACCAGAAGTACAATTTTTGCGATCTTTTTAAAAGATACTCCTTTTGCCCCGACAATTGTGATCCCTGTCAATAAGATGGCAGTTGATCTTCCGATGGCAAAATCAGCAACGCCAATTCCCAAAATCAATGCTATACACAATAGTTGCCGTGTGGTATAGGTCTCATGGATCATTTTTGCAAAGACTAGAACACATCCAATCGCAAAAACACCGATATAAATAATATTATTTGATTGCAGACCAAAGCCTTTTGCAATTGATATAAGCACTATATATAAATAGTAACTATCCATCCAAAATCTCGCCTCAAATGACCATAAATACCATAAACTAATTATTTTCGCAAACTTATTTTTTGCATTGCCTGTTTAATTGCTGAAATAAGACCTCTATGCTTTATTTCATGGAATAGAGCGTATCCATAATATATATAAGTACCAACAAGTCCAAAATTTTTTTGTAATTTCATTTTCTTCGCATACAGTTCTTTTTCGCTATCATCTTTCCAAGAACCGGAGAAATGATGAATAGATACAGTATTTACCGTAATCTTACATTCTCCAGTTTCCGCATTAATAGGTGACATAAAATCAGACGATAATACTCTGCAATCCGACTGAGGAATAAGGCCGGCGTGGCCATCATAGAACTGTTTAACCAGTCCACGGGTATTCCGGATTGGGCATGCAGTAAGATCATAAGATCCATTCCCTAAAAGAAAATGGGCCTCGGAATACTCATCAAGCATTGCTTTCACTACAGGATGATGCGGGGTAGCAGCGAATCCCACACCTGTATTAATCCTTCCTGGAACCTCTTCACATACTACGCATCCAACACCCTCGAGGATCTGATCTAACGATGCTATGAGCTCTACGTCTGTGTCTAGATAGACTCCACCTTCCTTTTCGATTACCCATAACCGCACATAATCAGTTACAAATGCCCACTTCTTTGCAGCATAAGCTTCCTGTACATACGGAATTGAATTAATGTCAAAATTGGATTCATCCCATTTCTTTATTTCGAAATCAGGACAATATTCTTTCCAACTTTCAATACATCTTTTAGCATCTTCCGGCAATGGGTTGTTCCCAAACCAGCAGTAATGAATCACCTTGGGGATTCTTAACTCTTGCGCATCGCTCATATGCTTTTTTCTCCAAATAATCCATCAACTATATTCTCAAATTTATTACAAAATTCTATATTATGAGAAAATGACGAATCTGACATATTTAATATATATTGATCATAATTATTGATCATTTTTCCGAGTGTATCTATATCATATACAGGAATGATATTGTGAAATCGTTCATCTACCGCATGGACGAAATCTACTTGATGATCATTAACATGCTCATTAAACTTTAGTTGGCGGGGTACTACAATAGGCACCTTGCCTTCCTTAAGGGGCATAAGAAAACTTGAGGGGCCACCGTGTGAAATCACAATATGAGCCTCATCTACTTTTCGCTGCATCTCATCGTATGGCAGCAGACTTTGCCATTCACAATGCTTTGGCTTATAAGTGCTATAACCTGTTTGCATAAATACAGGTTCTTCGATCACACCCTGCCCTTTGAGTTCATCCACAGCTTGGATCAAACGGTTGAATGGCTGTTCATGCGTACCTACTGTTACAAATATCATTCACCGCCGCCTTTAAAAAATACTGCCAAGATTGATCGACTTGGGATAGACATTTAGCATCTCCTCCCATTCCACAATGAACCGATCCGTCACCGGGGTAACAAGTCGACCAGTCAATGTCGGTTTGTCGATGCGATCAAAAACTTCAATATAAACCGTCTTAGCACCAAAGAGCTTCCCTAACCAAAAAAAGGGAACTGCGATAGCAGCACCAGAAGAAATAATCAAATCTGGACGCTCATGCCGTAATACCTTCCAAGCCAAAAAGGTATTACGGAAAAGGTTAGGAATGTTTCGGTTCGTCGGGAAAAAGCAGTGATATACCTTTTCCCCCTGAAGCGCACTATTGGCATCTTCTTTATCGAACGTTACCCAGAAACGATCCTTGTTTCTCCAAAATGGCTTCAGCATAAGCAAATGCGTCAAATGTCCACCACTGGAGCTGACTAAACAGACTTTCACTGCAACCTCCGCTTAATCTAATAGACCGTAGGCTGAGTCATCATCGACTCGTGATACTCCGTCAACCGATCCACAAACGTCTCATAGCCGCCGTAATTGCCGGGAATACCCTTCGAACCGACAATAAACACATGCTGCATGACCCCGCTACTCCCCTATGCCGCTTCAGAACAGCTTGTTGTAAACGTGGAAAACGACACTATTTCTGCATGCAGATGACTCGGCATACATGGCGCGGCCCCGCTTCCTCGTGTTCTCAACACGCTCATTCGTGCTCATGGAAACAGGCACCACTCTAGTAGGGGGGGGGAACAGTGTCCAGCGATATCTCACTGGCGGACAACGACGCACGGTATTATCATTTATCCTATCAGTGATAGAATCATTCTTATCACTGATAGGATAAATGAAAGGATTGGAGCGATGAGCGACAACTTGCAAATTCCCCCTAAGGAATCGCTTCAAGTGGAGTTCAAAAGCGAACGGTCCGGACCAATCGACGACTCCGCGATCATCGCCAATGTGGTCGCCTTTTCCAATACCAGCGGCGGCACGCTGTACCTCGGCGTCGAGGACGACGGCACGCCAACTGGTGTCAGTCGCGAACATAAGAACATCACCCAGCTGGCGGCATATATCTTCAATAACACGGTTCCCCCTGTACAGGTGCGCCCTGCCGTACTGACCGGCGACGGCCTTCATGTGGTTGCCATCAGCGTAGACGAATCCTCCCAACTGATTTGCATGAAGAACGGCAGAGTGGTACATCGTGTATTAAAGGCGAACGGCGAACCCGAGGTCGTCACCATGTACCCATATGAATTCGTCTCGCGGTTGTCGTCAATAGGAAGTTACGATTACAGCGCGCAGCCGGCTCCGGAAGCGGTCTTGACAGATCTTGATCCCCATGCCAGAGATACGCTCAGGGAAGGCATAGCCAGAACCCACTCGGACGACGAGATGCTGTCTCTGTCTGATGCCGACTTCGATGGCGCCCTGGGATTGACAACTCGACAAACCAGAGACGGTTCCGTCGTACCGACGATCGCTGGAATCGTGATGATCGGCACAAAACAGGCGCTCATACGTCGCGTTCCGACGGCAACAGCAACGTTCCAGGTCATGCGAAACGGCTCCCCGGTCGTGGACGAGCGAATGCGCATGCCCCTGGTCCGCATGTTCAGTCGAATAGAGGAACTCATCGCTCCGTGGAATACACAGACCGAAATCATGCTCGGCACTCAGCACGCCAACTATTCCGCCTATGACAGCGGCGCGTTCCGAGAGGCTATGGCCAATGCGTTCTGTCACCGGGACTATACCATCATGGCGCCGGTGAGATTTCAGCTGGATGAAGCCGGACTCACCGTGGCCAATCCCGGAGGATTCATGCGAGGTGTCAATCTAGGCAACCTGCTCACCGTGTCACCGACCCCGAGGAATCCCCGACTGGCCGATATTCTCAAACGTTGCGGATACGTGGAACGAACGGGACGTGGCATCGACCGCATCTTCGCCAGAACGGTCGTTTCGGGCCGTCCGATGCCGGATTATTCGCAATCCACTTCCGAAGAGGTTGTGTTGTTCCTACGCAACGCCGCCGTGGACGAATCGTTTGTACGTCTGGTCAATAAATTGTCCACGGACCGCAACGCCCCGCTGCCAGTCGAATCATTGATTACGCTCGCAGCCCTGTATCAGCACGGAACGATGAATGAAACCGAACTCGCCAAGCGAACCGGTCTCGACCGAGAACGCATAACCATGTCGCTGCAGGACCTGTCATCTCTAGGCATCGTGGAATCCTATGGCCATGATGTCTACGGATTAGCCGTCAACGGAAGACGAAAAGCAGACAACAATCAGACCGCCGAACCAGCAAATCACGACCGTATAATCCAGATCCTTCAGACCCTCGGGGGATCGGCATCAGTGCCGCAAATCGCCAAGTTCTACGGCAAAAGCTACGTCACTACCTTGCGACTGCTGAAACGCATGGAGTCCGAAGGGCTGGTACGCCATCGCGGCAGCACCAGAACATCGGAATACTACATATACTGACCGCAAGCAAGGGAACAGTGCCCAGCGGTATCTCACCGGCAGACAAGATCGCACAGAGCCTTCACGACCTGCCGTCCAGCAGCCATCTCCACGCGGGAACTACATTGATTTCCCCCTCCGGCACAGCGATCGTCTCATCACGATCCAGAGTGACGATGGTACCGCTCCTGAGATCGAAACGCCGCATGGCGGCCTGCAACGCACTCACTTCACGTCGTCGGGTTTTGTCATCTTCCATATTCAGACACACCTGAATCAAGTGGTACGCGTTCATCATGACCGCGTCCCCCACGACGAAGTCGATCTCGTGCCGATTCGAACCTTCCTGAAACAGCAGACGAGATATCGTTCCTTTTCTCGATATACCAGTATCTCGACGCAGCTTCAGGAACACCGCGGTCTCCAATCGCTGTCCACGTTCCTGTGTAGCCGCTCTCGAAAAAGCCGAGAACATGCCTTGATCAATCACATATACCTTGGCCACGGAACGACTGTTCTCCGCCAAAGCTCGCGAGAATTCATGTACGGAGAACAGCAGATATGCCTCTTCGTAATAGTCGAGCAAAGACGCAAGCGATCCACGAGAGACACGCAGCCCACGGCTTGTAAGCAGATTCGTCATTTTATTGATGGACAATTCCCGTCCGGAAGTGGCTATCGCCTGAGAAAGAAACGCCGAAGCCGCGACGGGATTGCGCACATCATACCGATCAATGACATCGTTCGACAACGTGCGGTTCGCATATTCCTGCAAAAGGGCCACCGAATCCGAAACTCCCAGCTCCTGCACCGCAATGAAGCCACCTCGCTCAAGATAATCATCAACGCCATGTCTCAGATGAGCGATCTCATCGGCGGTGAACGACGCGCGACCTTTATCATCCACCGGCACTGAACCAACATCCTTGCCATGAAAGCGCATGTATTCCGAGAAGCTCATAGGGAACAGCTCACGAGGCAACGCGCGACCACGAAACTCAGTCGCCACTTCACGAGACAACATTTTTGAAGACGAACCGGTCACATAGATAGTTGCGTTCAATGTGTCCACGAGCCTTCGCAGGAACATGCCCCAATCCGGCACTTCCTGTATCTCATCAAAAAACAGATATACGCCTTCGGCACGGGCATGAGGGTACAACTCGAAATACGAATCGAGCACGTCCTGCAATAGGTCACTGGCAAACGGCTTCAACCGTTCGTCTTCGAAATTGAAATACAGCAGCCGGTCAGGTGATACACCTGAATCCAGGATGTTTCTCATCTCCTGAAACAGGCGATACGTTTTGCCGCAACGCCGTACGCCGATGATCGTCCGCACCAGATTGCCTCTTTGCGGGGCCGGCGCCTCCCCCAGATCAAGATCACGGGGAAACACTTCCGGCACGCCGGATTCTTTCCATTCTCGTATGATCCCTCGCACCAGTTCGCTCATGGCTTCCCCGTTCCATATCAACCTACAGCTGTCGTTCTCTTGACTTCTGTGAAGTCATGTTTTAATAAAATCTTGACTTCTTAGAAGTCAAGATTACCATAATTCTTGACTTTTCAAAGCTCGAGATACACGAAAGCCGTGTTGGGTTTGACTAACATCGGCGTGGATGTTAGCCAAACCCAACACGGCGATGACGCTGCGCAATGCGGGGAAAGAGACGGACTACTCCTGATCGGTGCGGCCGTCGATCTGCGGGGTCTGGTTGATCTCGAGCGGAGTGTCCACGCCCGGCGCGGACTGCACGTGCAGCGTGATCTCATACGACTGGCCGGGGTCAAGCGTCATGGTCTTGACGCCCACGGTCAGTCCGTTGTGCACGGTCACACCGCCGATGTCGCTGCCGTCGCTCATCGTCCAGTCCACCAGTCGTCCGCCGGCCGGCGCATACATGAACACGGCCGTGCGGATCTGTCCGGCCTGGATGTCATCAAGGAACGGGCCGACGATGTACTGCGGCAGCGTGCCGACCTCGTCGGCGGTGAGCATGTTGGTGAACTTGATGTGCACCGTGTACTGGTTCGCGCCGCTGGCGGCCACGCCGTCCGGTTCGACGCTCACCGAACGCTTCAAATACCAGTCCATCTTGGCCTGTGAGATATCCGAGTAGAACACGCCCACTTCCGGGGTCGCCGCGGCGGTCTTGAGCACGCCGGCGATCGGCGTGGTCGCGATCTGCTTCTGCTCGTCGGCACGCGCGCTCCACACCTTCAGATGACCGGACGAGATCGACGAGGTCATGGCGTTGAGGAACGACTTGCCGTCCTTCGCGTTGCTCATGATGTGCTGGAACGCGGCCTGCGCGGCGGCTGCGAAATACGCGTCCTGCTGGTCGAGCGGCTTGTCGATGTACACCTGATTAAGCAGGTACTGCGCGGTGTTGTTGCCGTCGAGCGTCACGCCGTCCTCCAGCGTCACACTGCCGGACACGGCGAGCGTCTTCTGCAGGAACACCGGGTCGATGGCGATCACGCCGTCCACCTTCGTGCCGTACGCCTTCTGCCACATCGCCTGCGCGATCTCGCCCGTGCGCGGGAAGTCCGGTGTGAAGTTCACGTCCTGCGGCACTGTGCCCAGCTTCGACGTAAACAGCGACCGCTCCTCGGCGGTCAGCTCGGTGACCGGCTCGTCGAAGTCAGGGAAGTCCCGCGCGGCGGTGAACTCACCCATCTCGACCTTGCCGTTCGTCACGGTCATCACGCCCCACGAACCCGGCAGGCCGCCGGACGGTCGCACTTCGGAATTGGTCTGCGCCAGCACCAGATACGTCCGGGTCGACCCGTCGTTGGCGAGCATCTTGGGCGCCACCTGCGCGGCCACGTTCACGTTGTGCACGAGCGTCGACAACGTGTCGAGATACGACGTCGCCTTGCCCAGCGCGTCGGAGATCAGGCTGATGTGCACTTCCGGCGCGGCAGCGATGCTGCGCGACGCATTCTGGATCACCGTGTCGGCCGTCTGCAACGGCTGGGCGGCCTGCGTCAGGCTCGACAGGTCGATCGTGCCGTCACTCACCGTCACGTTGCTCAGGTCGAGCGCGCCGGACGCCTCTTGCAACGCCGGAATGCCCTGCGAGGCGATGTTCTCCATCGCCGTCACCGCGGTGCGCACCGCCTTGATATCGCTGCCGTAATACGGCACGACCGACGCCACGGACCACAGCGGAGAACTGGTCTGCCGGTATGCGGCGTTCACATGGCCTGAGAAGTCGGTCATCTTCGTCTTCAACGCGGCATTGTCGCCGCCCTTGAGCGCGCTCTGCATGCCGGAAGCCACCGACACGGCCTGCTGCATCTCGTTCTTCGCCTTGAGCGCCGAATAACCGAACCACGCGCACAGGCCGGCGATCAGCAGCAGCACGAGCAGCAAGCCTACCAGAATGCGCCTGATCATGCGGCGACGCTTGATGCGGCGGATATGCTGCGCGCTCATGCGCCGTCGACGGTGCTTGTGTGGTTGGTACGTCTCGCCGTTCGCGTCTTCGGCGGTCATCATCGACAACGCGTCGTTCTGCGCTACGGGACCAGCCACACCGGCTTGCGTGCCATGTTGCGCGCTATCGTCCGTCATGTACGAAAAATCAAACTTCTGCGGCTGCTGGCCAGGTTCCTCTGGCTGTTCAGGCATGTCCATTCCTCCATACGACTGCATAAAACAAGAAACCGTGCGGCTCAACGGTCTCCCGCTGCCGCACGGATGTTCATAACGACTACTTGGCCGCCCTACGGGGTGCGCTCTTGCGCGTGCGCGCCTTCTTGCCCTTCTTGCGGGACGTGTCCTCATCGTCGTCGTAATAATAGTTGCCGTAGCTGCTCTTCGCCTTCTTGCCTTCCTTAGCGAAGTTGAAGATGAAGCCGGTCACCGACACGCCGAGGTTGCTCAGCTGGGCGGCGACGTCGCGCAGCTCACGCTTGTCGGTCACGTCACGGCCGGAGACGAGCACGATGCCGTTGCCCAGCGCGCCGAAGATGGTGGCGTCGTTGGCCACGACCAGCGGCGACGTGTCGACCATCACGTAGTCGTACTGGGCGAGCGCCTGCTTGAGCAGCTCCTTCATGGTCGGCGAGTTGAGCAGCGCGGACGCGTTCGGCGGCTTCGGACCGGCCGGCATGATGTGCAGGTTCGGCTTCCAGTAGCGTTGCACCACGTCCTTGACGGACGCCTGGCCGGACAGCACGTGCGCGAGGCCCGCGTTACCTTCGAGTCCGAGACGGTTCGCAACGGACGGGTGCCGCAGGTCAGCGTCGATGAGCAGCACGCTCGCGCCGTTTTCGGCCAGCGACGTGGCAATGTTCACCGAGCTAGTGGTCTTGCCCTCATTCGGGCCAGTGGAAGTCATGACGATCAGTCGAGCGGAGGTGCCTTCGACCGGAGCAGTGAACGACAGGTTGGTGCGGATACGGCGGTATTCCTCTGCGATCGGGCTGCTCGGGTTCGACACGATGACCGGCACCTCGCCCTTGAGCAGTTCGTCGTCGGGGATGCGGCCCATGATCGGCGCGTCGATGAACTCCTGCAGTTCCACCGCCTCTTCGATGCGCGTGGAGAACAGGTCCTTGAGCAGTGCCACGATCACGCCGAGAATCAGGCCGCCGACGATGCCGATGGCCATGTTGAGCGCGATCTTCGGCGAGCTCGGGGACACCGGTTCCTGCGCCTGCTGCACGATCGACAGTTTGACCGGGGACTTGTTGTCGGAGCTGTACAGCGAGTTTTCGACCACGGTCTTGAGCGATTTGGCAACCGAGTTGGCGATCGACGCGGCCTGCTTGGGATTCTCGTCCTCGGCGCTCACGTTGACGAACGCGGTATTCGACGGGTTGGTGACCGTCAGCTCGCCGCCGAGCTGGCCGACCGTCATGTCCAGACCGAGATCGTCGATGACCGGCTGCAGCACGGACTCGGTGGTGGCCAGCGTCGGGTACGACTTGATCTGGTTCGAGATGTACGAGCTGGCGCTGTTGATGTTGTTGAAGTTGTCCTGCACGTTCGACGTGTCGCTGTAGGTGGCAAACACCTGCGCCGTGGCCGTGTACCTGGCCGGCGTGAGGATCGTGTACGCGCATACGGCGGCGAACACCAGCACGAACGTGACGATCACGGAGATGGTGTGCTTGCGGATGACCCGCAGCAGATCCATGATGGTCATGCCGTCTTCGTTGACCGCCGCGGGGTTTTCAACAGCAACCTGCCCCGGCTGCTGCTCGTTGTTTTCTACGGAAGACACCCGTCACTCCTCTACTGAACCGACATACTCACAAACACTGGGTGATTGTACCAACGGCCCTCTACCCCCTAGACGGATCGTCTCACGAAGAGGCGTCCGGGAAAAGGTGACCGAGAGCCTCCGGCGGAACCGCAAACATGCGTAAAACCGACGGAATCAGTACGCGCCCTTGGGATGAATCACCACGCCGATAGTGCGGAAGATGTAGATGATGTCGCCGAGGATCGACCAGTTCTGCACGTAGTTCACGTCCAGCTGTCGGCTCTCGTCCTCGGACAGGTCGGATCGGCCGGAGACCTGCCACGGGCCGGTGATACCGGGGCGCACGAGCATGCGCAGCGCATACACGTCGTCGTACTGGGCGTATTCCTCGGGCAGCGGCGGGCGCGGACCCACGATCGACATATCGCCCACGAACACGTTGAAGAACTGCGGCAGCTCGTCAAGCGAGAACTTGCGCGTGATATGCCCCACCCTGGTGATGCGCGGATCGTTCTTCATCTTGAAGATGAAACGCTTCTCCTGGCCGTTCTCCTTGGCGAGCTTCGCCTTCAACGCGTCGGCGTTCACGACCATCGAACGGAACTTGAGCATGTTGAACGGTTTGCCGCGCAGGCCGATACGTTCCTGACGGTAGAAGATCGGTCCGCCGTCGTCCAGTTTGATCGCGATCGCCACGCCGATCATGAACGGCGAGGTCAGGATGATGAGCAGCGCGGACACGACGATGTCGAACAGTCGCTTGCAGATGCGCGTGGAGATGCCATACTGGGCGAGACTGATCGTCAGGATGTTCACGCCCTTGAGCGTGCGTACGCTCAACTGGTGGCCTGCGATGTCGGCCGCCGAGGTCAGGAGCGCGATCTCCAGGCCAAGCGATTCGATGCCGATCGAGAACGTCGCGAAATTGTTGGAATCACGGTGCAGCACGTCGGTCACCATCACGGTCTGTGCGTTCATGCGCACCGCGGTCTCGCCGAGCCGATCGTCATACGGGATCACCGGCAGGTCGGACACGTCCCACACCGACGCCAGCTCACGCAGCTCCGGTTCGCTGAGCGGCGCCGATTCGATCGCACCAGTGGCCGGATTCTCGCGAATCGGGCAGATCGCCACGGGCTTGTAGTTGAGCTGCTGACGATCCTCGAGGAACTTCAGCGTGCCGGCGATGCCCTGCGGAGAACCGACAACGATCGTCGAATACGTGTACGCGCCCTTGCGGCGGTCGCGGGTGATGACCGATCGGGAGATCATGCGCTCACCAATCGTCAGCAGGCATGCGAACAGGATCATCACAGTGATGGTCGGCAACGGCAGGCTCACAGCGAAGATGTAGTTGACTGCGCACAGCGTCAGCCAGCTGACCGCAGCGCCTTTGATGATCATGGGCACCAGCTGGTAGCCGTCGCCCATCACGTGACGGTGATAAATGCCAGCATGGCGCAGGCAGAACGCCCATACGAACGCGCCCAGGATGAGATAGACGGTGGTGCCGAACACCGGCGACGAGATGAACGAGGCTCGGCTGCCATGGCGGAACAGCAGCAATGCGGTGGCCGAGCCGATGATGAACATGGCCGCGTCGCACAGCAGCAAAGCGAGATTGAGGAAAAAGCGCCAGTACTGGACCCGGGAATACTGGTTGGCGCGCAGATCGTTGAGCATTCGGGAGGGATCGGTCCCGTTCGTGCCGCGGCCGGGCGTTGCCGGGCGGCCCTGCGGGGGCTTCGGTATCGAATCAATGGTTGGATCGGCGAGGTTTCCGGCATTACCCGCGATTACGCGTTCGACTCCCCGCTCGTTCACTGCCGTCCCGTCGGATCGTACAGATGCCATCTACGTATTCTCCTGCTCACTTCCCGGCATGGTCGTACACCATGGCTCGCCCCATGGTCGCACACCATGCGGCCTCGTTCCTCACCGAGACCGCACTGTGGGTAACCGGACAAACATATCTGAGCATACTATGCCCCCGAAACCGCGCCAAAGGCGTGTCTTGGCCACATACGTTGCCCAGATATGGTTGTAGGCTATTTACGTTTTCGAGGAAACCGTGTTTGGGAAGAATGTGGTGCATGGGGCGAATGACGAATCAGAACGGCGATGCGGCAAATGACGGCGACATGCAGGGCGCCGGCTCGGCGATGGGGCCGCTCGAGAAGCATGACCTGCGAGCCCGACGTTTCGAACGCGCGCGGGCGCTGACCCGGGAGGAGACCTACGTCGACGGACATCTGACGAAAGTAGCATTCACGTCGATCGCCATCCTTACGTTCATCACATTCGTCGGCAACTTCACCCAATTGCAACTGAGCGCGGCGCTGCCAACCATCGTCTCGGAATTCGGCATCTCGGTGACCACGGGCCAGTGGCTCACGTCGATCTTCCAGCTCGTGATGGGCGTGATGGTGCCGTTGACCGCATATCTGACGCGCCGCTACTCCACCCGTCAAATCGTCATCACGTCAATGATCGTGTTCACGATCGGCTCGTTGCTCGCATGGGTTGGTTCGTCGTTCCTCGTGGTGTTGCTCGGCCGACTGCTGGAGGCCGTCGGCACCGGCGTGATGTGGCCGGTACTGCAGATCACGGTCTTCTCCATCTACCCGCTCTCGCGCCGCGGCATGGCCATGGGTACGGTCGGCATGGCCATGAGCGTGGCACCGGCCATCGGCCCGACCATCGGCGGTTGGCAGACCGATGCGAACGGCTGGCGCTCCATCTTCCTCACATTGACCGTCATCGGCGTGGTCTCACTGCTGCTGGCCGTGTTCGGGCTGCACAACTTCGGCGAGCATGATCCGGACGCGCGCGCCGACTTCTTCTCCGTGGGGCTTTCGGTGATCGGTTTCGGCGGGCTGATGTTCGGCTTCACCAACATCGAGGCGTATCCGTTCACGCATCCGATGGTATGGGGCGCGGTGCTGATCGGTCTTGCCGGCATCGTGTGGTTCGTGATGCGCCAAGTGCACGGGGCGAGGAAGTTCAATGAGGCGAAGGCTGCGGCACGGTCCGCAGCCGAGGCCACTGAAGTCACAGCGAACGCCGGCCGCAAGCCCCTCGATACGGCCGACGGCAAACCCGTCAATCCCCCGCTGCTCGATCTCGGCGTGCTCAAGAACCGCAGTTTCACGATCGGCACGATCTGCGCGGCGCTGAGCTTTTTCGCGTTCAGCTCGATCATGGTCATCATGCCGCTGTATATCCAGAACGACCGCGGCTATTCCGCCACGATCAGTGGTCTGGTGATGATGCCCGGCGCATTCGGCATGTGCATCTCGCAGTTCTTCGGCGGCAAGCTGCTCGATCGGCTCGGGGCACGTCCAGTCGCGATCACTGGCACCGGCATCCTGCTGTTCGGCACCATCATGATGAGCCTGATCGACCGCAATACGTGGATCTGGTGGGTGTCGATCTGGCAGTTCGTCCGGCAGATCGGCATGGGCTTCATCATCATGCCGATCACCACATGGTCGCTCAACTGCCTTAACCACAGCGAAGTGTCCGCTGGCTCGGCCGTCACCAACACGGTGCGTCAGATCGCCGGCGCCATCGGGGCCCCGGTGCTCGTCATCCTTATGGAAACGCTGATACAGGTGCATGGCGGCAACCAGATCGACGCCAGCATCTTCGGCACGCAGTGGACGCTGCGCGTGAGCGCGTTCCTCGTGTTCATTCAGATGCTCATCGTGATCTTCGGCGTCAAAGGCGCGGGCGCCGGCTCATCGCATGAGGCGGCGCAAAAGGCCGTGGCACACTTCCACGAGGTGCATGCCGCCCGCGCTCGGCAGTAAATCACGCCTTGCCAAGCACCGTCAGCACGATCAGCAGCACGTTGAGCGCCACGATGAGCGCCGCCACGCCGATGAAGATCACATGCTTGGCCGTCCCATCGACGTACTCCCCCATCAGTTCCTTGTCATGCGTGTACCGCATGAGCGGGATGATCGCGAACGGGATGCCGATCGACAGGATCACCTGCCCGACCACCAGCGCCTGCGTGGGATTCGGCGCGAACCACAGCACGATCAGTGCCGGCACAAGCGTGACCACACGGCACGCCCACATCGGTGCCTTGATGCGCAGTAACCCATGCATGATCTCCGAACCCGCGTATGTACCGACCGACGTGGAGCTGAGCGACGACGCCAGCAGTCCAATCGAGAAGATCGTGCCGACCACCGGCCCCAACACGCTCACGATCGCATGCTGCGCGCCTTCGATCGAATCGGTGCCCTTCATGCCATACAGCGAATTGGCTGCGATGATGAGCAGCACCACGTTCACCGAACCGGCCAGCAGCAACGCCCACGCCACGTCGATCTTCGAACCGTGCAGCAGCTGGCGCACAGACGGTTTGGCCTCCCCCGGCCCGTAATGGTCGTTCACCAGCGTGGAATGCAGGTAGATCGCATGCGGCATGACCGTCGCGCCCAGCATCGACGTGGCCATGAGCACCGAATCGGTGGTGGTGAAATGCGGAATCAATCCGCCGAGCACGGCGGCCGGGTCCGGCGGCGCGATGAACAGACCGAAAATGAATCCGAACGTGATGACCAGCAGCAACGCGATCACGATCTTCTCGAACAGACGGTGCGTCTTGCCGCCTTGGAACCACAGCAGCACCGTGGAGATCGCGCCGATCACGAGACCGCCCATGAACAGCGGGATGCCGAACAGCAGGTTCAGCGCGATCGCACCGCCGATCACCTCGGCCAGATCGGTCGCGATGGCGATGACCTCAGCCTGCATGAAGAACATGAACCGTCCTGCGTCGCTCATACGTTCACCGAGCAGCTCCGGCAGCGATTTGCCGGTAACAATACCGAGTTTTGCGGATTGATACTGGATGAGGACGCTCATCGCGTTCGCAAGCACGAGCACCCATACCAGCAGATACCCGTAGCGCGCACCGGATGTGATGTTCGCCGCCACATTGCCCGGGTCGACGTACGCGACGGCCGCCACGAACGCCGGCCCCAGAATGCTGGCGAGCGCATGCCCCTTACGCCCGTTGGCGCGTTTTCCGCCGCGCTGCCGCTCCTGCCCTTCACTCACGCGGGCGCGCTCGATCTCCAGCTCGGCGGCCGGCCGCTCGATCGGATTCATGGTTGTTGTGACTGTATCGTTACCGTTATTCTCTTCCATACCGCGCACCGTTATAACGCCGGCACGTTACAAACGACGGGATTTGTCCCGCGGTTTGACGGAAATTCATACCCGGTTATGGATTACGGCAGCTGCTCGTTCGGGCAGGCGACCAGCACGGACTGCATGGCCTGTTTCTCCCGCGTGGTGACGCTCAGACCATACTTGGTTTTGACCGCGATCTGCCGTGCGACGTATCGGCAGCGATAGTCGCCGTTGGTAGGCAGCCAGTACTCGGCCGACGCGGAGCCTTTGCTCTGGTTGGCGGGCCCGTCAACGGCGAGCAGATTGGTCATGTCGTTGCCGAACCGGTAGCGTTTCGCGGTGTCCCAGTCGCGGGCGCCGGACTGCCATGCGTTTTCGAGCGCGACGACATGGTCGATCTGCACGGCGCTGCTGGTCTTGACCCCGCGCACGAAATGGATGGTCTGCCCGGTGTATGGGTCGTCGAGCGTGCCGGATTTGACCTTGCAACTGCTGGCCGATACGTACTGCACGTCGGTCAGGTCTCGGGCGAGCACGTCTTCGCGTACGTCGCAGCCATTGCCGTCATCGTCGGTTTCGCGATAGCCGAACAGGTCGCGATCGTAGCCGGTCGCATCGGGATTATCGTCGACGGTGAGTTTGTTCAGCGCGTCCGCGGCCGGACCGCTCGCCGCGTATTCGCCGGTGATCTGGCCGACGGTCGGACTGACCTTGGGCAGTCCGATGCCGACTGACACGCCGGCGACCACGACGAGCACCAGCAGGATCAATACGCGTTCGAACGGATTGGACGCATTGAACCGACGCCGCGAAAAATGCGTATGACGACGGGAATACCGTCTGTTTCTAGGCAAGTATCGCTCCTGTGATTCACACCGTGTACGATTCCTGGGTCATGTCTCGCATGCCGGCCTTTGACATAGGGATCCGGCACGTCGACGATCACGCATACGTGAATTTCATCGGATCATGGCCGGCGCGCTTCGGGCCGTCAAGCTTGTCGATGGCCGCGTGTTCCTCGAGGGTGAGCGCGAAGCCGAACAGGTCGAGGTTTTGACGCTGGCGTTCCTCATGCACCGACTTGGGGATGATGATCGTGCCGTTTTCGATGTGCCAGCGCAGAATCACCTGGGCGGGACTCACGTTGTGCTCCTCGGCGATCTTCGCAATCACGCCGTCGCCGGCGTTGAGATCAGCGCCGCGGGCCATCGGCGAGTACGCCTCGACCGCGATGCCGTGCTTGCGGCAGAATTCCACGACTCCGCGCTGCTGCCACGTCGGGTGCAGTTCGATCTGGTTGACGGCCGGCCATTCACCAGTCTCGTCGTGCAGTCGTTCGAGGTGCTCCGGCAGGAAGTTGCACACGCCGAGCGTCTTCACACGGCCTTCCTCGCGCAGTTTGTCGAACGCCTTCCACGTGTCGCCGCTACGCCAGTCGAACGGCGTCGGCCAGTGGATCATGTACATGTCCACATAGTCGACCTGCAGCAGTTTCAACGAATCATCGAACGCGCTCAGTGCGGAATCGTAGCCCTGCTGGGAGTCGCGCAGCTTCGTGGTCAGCCACAGTTTCTTGCGCTGCTCGCCTGTGTTGTAGCCGGTTGCAGCGAGAGCTCGCCCGACGCCGCCCTCATTGTTGTATCCGGCGGCGCCGTCGATGTGACGGTAGCCGAGTTCGAGCGCCGACTCAACGACCGGCGCGACCGCGTCGTCCTCGATGCGCAGCACGCCAAGTCCGACCTGCGGAATCGCGTTGCCGTCGTTCAGCTTGATGTCCGGCACGGTCGCGGCCGCAGCCGCCACGGCAAGATCACTGGTTCCCAACATGGCAAACCTCCTGTGCGAAAAGTTCTTGCTGTCCACAATACACGGTGGCCTTATCAGCGGGAATGCGCCCGAGACGGTTCGCAATCGCGCCTTGGACGAAGACTCGCCGCCGACCGCGGATCCCGGGGACGGCTCGAGTCCGCAGGCCGGCGACGAACCTCCCGCAATCACACCCCACGCACCCCGCCGCCTATGTACGTTTGCGCATTTATACTGTGTGCCCGTATCCTGTCCTCCGACGCCGCAAAGGAGCCGTATCATGACCGCCGAAAACGCATCCGCCATCCCACCCGTCGAGCTGCGCACACCCCGCGCTTCGGAACGCGAGGAGATGCTCGCCGGCAAACTGTACAACTGCGCGGATCCGGAGCTGTGCCGTCTGCGCGATCATGCGGCCGACCTGTGCACGAAGTTCAACGCGCTGCCGCGCGGCGACGCCGGGACGCGTGCCGCGGTGCTGGACGAACTGCTGCCCGGCCACGGCTCGGACATGTGCCTGATGGGACCGGTGTTCTTCGACTATGGCTGCCATACCAAGATCGGCGACCGTGTGTTCGCGAACTTCAATTTCACGGTGCTGGACTGTGCTCCGGTGACGATCGGTGATGACGTGCTGTTCGGGCCGAATGTGTCGCTGCTGCCGCCGATGCATCCGATGCGCTGGCAGGACCGCAATTCGCGCGTCGCTCCGGACGGCTCGTCGTACGACTACGAGTATGGCAAGCCGATCACGATCGGTTCGAACTGCTGGTTCGGCGGCAATGTGACCGTGGTGGGCGGCGTGACGATCGGCGACGGCTGCGTGATCGGCGCCGGTGCGGTGGTGACGCACGACATTCCGGCCAATTCGGTGGCCGTGGGCGTGCCCGCACGCGTAATCCGCACGATCACCGACGCCGACGCCTCCATCTACCAGGAATACGCGCAGTAGTCGCTATCCCCGCACCGCAAACAAATACCGAGGCCGCCCCGTCCAGTCGTTTTCGGTTCGCGCGTCCGTAAAACCGTTCGCCCGCGCGAACGCGACAAGCTGATCCCCCTGCGAAATGTCATGCTCCATAACCAGCGCGCCGCCTGCACGCAGCAGCCCGGCCGCGCGCAGGATGATGCGTTCCGGAATCGCCGAACCATCCGCGGAACCGCCGTATAGCGCCATGTCCGGATCATGATCGCGTACTTCGAGCTGATCCGGAATCTGTGACAGCGGCACATACGGCGGATTCGTGATGACCAGATCGATCGTGCCGTCGAGCTGCGGCAGGGTGAGCGGGCTGGTCGCGTCGCCGCGTTCGAGGTGATAGTTGTATCCGGCCGACGGATCTCGTTTGGCAACTGCCTCGCGATTGCGTTCGGTCCACGCATACGCCTTGTCCGACAGTTCGACCGCCCACACCTCGGCACCACGCACCTCGGTCACGACGGACAGTCCGATCGCGCCCGATCCAGCGCACAGGTCGACGACGCGCGGCGTATACAGCCGTTCCCGCGTGATCCAGTCCAATCCGGCCTGCACCACGGTTTCGGTCTCCGGCCGTGGAATGAACACGCCCGGTCCGACAGCCAAGTCCAAATATCGGAACGGCGCATGTCCGACGATATACTGCAACGGCTCCCGCTTCGCCCGCCGATCGATCATCGCAGAGAATCGTTCTGCCACAGAAAGATCTCTCCGCTCGCTGCGCTCGGTCGAGATGACAGAGGAAGCGCTGTATCCAGTCGAGATGACAGAGGAATCAGCCCCGTCGTTGTCATTTCGAGCGAAGCGAAACGAAGTCGAGAAATCTTCCCACGCATCGCCCATCAGTATCGCCTTGTCGACGTCGCGCAGCTCGCACCCCGCCGCCTCGGCCAGCAGCAGCTTCGCATCATGCTCGGGCGTATCCACCCCAGCCTCATGCAACGTCCCCGCCGCATCCCGAATCACATCAGCAACAGTCGTCATGCACAAACCCACTTACATTCCGGCTACCAAACAAACGCAACATAAATACGCAACGAGGGCGGCGCCGGGACATATGATGATCGACCGTAAGACTTGGCCGAGCGGCCCGGAGCGTGTCGGGCATCATATGTCCCGGCGCCGCCCGGCCACGCACAAAAGGATAATTGCGCAGCCTATTCGTCCGCTAATGAGGAGAATCTACTTCTGGTTCGCGAGCCGTTCGGCTTCGTCGGCTTGGATGTCCGAGTCGATCACGGCCTGCAGATCGCCGTTGAGCACCGCGTCGAGGTTGTACGCCTTGTAGTTCGTGCGATGGTCGACGATGCGGTTCTCCGGGAAGTTGTACGTGCGGATACGCTCAGAACGGTCGAGCGAACGCACCTGCGAATGACGCATATCGGCGGCTTCAGCGGCCTCCTGCTCGTGCTTCATGGCGAGCAGTCGCGACTTCAAGACGCGCAGCGCGGCCGCGCGGTTCTGGATCTGCGACTTCTCGTCCTGCATGCTCACGACGATGCCGGTGGGGATGTGGGTCATGCGCACCGCGGAATACGTGGTGTTGACCGACTGGCCGCCGGGGCCGGAGCTCATGAAGATGTCGATCTTGAGGTCCTTCGGATCGATTTCGATCTCGTCGTCGTCCTCGTCGGCTTCCGGGAAGACGATCACGCCGGCCGCGGAGGTCTGGATGCGGCCCTGCGATTCGGTGACGGGGATGCGCTGGACGCGGTGCACGCCGCCTTCGTACTTGAGCGAGGCCCACACGCCGTCCTCCGGCGCGGGCGTGCCCTTGGCACGGATGGCGATCTGCACGTCCTTGACACCGCCCAGCTCGGTCGTGTTCTCGGACTGCACGGTGACGGTCCAGCCGCGCTTTTCCGCGTATCGCGTGTACATGCGCAGCAGGTCGCCGGCGAACAGCGCCGCCTCTTCACCGCCGGTGCCGGCCTTGATCTCCATGATCGTGTCGCGTGCGTCGTCCGGGTCGCGCGGGATAAGCGCGGTCCTGAGCTTCTCTTCAGCGGCCGGAAGCTCGGCTTCGAGTCGCTTGGCTTCCTCGGCGAAGTCTTCGTCCTCATCGGCCATTTCACGCGCGGCCTCGAGGTCGTCGCGGATCTGCAGGTAGTTCTTGTATGCGGACACGATGCCGCCGAGCTCGGCGTGGCGACGGCCCAGCTTGCGGATCTTGTCGGGGTCGGACACGACTTCGGGGTCCGCCATCTTCGCTTCGAGATCGTGGTATTCCTCAAGCGCGGTCTGCGCGGCGGGGAATTGTTCGTCTGCCATGGAACTTCCTTCGTCTATGACTGGTTCACACTGAGTTGCTCGCCTTATCCGTACGGTTTTGCAGACACCAGCAGCAAAACCGTACGGATGGAAACGCTATATGTACGGTTCTGCAGACGCGATCTGCAAAACCGTACACAACAAGCCGGTATATGCACGATCCTGCAGATGACGTCTGCAAAACCGTACATACGGATATACAAAAACGCCAGTCCGCGATCGGGTCGCCGAAGCGACGCCATGACCGCATGGACTGGCGTTGATGAAGCTAGTTGGCCTTCTTGCCGTAGCGGCGCTCGAAGCGAGCGACGCGGCCACCGGTGTCCATGATCTTCTGCTTGCCGGTGTAGAACGGATGGCAGTTCGAGCAGACGTCGACCGTCATGTGGTCGCCCTTGTAGGTGGAACGGGTGACGAAGGTGTTGCCGCACGAGCACAGGACTTCGACGGCATGATAATCGGGATGGATACCCTGCTTCATGGTGTGTCTCCTAAGGATTCGGGGGACCCGGGTCGTCGCGCCCCTATGGCCGACGTGAACCGGAACCTATGGGAGTATACGCGCACGCATCGACTTTGGGACGCACATAGACGACCGGCCGCGACGAAACGCTGCCATGATACGCCATCGCACACGGCAGGCCGAAGCCCGGCACATACGAAAGCCCTTGGAACGCTGTGTTTCCAAGGGCTTTGCCGGTGGGGCCGCTCGGGCTTGAACCGAGGACCGGGCGATTATGAGTCGCATGCTCTAACCGACTGAGCTACGGCCCCACGATGGCCGGCGACTCGCGCAAGCCAACCTGACCAGTGTAGCAGAACGCCCGACCGCGCGACGCCGTCCCGCCTCCCGCACAGACCAATCGCCCTCCCTCTTCCGTATCCCCGCAACGCTCACGCATCGCCATGCATTCCGCATGACACCGCACCACCGCTGTCACTTGGGACCACCCCGCATGACATCCGCCCCCACATCGCAACGCACCACGCCGCTCGGCACGGTATCGTGATACACTGACCATGATAGTTTAATGATCTAACTTACTGGCTGTGCATGGCACCGAGCGCCACTCGCGACAGTCCGGCAAGCATGATTCGCGCAATGCAAGGAGGCACAATGACTCAGATTCTGGTGGCGGGCGTCGATACGTCCACGCAGTCGACCAAGGTGCGCGTCACCGACGCGGCGACCGGCGAACTGGTGCGCTTCGGTCAGGCGAAGCACCCCGACGGCACGAGCTGCGACCCGAACGCGTGGTGGGACGCGTTCCTCGAGGCGTCGGCACAGGCCGGCGGCCTTGACGACGTCGCCGCGCTGGCGGTCGGCGGTCAGCAGCACGGCATGGTACTGCTCGACCAGCAGGGCCGCGTGGTGCGCGACGCGCTGCTGTGGAACGACACCCGTTCCGCACCGGACGCCGAGCGACTGATCGCCGAACTGGGCGAAGCGGCCAAAGCCGAGGACGGTTCAGAGGACGAGCTGTCCGACGATCCGATCATGCGCGGCCGCCAGCGCTGGGTCAAGGCGGTCGGCTCGTCGCTGGTCGCCTCGCTGACGATCACGAAGATCGCGTGGGTCGCGGCGAACGAGCCGGAAAACGCGGCTCGCGTGGCCGCGGTCTGCCTGCCGCACGACTGGCTGAGCTGGCGCATCGCCGGCCACGGACCGGTCGCGGACGGCGAGAGTGCCGATCTGGGCGCACTGTTCACCGACCGTTCGGATGCGTCGGGCACCGGCTATTTCGATTCGGCGGCGAACGAATACCGTATGGATCTGGTCAAGATGGCGTTCGGCCGCGACGACGTGACGCTGCCGCGCGTGCTCGGGCCGACCGAGACCAGCGCGGTGGCCGATCCCGCGATCGCCGGCAAGAACGTGCCGGGCGGCTGCATCATCGCTCCGGGCGGCGGCGATAACGCGATGGCGTCGCTGGGCCTGAGCATGGGCGTGGGCGACGTGTCGATCAGTCTCGGCACATCGGGCGTGGCCGCGGCCATCTCCCCCGCGCCGGCCTACGACATGACCGCTTCGGTGACCGGCTTCGCGGACTGCACCGGTCACTGGCTGCCGCTGGCATGCACGATCAACGGCTCGCGTATCTCCGATGCGGGCCGCGCGGCGCTGGGCGTGAGCTATGACGAGCTGGCCGATCTGGCCGCGCAGTCGGTGCCGGGCGCCGAGGGCATCACCTTGATCCCGTATTTCGACGGCGAGCGCACGCCGAACCGCCCGGACGCGACGGCCACGCTGCACGGCATGACGTTGAAAAACACGACGAAGGCGAATATCGCCCGCGCGTTCGTCGAGGCGTTGCTGTGCTCGCAGCGCGACTGCCTCGAGCTGGTCAAAGGCCTTGGCGTGGATGTCAAGCGCATCCTACTGATCGGCGGCGGTGCGAAGTCGGCTGCGGTGCGCGCGTACGCTCCGTCGATTCTCGGCATGGACGTGCTGTTGCCGAAGACCGACGAATATGTGGCGATCGGCGCGGCGCGTCAGGCCGCGTGGGTGCTGGGCGGCGAGGCCGAACCTCCGGCATGGGAGCTGACTATCGAGGACACGCTCACCGGCGAGCCGACCCCTGAGGTCTACGCCCAGTACGCGAAGTACCGCGGCTGATCCCCGCGTCCCGCTCTTGGAAACGCCATACATCAGTCTTCCGCTGTCGGCGTTTCCAAGAGCTGTTTCATAGCACAGCGGCGGAAATGTTTCGATATCGGCCTGCCGATCGAGATATTTCCGCCACGCGCGATGGCTCCGAGCCTGAATGTCATGTGCGGCGCCACAGGAATTGGGCATGTCGCCGGCACCCGGCCTACACTCGAAGATGAGTGAGACAGGGGGCATCATGGCGGATCCGGAACATCAGACCAACCGTGAAACATCGCGTGAAACCATTCGCGTCGCGATCGTGGACAACGATCCCTATGCCCTGTTCGGCCTTGCCGCCCAAGTCAAAGCATGCGGCCCGAGATTCGAGGTCGTCTGGCAGAGCGAACTAGGCGCGGTCGCGTTCCAGAAGGCTCTTGATCCGCGCACGACGCCCGATGTCATGCTGGTCGACATGTCACTCACCGACATGCAGGGTCCTGATCTATGCGCGCAGATCCGTCTCCGTTCGCGCTCGATCGGCTTGGTCGGCATCACATCGCGGCCGCTCGAGCAGTATTGTGATCCGATGATCGAGGCCGGTGCCCAAGGACTTGTCGGCAAGCGCATCAGTCCGCAGTCGCTTGCACAGGTATTGATCCAAGCAGCCGCCGGCCAACCAGTCATCCCTGAAGAACGCTGTCCGGAAGCGGCCACATCCCGCACATTCCAATCTGTCGCGGAATCCTTCGCCCGCGTCAACGCCGGGCGAACGCGTGGCACCACGTTGTCCGAGCATGAACGCGAGGCGCTCACCTTGTATGCCAGCGGGCTGAAAACCGCACAGGTCGCCGCACACATGTCCATCACCGTGTCCAGCGTGCAGACACTGGTCAATCGCGCCAAAACCAAGCTCGGCGCGGCAAGCCTACCGCAGGCCATCCGCATCTGCACCGAACGCCAACTGATGGCCGGGCCGCGCAACGAGTCCCCGTCTCCGAACGGATTGCGCGAGTCAAGCCCGGAAACGAGTTCCCGATGACCAGCTCCTCGTCAGACACGTCCCGCGACAGCACATCCCAACGCACAGCGGCCGACACCGCACCACGAACAGCAGACTCCGGCCCGGTTTCGCCATCGTGTCACCAACCAGACAGCCATCATCCGCTTATCAATAACGCGCATCGCGGCGAGGAGTCAAGCACATCGGCGCCGCCGCCCGGAACGCTCGGCTCCGTGGAAGAACCAGCATTCGACGTACCGCGACCGGCTGTATCCCACCGGTCGACCGCACGGTTCGTCGCACAATGCGCGGAACGATTCGCCGCCCGCCGCTGGGTCGGCGCGTTCGGCGCGTTGTTTGCCGCGTATCTGATGTTGGGATCGTTGATCGTCGCGTTTGTCAGTTACGTCGATCATCCCGGCTGGCTGACGGTCACGACCATGATCGCGGCGGCCGGATGCCTGCTGCTGCCCGGTCTGCCGACGCTCGGAGCCGGCTTGGTCACCGTGTTGTGGTCAGTCGGCCCACTGGTGCAGACGGCTGTCGGATCGGATCAGTACATGCCGCCGAACCTGGAGTATGCGGCGCTGTTCGCGGCCACGGTCGCCGCATATTACGGCACGCGACGGTATCTGCCGTTGCTTGCCGTTGCGTTTGGCACGTATATATACGGTATGGTCAGCGCGATCGGGGCATCGGAGGTGCCGTTCGACACGCTGAATACGGTTGCGGAAGCGGCGGTCCGGTTTGCGCTGGCGACGGTCGCCGGGTACGCGTTGCGCGAACAGTGGCGTACACAGGCCACAAAAGCCGCGTTGGAACGCAGTCGGATGATGCTGGAACGTCACCGTGCGCAGCAAACGTTGGCGACAGGAATCCATGACGGGATTTCGAACAAGCTGGCGTTTCTGCTGATGACGTTGGACCGTCATATCGATGCCAACGAGCCGGTCAGTGGCAAGGAGTTGCGGCGGATGCGCGACTGTGCGGATGAGGCGTACGCGAGCAGCCACAATCTGATCCGCATGCTGAGCAGCGATAGTACCGGTACGAACGGGACCGACAACGTTGGCGACACATTCGCAGCATCGCAAACCACAGACACACCAAAAAGCCCGACATCATCAACCCAAACGGCAAGTACCGCAAACGTGATCAGTGCGACACGCGACACGCATGAGGACACCAGACCGACCATATTCAGCTATACGACACGCGAGGATGCGATCACATCGCCGGACAGTACCGGATACCGGTGGATCAATACAATCGCCGACTCGCTGCGGCGATACGACGAGCAGCTGTCGGAGGCCGGATTCGACGGGGCCGGGCTGCCGCCCACGCCGGCGAGCGCCCCTCCGGCGATCAGCCGCGCGGTGCTGGACGCGACGCTGGAATTGATCGGCGAACTGTATGCGAACGTGGTCAAATACGCCGATTCTGCACGACCATATATTGTGGCGGTCAACGCGACGGCCGATCACATCGTCGTCACCTGTGCCGATACCGCGGCAGATCAGTCGACCAGCGACGGCAATGACAGTGATGCAAACGCCGGTGAGCACGCCACGGCCGCGGTACGTGACATGCTCAGCAACACACGGCATCGCGAGTCCGGCACCGGCACCGGACTCGCTCGCCGCCGCGCGCAGATCGAGCGGCTGGGAGGCACGTTGACTGTCACCGCGGACGGTAACGCCTGGCATTGCGAGGCGATCATTCCCTATATGACCGCGCAATAAAAACACACAAGCATCTTCCGCCGCCCCTTGTCGTGAATCGCACGACGCGAGATTGGGGAATCAACCACGTTGCCGCACACTGGGATCATCCGGCGATACCGCCGGGCCGAAGCGCACGCTTCGCCACATCACACCCCGGTAAGGAGGGCATCATGGGCACCATATATTCCCGCACGCCGGGCAGCGGCACATCAAGCACCGGCACACCAAGCAGCGCATCGTCGCGCACTCGCGCGTCTCGCATGATCGTCGCGGTCGTCGCACTGGTCATCATCGCACTAGCCGCCGGCATCGCATACGGTGTCAGCCGAGCGCACCGGCTGCAGTACACGATTCTGGTGCTCGGCGACGAATCGGCGGTCTCACGGGCACAGCGGCTGCGCGAGGGACTGGTATCCGCCGCCGACCTGTCCGACGATCAGATCACGGTGGACGATCTGTCCGATGAAGTATCCCTGCACGACACAGACGGCGCGACGACCCTGTCGAACGCCGATCGGCAGCACATCGTCGATCTCATGCTCAAGCTGCGTCAGCAGGGCGGCGGCGCACTGATCGCGCCGGCGTCGTTGTTTGATTCGACCACCGATCAGCAGACCTGTTCCAATGATCTATCCGGCTATGTTGTTACGAACGAACAGTCCACGCTCGACACGGCCACACTGCCGCTGAGCCGGTCGTTCGCCGCGACTCTGCCGGATGACGCCTGGTATTACACCACGTGCAGCGACGGCGAACCTGCCGACGATGCGGCAACGAACGACAATCTGGCACGGCGCTGCGAATACGACGCGGAACGCGGTTCGACGATCTGCGCGACGGAACGCGGAGCCACGGAATACCGTCCGGCAGCGAGCGTGATCCCGCCGGGCGACGACGTGCGCGCAATCTGCGAGGACACCGGCTCGTGCGTCTGGGAGCAGGACGGCATGCTGCAACGGTATGCGGTCAAGCCGCAGGGCCTGGATCTGCGCAAGTCCGCGATATGGGCGTCGTTCGGCGGCACGAACACCGCAAGCGACGCTGGCACCACCAGTTCCGCGTACGTGGTCACACTGTTCCCCGACGAATCACTGAACAACAGCTCCCGTACGCTCAATGACGCGTTCGTCCGCTATCTCGAGTTCTGATCTCAAGCCCTGATCTCACGTCACATCTCATATGACGAACACACTGCAAGGAGGTTGATTACGATGTCCGACGTTATTCTTGGCCCTACGAACCCGAATCATGAGGTCGCCGGCGCGCTGGCCGAGCCGGGCGTATATGAGATCATGTTCGATCCGCGCAATCGCAGGCCGCGGTCGAAACGCCAACGGTTGCTGATCGTTGCGGCGTTCGTGCTGGTCGCGTTGCTGATGGTCGCATCGTTGGCGCGGCTTACCGTGGCGACACCGCCGAAGCTGCGCATCACGCTGGTGGACGCCGGTCAGTACGGCAGCGCCATGACCGATCTTGCAAAGGATTTCACCGCCGCGGCCAAGTTGCGCGAGCGTGACGTGACGGTGACGACGCTGGACGGCACCGACAAGGACCGTCTGCACGAATCGTTGCGCAGACTGCGCCGCGACAACACCGCCGATCTGGTGATCGCGCCGGTTGCCACGTTCGATCGGCTGGCCGGCGACGACTATGTCGAACGGTTCGATGAGAACGATGTCAGCGCACTAATCGCCGCGCAATCGCCGAGCGGCGACACCTCCGGCGCAAACAGCCAGGCCCAGACAGGCGACGAAGTCACGCAGCCGGCAACCGTACTGCGCAAGACGTGGTACGAACTACCGATCGACGGCACGACCGGCCACGCGCCCGGAGTGGGCACTCTGCAGTGGACTTGTACGCAGCAAGCGGCAAACGGCGATGCGAATCGGTTCACGAGCACGACCTGCACGGCGGATGTCAGCGGATACACGGACGGCAACGGCAATGCTCTCGGCACCGAACGGCGAACGTATGCACCAGCATCGGTTGTTGCGATTCCCAACGATGCCGATGTGACGGCCACCGCACCGGACGGGTCAAAGACATGGACACAGACCGGTCCGATGACTATCCGCCAGACCGCCGTGTACGGGCTGCGCATGGACACGTCCGACCGCTGGACCGCGATGCTGCGCCGCACCGGAACGGCGGCGAACGGACGCACCGACTACGTGATGGGCATGGTCAGCACCGATCAGATACAGAGCGGAACCGATGCCGGCGGCCCGATCTACCGGTTCATCGGCTATCTCAAGTTCAGCGAATCCGCGGACTCCGACTGAACACATATACCAAAGCGCGTTGGGGGACGATCTTCCATCATCGGAAGACCGTCCCCCAACGCGCTTCTACAGCAAGTAAAAAAGGAAGACAACGCCCCGCGGCGCTCAGAGCTGGCCGTCGCGGCGCAGACGCGCACGCATCGCGATGCCGAGCAGGGAGAGGCTGAAGGCGGTAATCGCAGCGATGATCATGGTCTTGTCCTTTCTCGTGGATTCTGGACGATTACGAGACACGATAGTCCGCGGATGTTGCAAGACATCGTACGCAATCTCACGATGATGTTACGGAACCGTCCGAGAGGAGCAATGTCGGCGCTCATTGGCACCGGGATACCGGACGGCGAAGATGTGGTGGTTCCGGACGACGCTGTCCGGAAACGGTCAGGTATGTACGGATAGACGATCGCGGCCGAGCCGAGGAAGGAGCGGCCCGACCGCGGAACAATCGGGACGTCACCGGAACCAGACGGAACCGGCGGCGTCCCGATCAGTCATGCATCAGCGGATGCCGAGCGAGGATCAGGCCTCGGACAGCGCGTCGACGATGTAGTTGTTGATGGTCGCCTTGACGGACTCGAGGTGATCGGACTTGGTCGCGGCGATGAGCTCGGACTGCGGCTTGTCGATCGCGTACTCCTCGAGGGAAGCCAGGGTGGCGGTGCCGTTCTCGATGGTCGCGCCGATGCCGGAGTCGTAGGAGCTGTAACGCTCGGCCATGAGATCCTGGATGAAGCCGTCGCGGTTCATCTTGTCGGCGACCAGCAGGCCGGCCGCGTAGGTGTCCATGCCGGCGATGTGGGAGCGGAACAGGTCCTCCTCGTAGAAGGAGGTACGGCGCGGCTTGGCGTCGAAGTTCAGGCCACCGTGAGGTCCGATGGAGCCGGCCTGCAGGACTTCCCACATGACAGCGACAGTCTCGTACAGGTCGGTCGGGAACTCGTCCATATCCCAGCCGATGAGCTTGTCGCCCTGGTTGGCGTCGAGCGAGCCGAGGAAGCCGTTCTCGCGGGCGACGCGGATCTCGTGCTGGTAGGTGTGGCCGGCCAGGTTGGCGTGGTTGCCCTCGAGGTTGAGCTTGAAGACGTCGGTCAGGTCGTGGCTGCGCAGGAACTCGATGGCGGTGGCCGCATCGAAGTCGTACTGGTGCAGCGTCGGCTCCTTCGGCTTCGGCTCGATCAGGAACTGGGCGTCGAAGCCGATCTCCTTGGCGTAGTCGGCGCACATGTGGAAGAACTTGGCGATGTGGTCGGTCTCGCGCTTCATCTCGGTGTTCCACAGGTTCTCATAGCCTTCACGGCCGCCCCAGAACACGTAGTTCTCGGCGCCGAGGCGCTTGCCGATCTCGAGGCTCTTCTTGAGCTGGCCGCCGGCGTAGGCGTAGATATCGGCGAACGGGGAGGTGGCGGCGCCGGACACGAAGCGCGGGTTGGTGAACAGGGAGGAGGTGTTCCACAGCAGCTTGACGCCGGTGGCCTTCATGTTCTCCTCGATCTTGTCGACGACCTTGTCGAGGTTGGCGTTGGTCTCACGCAGGGTGTCGCCTTCCGGGGCGATGTCGCGGTCGTGGAAGCAGAAGTACTCGACGCCGAGCTTGGTGAACAGCTCGAAGGCGTAGTCGACCTTGGCGAGCGCCTGATCCATCGGATCGGTGTACTTGTAGTACGGACGGTGGGCGGTGCCGGTGCCGAACGGATCGACGAGCTCCTGGTTGAAGGTGTGCCACCAGGCGACGCCGAAGCGCAGCCAGTCCTTCATCTTCTTGCCGGCGACAACCTTGTCGGCATCGTAGTAGTGGAACGCGAGGCCCTCCTGCGGTCCCTTTTCGCGGCCGACGTACTCGATCTTGTCGATATCCCACAGACCCATGACGATCTCCTTAATAACTTCATTGTTCGGTTTCGCCAGCCGGACCGTACCGACCGCGCAACCGCTTGACGAGTATTAATTTAAATCATCGAACTATCTTTGTCAAATCAATGAACTTTCTGCGTGTCGCATGTGGACCGTTTTGACGAAACCGTTGCAAACTCAAGGAAAACCGTCACATCGTTCTCCGACGTCACATTGACGGTCTACACTAGGGCACAGTTTTGCCGTTCACCGCCGAAAGGCGAACGGCAACGTATTATCCGAACGTCAAGGAGCAATATTGGCCAATCACAGCAAGCACACGCCTACTCTGAAGTCCCTGAGCAAGCGCCAATGGGCGAAGCTGGGGGCCATTGTGGCGGCCGTGGGCATGTTGGCCGGCGCCGGCGTCGTTTCCCGCAATTTCTATGTGGCGGAGCATCACAGCACTGCATCGCAGCAGGTGACCTCCTACTCCGCGACCGATCCGAACGCACTTGAGGTCTCCCGCGGCCAGTCCCGTACCGCGCTCCGTGGCGCCGACGCCGACACCACGTATGTCACCGTGAAGGTCAACGGCCAGTCCCGCACCGTGCTCGGCACCGATTTCACCGATGTCAAGTCCGTCCTCGACGCGGGCGACATCACGCTCGAGCCGAACGACAAAGTCTCCCCCGCGCTGACCGACCCCGTGAGCGAATCCACGGTGATCACGATCGAGCGCGCCGGCACCCAGGTCGAAACGAAGGACGAGCCGATCGCGTTCAACGAAGTGCGCAAGGAAACCGCTGACCTGCCGAAGGGCACCGAGAAGGTGGAGACGGAAGGCCAGGAAGGCGTGATGGAGACCACGAGCCTGGTCACGCGTTCCGGAGACCAGATCATCTCCTCCAACGTGTTCACCTCGTATGTCAAGAAGGCCCCGGTCGACAAGGTGATCCTCGTCGGTACCGCGGAAAAGACTGAGACGTCCAACTCGACGGCGACCTCGAGCGACATCGGCACGACCACGCCGGTCGGTGACATGCAGCAGTGGGCGCATGACTATCTGCTGGCCAACGGCTATTCCGAGGCTGATTTCACCGCCACCGCCTACATCATCAACCACGAGTCCGGCTGGCGCGTCAACGCGACGAACGGCAGCTCGGGCGCGTACGGCCTCGCGCAGGCGCTGCCGGGCAGCAAGATGGCCTCCGCGGGCGCCGACTGGGCAACCAACTACCAGACGCAGCTCAAGTGGTTCTGGGGCTACTGCACCAGCCGATACGGTTCCATTCAGGGCGCGTACGCGTTCTGGACCGCGAACCACTGGTACTGATCCGGCATCACACCAACATCACGAGGGCGTCTTTCCGCATGACGGGGAGACGCCCTCGTCGTCTGTCCACCGTCCGCTCGCCCCATCCCATGCCCACGCCGCCCCCGCAACCGCGCCGCTCGTTCGCCGCCCTGCCCCCGGCACCCCGGCACAATGCCCGCATATGGGTTCAATCGCACGGCGCAGCCCCCTATTTCGTGCTAGGTTAGGAAATCACGCATTCATCCGACGGAGGTCGACATGACGTTCAATCGATACATCGCGTTTCGCATGATCACCGAGCTCATCGGCGCCATCGCATGCCTGACGCAGGTCTACCGCAACGACAACCTCAACGGCATCATCATCACCGGCGTGATCGCGCTGGTGTGGATCATCGGCGAGATCTGGACCGTGATGATCTTCAACCGCGACAACCCGCGCACGGATGAGCTCAGCGACATGCACCAATACTCCGCCTACCGGTTCGCGCTGCTGACACTGGTGATCGTGCTGACGATTATCGGGTTTGCGGGCATGCTGTACACGCTGATCACGCGCATACCGATCGAGGTCGGGCCGATGGTGCTACCGACGCTGGCCATGCTGGCGCTGGCCGTGGCCGACGCGCGCTATCTGTGGCTCGAACACGACGGGAACATTGGCGGTGACGATGAAGACTAATCTCAAGTTGCGCCGCATGGAACGCGGCATGAAGCAGTCCGAGCTGGCCGACATGGTGAACGTGCGCCGAGAGACAATCGGACGGCTGGAACAGGGACAGTACTGTCCGTCGCTGCGTCTGGCAATGGACATCGCGAAGATCTTCGACACCACGGTCGAGGATCTGTTCAGCTTCGACGACGAAGAGTAGGACGCGGCGAGTCTGATGCGCGTAGAGGCGAGACAGGCCCGCCTATCATTTCGTCATGTATCCGTGCGACCGTTCGGCATGAGCGGTCGCACAATCATGTGCGATGAATCGCACATCGTGCGGCAATGATGTCACATATTGTGCGGTTCGGGCGTGTCGCACCGAAAAAAATCACGATTTTACGTAGCGTTCATTAAGAAACGGCTTCATCCTGCCGATTCGGTCGATATTGACATTTTGTCGACGTGTGACATCGACATCACGCGATGTGACGGGGTTCGCACATGATGTGATCTCGTTGTCACTTACCCCCGAAGTGGGGTCTTGCGAAGATCGACGGGGGGAGTATAGTGCTTCTCAGACATCAGGAAAAGACATAAGTCCGGACTTGATGTCTGGACTGCAAACTGATTTGTGGAGGTTTTATTATGAAGAAGAAGATCGTGGCGCTCCTCGCCGCTATCGCCGCTGTGTTTGGTTTCGGCTTCGCTTCCAACGCCGCTCTGGCTGACGAGTACGGCCTGACTGGCTCCATCTCCGGCAACACCGTCACCCTGTCCGCTCCGGCTGGCACTTTCGCCCCGAACGAGACTCTGGAGATCACCGTGGATGACACCTACGTCTCCAACGTTACTTTCGCTGCGAACAAGACTTACACCGGCAAGGCTCACGCTGATGGTTCTGCTACCATCACCCTGACCCTGACTGACGCTGCTCTGGCCAAGGGCTACACTGCCACCTACACCGTCAAGGGCAAGGACTCCGGCAAGACCTACACCGCTTCTGTGACCGCTCCGGCCGCCAAGCAGCCTGTTGCCACCACCGAGACCCCGAAGACCGCTGACACCGGCGCTGCCGTTGCTCCGTACGCGGTTGCCGTTGCTCTGCTCGCTGCCGCTGGCGTGGCCGTCTTCGCTGTGCGCAAGACCAACGCTCGCTGAATTCATTCAGCTTAGGCTGATCTGAATTTCTCAAAGCCCCGGGATTCGTCCCGGGGCTTTTTTGTATCTTCAGCGGTCTTTCTCCTTCGCCATCTCAGACAAGCGACTACCGTCCTGTCATTCCTTCGAATCTCCCCCTATCATAGGAACCGATTCATTCCCGACACAGGAGACGACAATGGCGGTCATCACCAATCAATCCAGCAATGAAGCCGAACCAGAGACTTACGTTCCATCCGAACCGGTCTTTGATCCACAGCTCGCCGAGCGGTTCGCTTACTGGACCGAGATCGACGGCGATCTTGCCGACCTGTCCGCCGAACAAGCGCAACGTTTCCGCATGAACCGCTATCAGACCGCCCTGTTCGATCTGCCACGATCTGAATACTGGCACGATCCCGACAGCGTGGATGCGATCACTGACATCGCGTATCTGCCGGACGGCGGCACCGACCGTGCGGCCGGTCAGTGCCGCGGCCACCTGCTCGACATCTACCTGCCGCACGAGGCCACGGTGCGCGGCGGACACGCCACGCCCGTCTACATCGACATCCACGGCGGCGGGTTCACCTACGGGTACAAGGAGCTCAACCGCAACTTCAACACGCATCTGGCCTCACGCGGGTTCGCGGTGGTCTCGCTCAACTATCGCCCCGCCCCGCAGACCGATCTCAAGGGGCAGCTGGCCGATGTGCAGGCCGCGCTGCGCTGGCTGCGCACCCATCTGATCGAATATCCGGTCAATCCGGACGCGGTGTTTCTCACCGGCGATTCGGCTGGCGGCGCACTCGCCTTGCTGACGCTCGCCATCGAAAACAGTGCCGGTGCGGCGCATGCGTTCGGCATCGAACAGGCATCCGGTCTGCGGTTCTCGGGTGGCGCCCTGATATGCGGCGTGTATTCGCTGGCATCCCCCGCAGCAGCCGAGCGTACCGGCGGCATGTCCCGACTCGACTACGACCCGTCCAAACGATTCACGCTCGAGCAGATGCTTGGCGAGGAGTTCTTCGCTGGACTTGACTCCGCTGATCCGACGTATTTGACGGCTGAAGGCATCGTGAGCAGCGTCGATCTGCCGCCGCTGTTTATCCTCACGTCCAGCGACGATTTCCTCGAGGCAGACGCGCTGGCGCTGGCGACCGCAATGTCACGCAAGGGCGCCGATTTCGAACTGTCCGACCGCAAGGTCGGCCGTCATGAAACGCTCGGCCACGTCTACCCCATCGGCATGACCTGGCTCGACGAAAGCCAGCAAGCCCTCGACGCCATCGCCCGCTTCTCCTTCGACCGCTGCTGACACCGGGCCAAGTTAAGACCGATCATGCGTAATGCGGCCGGCCGGCTCCGTCATCACACGGCATCCCGCCGCACAGCCGGCCGCATCATATGGATCATCGGTCTTGCTTAACCGCAACATATCGCCGCCCTCGGGTCTTACCTTCGATCTTCAGCTGTCCGTTATCCACCAAACCCTGCAAGCGTTTGCGTATGGTCCGCGCATCCACGCCGGTATCCTTGACGATCTGCGGCACCGTCACCGATCCCACCGCATCAAGATGTTCACGAAGCGATTGGTATATTGCAAATTCGGGATATACCGCACCATACCGTGCCGCAGCAGCGAGATCATCCATCCCCTCACCTTTCACTGCATCAGCAGCGTGGTTTTCATCGGTAACGCCGGCGTAAGATTCATTCCGGCGCTCATCGGATGATTCGGATACGCGGGTCACCGGAATCATTGCGGTAAACACATCGCCATCCGAGAATTCCGGTTCCCGACCGGTATACAGCTCCGAAGCCTTCATCAGACTGCGAAGTCCGCTGCCGAGCTTTTCCGCGATACCGGTTTGGACGAATACGTCAGCGATGATCGGGTTCTTTGGCATCGGCGTGAATTCACCCAGCCGCATGCGTCCTTCGAAAAAGGATCGTGACGCGTTGATCGTACGAATCGAAGAGGAATCCATAATGATCCGCGCCACGATAGGGCTCGAATATTCCCGGTGCATGAGGCTGTTGGCAACCAGCTCACGGGATATGACCTCGCGCGGGCTGGTGCGCTTGTCACCGTCCAACGCAAAACGATCCGGCAGCTGTTTCCGCACGAATTCAGTCAACCGATCATAGGCATCGAATAGATTCGTACGAACCATCAGCCGATCATCGTAACGGTCGGTATCCTCTCGTCGAACGATCGCGTCGGTAACATATGCCGGGCAGATCGAGGAGATCACGTCATCCTTGCCCAACAACAATACGGCGGCAAGATTGAAACCCTCCTCACCGGTCGTATAATCGCGATCATACAGTTTGGCGCTACGGAACAGTTCCTCATCCGACATGGTTCCCCACGGATGGCCGGCACGCTGGGCAACCGCCATCTCACGCATCCTTGTAATGAGATCGGCCCGCAAATCAAACGGGGTGACGTATCGATAGATGCGTCGTTCGGAATAATAGTTCTGTTTGCGAATGTACATTTGACTGATCTGCATGTCGCCGTCGATGCGAACATCGGTATCCGCGACGCGATCGTACACCACGCCTTTGTATCGGACCACCGAAGAACCGGACGCAACCCATATTCGAATCACCACGCGATCGCCGTACAGAATGCGCTCGGTTTCCACTGTCGGCGCAGGGGCGAACAGTTTTCTGTTGCTGGTGACATTCGCCACGTTACGCTCTATTTCCACGGCTCGTTTGGCATCAATGCCCACGACGGAACCGTCGTCGTTCACCCCAAGATAGATATCGCCGCCCATGCGATTGGAGAATGAACACACCGTCTCAAACGTATCCGTATGAGGTACGTCACTGCATCGTTTGAACTCGACCGTCGACGACTCCCCACCACGCAGTATCTGTTCTAATTCGTCCTTAGTCATCGCATATCTCCAACCACCACTCGATATTATGACATCAATAATACAATTATTGATCAAATAAAACAATTACTCGCCATGCACTACCCACAATTACGCCGAAACGTACAAACAATGCCTCAATTCGGATATTATTCGTACATGTTATGCAAACATTGGAAAATACATGGCACACCCCGCCGAGTACCGCCATTCCAGCCCTTCCGATACCATGGTGGGCGGTGGTTTGGCACGGATTCGACCGCTATGCGGACAAACGCCACACGATGCGCCGCACGGGGCGGCCGACATGCACAAACCAAAGAAACGGCGGAATTCCAACCTTCATGTAAGGAGAAACTGCACAGATGGCAGAATTCATCTACCAGATGATCAAGGCACGCAAGGCGTTCGGCGAGCGCGTGATCCTTGACGACGTGACGCTGAGCTTCCTGCCCGGCGCGAAGATCGGCGTGGTCGGCCCGAACGGCATGGGCAAGTCGACACTCCTCAAGATCATGGCCGGCCTCGAGACCGTGTCGAACGGCGAAGCGTACCTGACTCCGGGCTTCACGGTCGGCATCCTGCAGCAGGAGCCGCCGCTGGACGACACGAAGACCGTGGGCGAGAACATCAAGATGGCGTTCGGCCCGATCGCCGAGAAGGTGGCCCGTTTCAACCAGATCGGCGAGGAAATGGCGAATCCGGACGCCGACTTCGACGCGCTGATGGACGAGATGGGCAAGCTGCAGACCGAGATCGACGCGGCGAACGGCTGGGATCTCGATTCGCAGCTTGATCAGGCGATGGACGCGCTGCAGTGCCCCGACCCGGACACGCCGGTGAAGGTGTGCTCCGGCGGCGAGCGCCGCCGTGTGGCCCTGTGCAAGCTGCTGCTCGAGGCCCCGGACCTGCTGCTGCTCGACGAGCCCACCAACCACCTCGACGCCGAGTCGATCCTGTGGCTGGAGAAGTTCCTGCACCAGTACAAGGGCGCGGTCATCGCCGTCACCCACGATCGTTACTTCATGGACAACGTGGCCGAGTGGATCTGCGAGGTCGACCGCGGCCACCTGTACCCGTACAAGGGCAACTACTCCACGTATCTGGAGACGAAAGCCAAGCGTATGGAGATCCAGGGCGCGAAGGACGCGAAGCTCGCCAAGCGCTTGAAGGACGAGCTCGACTGGGTGCGTTCCTCGCCGAAGGCCCGTCAGGCCAAGAACAAGGCCCGTCTGGAACGCTACGACCAGATGGAGCAGGAGGCTCGCAACAACAAGAAGCTCGACTTCTCCGAGATTCAGATTCCGGCCGGCCCGCGCCTGGGTTCGGTGGTGCTCGAGGCGAAGCACATCCACAAGGCGTTCGGCGACCGCGTGCTCATCGACGATCTGAGCTTCACGCTGCCGCGCAACGGCATCGTCGGCGTGATCGGCCCGAACGGTGTGGGCAAGTCCACGCTGTTCAAGACGATCGTCGGCTTGGAGCCGCTCACCAGCGGCGAGCTGAAGATCGGCGACACCGTGAAGATCAGCTACGTCGATCAGAATCGCGAGGGCCTCGACCCGAACAAGAACCTGTGGGAGGCGGTCTCCGGCGGTCTTGACTTCATCGACGTGGCGGGCACCGAGGTGCCGACCCGTGCCTATGTGGCCAGCTTCGGCTTCAAGGGTTCCGACCAGCAGAAGCTCACGGGCGTGCTCTCCGGCGGCGAGCGCAACCGTCTGAACCTCGCCCTGACCCTGAAGCAGGGCGGCAACCTGCTGCTGCTCGACGAGCCCACGAACGACTTGGACGTCGAGACACTGGAATCGCTGGAGAACGCGCTGCTCGGCTTCCCGGGCTGCGCCGTGGTCATCTCCCACGACCGTTGGTTCCTCGACCGCGTCGCCACGCATATCCTCGCGTGGGAGGGCGATGACGAGAACCCGGCCAAGTGGTACTGGTTCGAGGGCAACTTCCAGGCGTATCAGGAGAACCGCGTCGCCCGCCTCGGCGAGGACGCCGCCCGCCCGCACCGTCTGCACCGCAAGCTGACGCGCTAACGCCCGGTTCTCCCGTCACGCATGGGAATCGGATATGAATGTGCCCTTCACCTCCCATCCGGAAGGTGAAGGGCACATTCATATGCTCGCCTTCACTGATGTCACAGGTTCGTGCGATCGGTGAAGATGATCGGGCCGTCGTCGGTGATGGCGATGGTGTGCTCGCTATGCGCACCACGCGAACCGTCTTCGGAGCGTAGTGTCCATCCGTCCTTCGGATCCTGGTAGATCTCGTCGGTGGTCTTGAGGAACCACGGTTCGATCGCGATCACCAGGCCGGAACGCAGACGGTAGCCATGATGGGCCTTGCCATCGTTCGGCACATGCGGATCGCCGTGCATGATATGGCCGACGCCGTGGCCGCCGAACTCGAGGTTGATCGGGTAGCCGTACGTGCGCGCGACGTCTCCGATCGTGTTGGAGATGTCGCCGAGGCGGTTGCCCGGACGGGCCACGTCGATGGCCGCGGCGAGCGCCTCTTCAGTGCACTTGATGAGTCGCAGGTCCTCCGGATCCTTGTCCTTGCCGACCACGAAGCTGATCGCGGAGTCGGCCACCCAGCCGTCCACGCTGATCGCGAGGTCGAGGCTGAGCAAGTCACCGTCCTTGAGGCTGTAATCGTACGGCACGCCGTGCAGCACCGCGTCGTTGACGGACGTGCAGATGTAGTGCGCGAACGGGCCGGTGCCGAAGTCGGGCGCGTAATCGACGTAGCAGGATTCGGCGCCCTTGCGATCGACGATCTTCTTGTGGACGAACTCGTCGATCTCAAGCAGGTTGGTGCCGACCTTGGTAAATTCCTGCAGTTCCTTGAGGATGCCGCCGACGAAACGGCCGGCGGGCTTCATCTCTTCGATTTCCTTGGGTGTTTTCAGTTCGATCATGCCGCCCAGCCTACTCAGACCGCGCTACTTGCGGTTTCGTCCGCATTATTTGCGCGGCTTGCCAAAGGTGAACGCACGCACGATGGCGGAGACGCCCATGACGATCAACGCGCAGCCGCCGAAGATGATGAGGAACATCATCGAGCTGACCGGCGAGAACAGCAGCACGACGCCAGCGATAATCGAGATGATCGCATAGCACACCGCCCAGCCGGATTTCGGCAGTCGCCACGATTCGGCGAGCGCCATGACGCCTTCCATGATCCAGCCGAAACCGACGATCAGCGTCACGAAGATCGCAAGCGATGTGCCGGACAACGCCGCGTTCTTGAGCATGACCACGCCGCCGAACGCGAGCAGGATGCCGACGAGCACGTCGAGCACACGCCATCCGCCCGGCAGTCCGATGGTCACCAGGGCGCTGACGATACGGATCACGCCCGAGACGACGAAGTAAATGCCGAGCGCCACGGCGAAGACCGTCAGCGTCTTGCCCGGCCAGATGAGCAACGCGAGGCCGAGGATCACGGCCGCCGCGCCGACGATGCCGTACAGGCCACGCACCGCGTTTTTCGCCTGCTGCGGCAGCATCTCCTCGATCAGCTTGAACGCGTTGACCGGCTGCCAGCCGCCGGGTTGACCTTGCGCGCCAGGCTGGCCGCCATATGGTTGGTAGGCGAACGGTTGACCGTAGGGCTGACCGTTGGCGTAGGGATTGCCGCTCTGATTGTTGGGCTGATATTGTCCGCTCGGCTGGCCATTTGCACCGGAGCGATCGTTGCCGTTCGGCGCGCCGCCGTACGGATAATATTGTCCGCTCGATTGGCCTTGCGGCGCGTATGCACCATATTCCGGTTGACCGTTCGCATTGCCGTTATCGCCGCCGTGCTGCCCGTTCATGTTCGGATCGCTCATCGTGACTCCTTACCGTAGGATTGACTACCATCATCTTAGACATCATGTCTAATTCTCACCATCAGCATAATGCGACAAACTGTCTATTTAATCTACGGATACCCTCTCACCAAATTCTTTGCTCCCTCTGAAGGGGGAGCTGTCAGCAAAGCTGACTGAGGGGGGTGAAACACCTGACACACACAGACTCGACAATCGCCAGCCCCTCCCCGACCCCGCTTGTCACTTAACACGAATAGGCTGGGCGGTATGACTACAACTCTGACCTCCGGCCTTGATCCGGCCGCGTTTTCCTCCGTCATCAAACCGTCCGACGACCTGTTCCGCTACGTGAACGGCCCGTGGATCGACACCTACCGTCTACCCGACGACAAGGCCCGCTATGGCTCGTTCGACAAGCTCGCCGAGGATGCCGAGAACCAGATCCGAGAGATTCTCGAGGACGACGACTGCCCGGCCGTCAAGTCCCGCGCGCTGTACCGTTCCTTCCTCGACACCGACGCGATCGAGCAGGCCGGCATCGCACTGCTCAAGCCGGTGCTCGACGCGATCGACAACGCCGCCGACAAGGCTGCGCTGACCCGCGTGCTCGGCCAGTATGATCCGTCCGGCGCGACGACCAGCCCGTTCGCCTTCGGCATCTACGGCGATCCGGACGATCCGACGATCAACGCCGTGCACGTCGAGCAGTCCGGTCTGGGACTGCCGGATGAGGCGTACTACCGCGAGGACCGTTACCAGCTGGTGCGCGAGGCATACGTCGAGATGGTCGCCAAGCAGCTCGCCAACGCCGGTTACGGCGACCGCGATAGCGCGCAGACACAGGCCGAGCGCTTCCTCGACGTCGAGACGCGCATCGCCGCGCATCACTGGGACAACGTGACCACGCGTGACCCGCAGAAGACCAACAATCCCACCGATTTCGACACGCTGAGCGGAGAGCTCACGCACTTCGACATCGCAGCGTGGGTCGATGCCTGGCAGCAGGCGTACGACCAGACTTCAGCCGCGAAGTTCCAGCCCGTGAACATGGGTGCCGCAGTACACCACACGATCGTACATGAGCCAAGCTTCCTGACCGGCTTCGACCAGTTCTGGGATGCCGCCGATCTGGATGATCTCAAGCTGTGGGCGCGCGTGCACACGATTATCGGCGCGGCCGCATACCTGAGCAAGACCTTCGACGAGACGAACTTCGACTTCTACGGCAAGGTGCTTTCGGGCGCGAAGGCGCAGCGTGACCGCTGGAAGCGCGCCGTGTCGCTGGTTAACGGCGTGTGCGGCGAGGACGTTGGCCGCGAGTACGTGCGCCGTCACTTCCCGGAAAGCTCTAAGCAGCGCATGCAGCAGCTCGTCGCGAACCTGATCGACGCGTACCGCGTGTCGATCAGCGGCAGCGACTGGCTGGGCGAGGACACCAAGGCCAAGGCGCTCGAGAAGCTGTCCAAGTTCACGCCGATGATCGGCTACACCGAACGTTGGCGCGATTACAGCGCACTCGACGTGCGCGAGGACGCCACACTCATCGAGAATATGGCCGCGGCCAGCCTGTATGAGAACGGCTACCAGCTCGCCAAGGCCGGCAAGCCGGTCGACAAGGGCGAGTGGGGCATGAACCCGCAGACCGTCAACGCCTACTACGATCCGAGCACGAACGTGATCGTGTTCCCGGCCGCGATCCTGCAGCCGCCGTTCTTCAACCCCGAAGCCGACGATGCGGCCAACTACGGCGGCATCGGCGCGGTGATCGGCCACGAGATCGGCCACGGCTTCGACGATCAGGGCTCGCAGTTCGACGGCGACGGCGCGCTGCATAACTGGTGGACCGCGGAGGATCGTGCGAACTTCGAGAAGCGCACCAAGGCGCTTATCGAGCAGTACAACGCGTTCGTGCCGACGCAGCTGGCCGAGAAGTACGCAGACGACCCGAGCAAGGCCCCGCACGTCAACGGCGCGCTGACGATCGGCGAGAACATCGGCGATCTGGGCGGCGTGAACATCGCGCTCAAGGCGTATGCGTTCGCGCTCGACGCGGCCGCCGGTCGCGAGAAGGACGGTTCGCCGGAAGGCATCAAGGCCGCCTTGGACACCGCGCCGGTCATGGACGGCTTCACCGGTCTGCAGCGCTTCTTCCTGAGCTACGCCTCGATCTGGCGCACCAAGAACCGCGACGAACTGGCCGAACAGTACCTGCAGATCGACCCGCATTCCCCCGCCGAATGCCGCACCAACGGCATCGTGCGCAACGTGAACCTGTTCTACACGGCGTTCGGCGTGCACGAGGGCGACGGCATGTGGCTCGCGCCCGAGCAGCGCGTCTCCATCTGGTGATGCACTACCCGGCGACGCCTCAAGACGTCGTTCGTTGCAAAACAGCATCCTGAACAGTAGGGGGTGCGCCGCTCGTACACCGTTCGGCGCACCTCTCTACTGTTACGCCTTGACCAGAGGCTGTATATCACCCAGACAACTGGCGTCAAAGGTATATACATCCCAGTCGCGCTGCAGATTCATCCAGAATTCAGGAGTCGTGCCGAGCGCACGCGCAAGTCGATACGCCATCGCCACGCTGATCCGACGCTCGCCACGGACGATTTCACCGACCGCGGTCTCCGACACGCCTATAGTTTTGGCCAGCCGATAGTTGCTGACGCCCAACGGCTCAAGGAATTCTTCTTTGAGAATCTCCCCCGGAGTGCTGAGCACACGGCCGTCGTCCTCAATCGTGATAGTCGTCGAAATAGACATCATAAGCCTCCTTGTCCTTGTCGTTCCAACGAAAAACAAGTCGATACTGACGATTGACCCGAATGCTCCAATACCCCGACAGGTTCCCGGACAATCGTTCGAGTCGGTTGGCGGGAGGTACCGCAAGATCACGCAGTGACTGAGCTGCTTTCAGCATCTGCAAACGGCGGGCCAACTGCCGTTCGCAACCGGTCGGATACTCTCTCGGATATGGTCCGCCATAGAGAAATTCTTCTAGCTCCTTGTCTCTCGTCGCAATAAACATGATACTACCGCTTTACGTTAGTAACGTCAAACGTCACCAATATCATCAACAGGCTCACACACGCTTCGGCACGCCGTTAGAATTCGCCGGCGCCGAATTCATCTCCCGGCGGTTCGTTGGGCGGAGGAACCGCATCGCCAGACCCATCCGCATCCTGCACAGGTTGAGCAAAACCGTTGGTGTACTGGCGGGCGTCAGGCGCTTGGCCATCATTGCCATCAGCATCGCCCGCCGAACCGACGGACGCAGACCGTGCAGCATCTCCATCTACGCCACCCACGACCGCCGCCCCGCAATCCGACGCGCCAGTAGCCGCCGAGGCACCACCGTTGGCCGGCATATTCACCTGCGCATTGGAGCCTCGATAGGGGTCGTTGGCCAATAGACTTACCGGTTCAGGCACGGAACCGGCGACCGCACCGTTCACACCGGTAGCGGCGTCCACCGCACCTTGACCTCCATTGCCGCCGCCAGCCCCTGCTCCAGTTTCACCGCCGCTTTCACGTTTGCCCGCGCTCGGCCTGGTCATGCCGTAGTTGAGGTCATGCCCTACATTGCTGGCCTCGATGACGATGCGCGAACGCTTCTCCCCGTTCTCGGAGGACCATTCCTCCGTGGCGAGCACGCCGACGACGATGATCGGATCGCCGGTGCGCACCGAGGCATGCACATTGGCCGCCAGCGTGCGGTACGCTTTCACGGTGATCCACGTGGTCGGCAGCGAGCGCCACTTCCGGCTGGCGTCGTAGTAACCGCGCGTGCTGCCGAGCCGGAACGTGCAGATGGTGGGCGGACTGCCGTTGCCGTGCCCTTGCGGATTACTGCCTACGCGGCCGGTGATGGTGATCTGTCCTTGTTGCAGTGCCATGATCGGTCCTTTCATCGCTGAAGCGGAACTGAAGTGGACTGCGCGAATCACAGTGCGGAGACCTGCCCGGAACGCCTGATATGTGGAGAGTGGAGGTGGAGAGAGACGGCGTTCCTATCGTCGACCCGCACTGTGATCCACGCGGTGAACACCACTATGCCGTATGCGGCGCGGCGATCGGACGCTTTTCGGGGACTGTGGACGCAGCCTCAGGGTTCGGGCGTGTTGTGGATAACTCGATGTGTGCAATTCGTCGAATTATCCACATCAATCGATTGCCCCACCATTGCCGTACAGAGTCCGATGCTCCGATATGCATACACATTGTGGATAACCCGATCCACCCGTGCCGTTCATCGCGCCGCCTCTTCCGTTCCCGGGCTTATGATTCAGCACACTCAACTCCACACCAAGCTGTTCGCCATGCTGCCGCCCCCCTCCCTCCCGGGCTTACGGCCATTTTCGCATGCCGATCCGGCCGTATGCCCGGGAGCAACGAATACACCGCAAAGTCTCTGGCCTCGATCCAGGAAACCCTGCGTCCTGAACGCGAGAGGCCCTCCTCCGCATGGAAGAGGGCCTCTCGGCATCAGATAGTCGGATAAACCGGCGTCAGAACCGTGCGATAGACGTCACAGACGGTCGACGATCGCGGAGACGGCGTCGGCGACCGGAACGGCGACCGAGTTCTCGCCGTTGCGGTCGCGCACCTCGATCGTGCCGTTGTTGACCGTGTCACGGCCCGCGACGGCGATCAGCGGCACGCCGATCAGCTCGGCGTCCTTGAACTTGACGCCCGGAGACACCTTCTTACGGTCGTCGTAGATAACCTCGACGCCGCGTTCCTCAAGATCGGCGACGAGCTGCTCGGCGGCCTCGAACGCAGCCGCATCCTTGCCGGTGGCCACGACGTGCACCTGGGCCGGCGCGATCACGGACGGCCATGCAAGGCCCTTCTCATCGTGATGCGTTTCAGCCACGCACGCGAGCACACGGGACACGCCGATGCCGTAGCAGCCCATCCACACCGGCACGGTCTTGCCGTTCTGGTCGAGCACCTTCAGATCCAGCGCCTTGGAGTACTTGAGGCCGAGCTGGAACACCTGGCCGATCTCCACACCGCGCTCGAAGCTCAACGGGCCGGAACCGTCCGGGCTCATGTCGCCGTGGCGCACCTCGACGGCCTCCACCACGCCGTCGGCCTGGAAATCACGGCCGTAGACGAGGTTGTAGTAGTCGACCTCATGCTCGTCGGCACCGGTGAACCATGCGGAGCCTTTGACCACATGCGCGTCCACAAGGTAGCGCAGCGGTTCCTTGACGCCGGCTGCCGGGCCCTGCGGCCCCAGCACCATCGGTCCGATGTACCCCGGCACCAGTTCCGGATGCGCCTTGAGATCCTCTTCGGTGGCCTCTTCCAGCTCGGCGGGCGCGAACTGCGCCTCGAGACGCTTCATGTCGACCGTACGGTCGCCCGGCACGCCGACGACGATGATCTCGCGCCACGGCTCGTCGTGCTCCGCATCCTCCGGGTGCTTGACGGCGATCACCACGTTCTTCAGGATGTCGGACGCCTCCCAAGAACGGCCGTCCGTACGCGGATGGTCGGCGTTGGCGCGTTCGATCATCTTGTCGATGGTCTTCGCGTCCGGCGTCGGCTCCTTGGAAGCTGCCGGGGTGGAGGAAGCATCGATCTCGGGCAGTTCGGGCGTGTGCAGCGCCTCGACGTTCCATGCCTTGCCGGAGGGTGCCAGCGCGAACGTGTCCTCGCCGATCGGCATCGGCGCCAGGAACTCCTCGGACGCGGAGCCGCCCATCGGGCCGGACATCGCGAACACCGGCACGTACTTGAGGCCGATGCGCTGGAACACGCGCTCGTACGCGCCGCGCTCGTCCATGTACGCCTTGCGCATGCCTTCCTCGTCCACGTTGAACGAGTAGGCGTCCTTCATCACGAACTCGCGGCCGCGGATCAGGCCGGCGCGCGGGCGGAACTCGTCACGGTACTTGGTCTGGATCTGGTAGAGCACGACCGGCAGGTCCTTGTACGACGAGTACATGTCCTTGACGAGCAGCGTGAACATCTCCTCGTGCGTCGGCGCGAGCAGGTAGTCGGCCTGATGACGGTCCTTGAGACGGAAGATGTTGTCGCCGTACTCCTCCCAGCGGTGGGTGGCCTCGTACGGTTCGCGCGGCAGCAGCGCCGGGAAGTGCACCTCCTGCGCGCCGATGCCGTTCATCTCCTCGCGGATGATCTCCTCGATCTTGTTCAGAACACGCAGGCCGAGCGGCAGCCACGTCCAGATGCCGGGCGCGGCCTTGCGGATGTAGCCGGCTCGCTGCAGCAGTTTCGCGGAATCGACGTCCGCGTCGGCGGGGTCCTCGCGCAGGGTGCGCAGGAACAGGGTAGACATACGAAGTGCTTTGGAACTCATAGGTTCCAAAGTACTCAATCAAGCCGACACCTTATGTCCCGGCCCCTCGGCTGAGAGAGCTGTCAATCACAGATTAACTAAAAGAGCGTACACGGAATGCCATCATGACGAACGGGAACGTGCAAGAACCTTGCACTCCCTCACACCGCCACCGCACGAATGCGCACCACGCGCCCAGCGTCCAGCCCGTTGATCCGACTCCACTGTTCGGGATCCGCATCCAGCACCGAATCGCGCGTCTCCGCGAACTCGTCCTCGACCGAGTCCCCCAGCATCGCCGCATCCAGCGCGACCGGCGAACCGGACACGATCGATGCCTTGACCGCCTTCGTCTTCGCCCGGTCCACGATGTTCTTGAGCATCGCGCCGGACGCCACGTCGGCCAGGAACAGCGCCGACCACACACCCTGATCGTTGCACAGGTCGCATAGATGCCGCCGTTCGGACCGATCGTAGATATCCTGCACCAGCACACGCGTCAACGATTCCGCGTCCGTGCCCGGTTCGAGCGGCAGATCGTCGGTCAGGTAATGCCGCACGATCGACACCGCACCGGTCGCGCCCGGCCGTTCCACATGAATCTTCACATCCAGCCGTCCCGGTCGCAGCACGGCCGGGTCGATCATGTCGATGCGATTCGAAGCGCCGATCACCATCACGTTGTCGAGCCGTTCCACGCCATCCAATTCAGCCAGGAACTGCGGCACAATCGTCGTCTCCACGTCCGACGAGACGCCGGAGCCGCGCGTGCGCAGCAGCGAATCCATCTCGTCGATGAACACGATGACCGGACGGCCGTCTGCGGCGCGCTCGCGGGCGCGTTTGAAGATCATGCGCACGAGTCGCTCGGATTCGCCGACGAACTTGTTGAGCAGCTCCGGCCCCTTGACCGACAGGAACACGCCCGAACCGTTGCCGGAACCGTCCGCGAGCGCATGCGCGACGGCCTTGGCGATGAGCGTCTTGCCGTTGCCGGGAGGGCCGTACAGCAGCACGCCCTTGGGCGGGGTCAGATCGTAGCGTTCGAACAGCGAGCGGTGCAGGAACGGCAGCTGCACGGCGTCGCGGATGCGTTCGATCTGTTCGTCGAGGCCGCCGATGTCCGCGAATGTGACGTCGGGCGTCTCCTCGAGCACGAGGTCGGCGTCGTCGATTTCGGGCAATACTTCGAGCGCGATGCGGTTCGCGTTGTCCACAACCACGCGGTCGGCCGGACTGATCGGCACGGATGCGAGCGCACTGGCGCGTCGGATCAGCCGCGGGTTGCCGGACGCATCCGCGACGAGCAGACGGCCGTCGGTAAGCGGTTCCTTGACGGTGCGCACCGCGCCGAGCGTATCCGGGCCGCGCTGTTCGACCAGCACCATGTTCTCGTTGAGCATGACCGTGTTGCCGGCCGCAAGCCGTGACGCATTGACGTTGGCAGCAACGGGCACGACCATGCGGCGCGTGCCAGCGAGGATTTCGGCGGAGGAGTGCTGGATGCCGTCGTCATCGGTATGTACGGAGTCGACGCGGATCATCGTGGCGAACGTGAGCGGCGGCTGGGCAAGCTGCGCAAGCTGCGACTTGGCCTTCGTCAGTTCTTTGCTCGCGCGAGTCAGTGCCTGGGCGAGCGCATGGTTCTTCTCCATCAGCCGGTCGTTCAATTCGGCCAGCTCTTCGACGCTGCGCTCTTCGCCCATCGTATGCCTCGCTTGTCTTTCGGTTCCTATCGGTTCTTCTTCGCTGCCATCATGCTACGGATCTTGCGCACGGCAAGCACCACGATGACCACGATGAAAGCAACAATCACCACATCTTCGAACACGCCGAGCACGCCAAGGATCGAGCACCACTGGTCGCCGAGCAGGTAGCCGGTCGACACGAGGATCGTGTTCCACACAGCCGAGCCGAGCAGCGTCCAGCCGGTGAACTGCGCGAAGTTCATGCGGTTGAATCCTGCCGGGATCGAGATCAGCGAGCGCACAACCGGGATCACGCGGCCGATAAGCACCGACCATGTGCCGTATCGGGTGAACCAGTCGTTGGCCTTGTTCACGTCCTTGCGACTGACTCCGGGAATCACGTCGGCCGCACGATGGATACGATGCAGCCCGACCCAGCGCGAGATGCCGTACAACGCCCACGCGCCGAGCAACGAGCCGACGGTCGCCCAGATGATCGCCTCGGCCAAGTTCAGCGTGCCACGTGCGGCCGTGAATCCGGCGAGAGGGAGGATCACTTCACTGGGAATGGGCGGGAAGATCGATTCGAGCGCGATGGCGAACGCCACGCCGACGCCGCCGACCGTTTCCATGAGTCCGACGAGCCAGTCGGTGATCGCGCCGATCAGACCGGTCTCGCCGGTCGTGCATACGGCGATATCGTTGGCGGCAAGGGTGACGGTCGGCAGCACGGTCGAGAAAAAAGTCATAGGGGCCATTGTCCCAACGTTTTTCGACAATCGAACGTATGCTTGACGAAACATTGCAGGATCTTGACACGCCGACCCTGTCCGAACCCGGCTTGCTGGTGATGGACGTCGATTCGACGCTGATCGACGAGGAGGTCATCGACCAGTTGGGCGAGGCGGCCGGCTGCGGTGACGAGATCGCCGCGGTGACGGAACGTGCGATGCGCGGCGAACTGGAGTTCTGCGAGGCGTTGCGCGCGCGGGTCGCGTTGCTGCGTGGACTGCCGGTTTCGGTATTCGACACGGTGTACGAGTCGCTGCATTTCACTTGCGGCGCGCTCGAGTTGATCGACGAGCTGCATGTGCACGGCTGGAAGATCGGCGTGGTGTCGGGCGGATTCCACGAGGTGGTGGACCGACTGGCGGCCGACGCGAAGATCGATTACTGGCTGGCGAACCGGCTGGAGGTCGCCGATGGGGTACTGACCGGGCAGGTGGTCGGTGACATCGTGTGCAAGACGGTGAAGCTGCACGCGTTGCAGGCGTGGGCGAAGCGCGACGGCGTGCCGATGGCCCAGACCGTGGCCGTGGGCGACGGTGCAAATGACATCCCGATGATTCAGGCGGCCGGTCTCGGCATCGCGTTCTGTGCGAAACCGAAGACCCAGCTTGCCGCCCATCACGCCATCAACGAACGCGACCTCACCCAGGTCCTCCCCCTCCTGCGAGCCTGACGCATTTGCGTCCGTTTCCCTCCAGAAGAAGCCCGATCCTATCGACAAACGGACGCAGAACGCTCTTTCTGCGTCCGTTTTCCTCTAGGAAATCCGTCGTCTAACGGAAAGCGGACGCAGAACGCCCCGTCAGCGTCCGCTTTCCGTTAGAAAGGATTCGAACGTCCGTTACGCGCAGTAGGCGCCAGGAGCAAGGCGGGCACCACGCGCCCAGTCGGCGGCGCGCATGGCCTTTTTACCCTGCGCCTTGACCTCGAGCAGTTCCAGCGGGTCGGACAGCGTGCCGATCCACACGTTCTTCTTGCCGGCAGCGATCACGCCGGGGGCCAGCTCCGCCGGCACATGCGGATGATCCATGTCGGCCGGCTGCGCGCGCAGCACGTGCAAGGTCGTCGGCTCAGCGCCGTCCGCATCATCGGCGTGCAGTTCGCACCATGCGCCCGGATTCGGCGTGCACGCGCGAATCTGGCAGTCAACGTCATGAACCGGCGCCTCGAACACGATATGCGCGCTATCGACCGTGATCTTCTCGGCCTTCGCGTACTCGCCCTCCTGCTGCGGCACGGCTGCCGCGCGGCCCGCCTCCACGGCCTCCATCGCACGCACCAGAACGTTCGAGCCGACCTGCGCCAGACGGTCGAGCAGTTCGCCGGCCGTCTCATGCTTGCCGATCTCGGTTTCCAGCTGGGAGACAACCGGACCTGCGTCCATGCCGCGCGTGATGCGGAACACGGTTACGCCGGTGGACTGGTCACCGGCCCATATGGCACGCTGCGCAGGTGCCGCCCCACGCCACTTGGGCAGCATGGAGAAGTGCAGGTTGTACCAGCCGAGCGGCAGCGCATCGAGCACGGATTCCTTGAGGATCTTGCCATAGGCGACGACCGCGGCGGCCTGCGCACCGGTGGCGATCAACTCGCTGATGAAGCAATCCTCGGACGGATCGGATTCGATTACCGGCAGGTCGAGTTCAAGCGCGGCCTGCTTGACCGGGCTGGGCGTGAGCTTGCGCCCACGGCCGGTCGGCGCGTCCGGGCGTGTCAGTACGGCCACGATCTCGACATGTTCGGTGTCGGCGGCCAGCGCGCGCAGCGACGGCACGGCCACGTCCGGCGTACCGGCAAACAGAATCTTCAGCATACGGATGTTCTCCTTGATTCCCGATCAGATAACAGCCGGCAGAGGCCGGCCAAGGGTGCGCAAACGAACGCACCGGCATACGATCTCATTGACGATTCAACGATGCTCCGGCAAAAACCCGGAGCAGCCGATCATGCGATTCCCGCAAACGATACGGTCACTGCACGCTCTGCACGCCAGGGATGTTCACACCCTGCGCGATGAGGATCTCACGCAGCTTGCGCGAATCGGAGAACCGGATGCCACGAATACCGGCCTCGTTCGCTCCGACGATGTTCATGGCCTTGTCGTCCACGAACACGCTGCCGGCCGCCTCGATGCCGAACCGACGAAGCGCCTCATCATAGATGTCGCGGTGCGGCTTGCGCAGCTTGACGAATCCCGACACGAGCTTGCCGTCGAGCCGCTGTAGGATCTTGCAGTTCTCCTCGGCGCAGTGGAACAGGTTCTTCTCCCAGTTCGACAATCCCCATACGCCGATTCCGGCTGCCTTCAGATCGTCCACCAGCACGCGCATGCCCGGCACGATGCCGGTCAGTGAATCCTCGAAGTTGTCGATGTAGTAGCGCAGGATGTCGGCCCACTGGTCGCCGTGATGCTCGCGCATCCACGCAATCGCGACTTCAGGCTCCTCGCCCCCGTCCATCATGTCGTTCGCGTCGTAGAATCCGGAAACGTCGTTGTCGAGGAAGCGGTCGATCGTCTCCTGATCATATCGGGCGATCAGTGCTGCGGACGGATCCCAGTAGATCAGCACGTTGCCGAAGTCGAAGATCACGTCGGTGATCGGCTTGCCCGCGGCCGATACGGCGTTGCCGTCCGCCATCAGCACGTCATGTTCCATGTCCGGTTCTCCCGGCCAACCCTTCATATGCTCCTCCGTTCCGTACGATACGCCACGGCTGTCTACGCTATCGTCCCATGCCGCGCCGACGATGCGCGACGTGTCAGATCAGATCCTTCGGGTCAAGCCGGAACCGCAGCTCCCCTGCCTCGCGTGTCGCCACATGCTTGGCGACGGCGTTGCGCAGCCGAATCGCCAATTCGGCGCGATGCGACTGCGAGACGCGCACCACCGCCTTGACCCGGTCCGCAGTGCTGGCCAGTTCCCGCTCGCTGATGGTCGCCGGTTGCGGTATCGGCACCGGCCCCAGCACCGCCGGCAGATCGTCCACCGACGACCAGTCTCCGGACAGCACGCCGATCGCGGACAACGTATTCATCACCGCATCCCGTCTGCCCCACACACAGGCGGCGGCATACGCCGGCGGCAGACCCGTCTCGACACGCTCCTCGACTTCCTTGGATGCCAACAGCGTGGTATTCCACAGCATCAGCGATCGCGCAATCACCGGATCGGTTTCGCCGATCAGCAGTCCCTGCCCGCCGCGCGACCGCGGAGCGCACAATGCCATCGATCGCATCCATGCGGCGAGCACGTCGCAGCGCGCATCCACGCCGGGCGCATACAGACTGTTCCACGCGTCGAGGATCGCGACCGCACGGTATTCGCCGGGAACGCCATCCGAGGATGCCACGCGCGGTTCGCATCCCGGAGTGGCGATGACGATCTGCGGCGTTCCGGCAACCGTTTCGACGACGCCCCGAGGCTGACTGCGCGACGAGACCACGATCGGCACGCCCCGGAACAGGCCGGCCAGTTCCTGCGATGTGCCGGCTGCGCCGACCCGCACGACACGCAACCGGTCATTGCCGCAGCTCGGGCATGTCCAGTTGACGACGGCGGCGCCGCACCATCGGCATCTCACGCCGGCCGACTGCCGCGTTGTGGACGCCATTCCGGAATGCGTGTTCCCGACCGTTGGCCGATCGGACGCGTGCCATTCGGCGACCCGTTCCAGAGGGCCGGTGCAACGTGGGCATCGTGCCTGACGATGGCAATGCCCGCAACTGAGCGACTCCGTGATGCCGTCGGCGGGGATCGACAACAGCACCGGCCCGGAAGACAATGCCGCAGACAGGATACGCACCGCGGTATGCGGCACGCGCGCGCCGATGCTCGGATCAGCGAGACGCGCCAGCTCGTCTCGGTTCAGCCATCGTATCCACGGACTGTGCTCTTTGACAACGGCCGGCAGAGGCCGAATCGGCGACGAGAATCCACTGACCGGGGTCTCCCTCACCACGCTCGGGTCGCCGTCGCCATTCGTCTCCCATTGGCTGATCGGACTGCGCACGTTCGCAATACTGACGAATACGCCGCCATGCGTCTTGGCCCGCAGACGCAGCACGCCACGGGCGTTCGGGTACGGCATGAACCCATCCATGTTCTGATAGGCGAGATCGTCAACGATCATGAACAATGCCGGCCCTTCGACCGGCGCGTACATGGCCGAACGCACGCCGATCACGCAGCGAACCTGTCCGCTCGATACCGCACGGTATGCGCGATACCGTTCGGCCGGAGGCAGAGCCCCCGCGTCAAGCACCACGAAATCGCCACGATATCCGCCATGCGCTGCTTGATCGGGTGCGAACCTGCGCAATCCACATGACGACAACGTTTGCTCAAGATCCCCGACCTCACGCGCGGTCGGCAGAACAACGACCGCCGATTTCCCGGCGAGCATCGTCTCAAGCATCATCCAAGCGACGTCACGGGTCCAACACAACGCCCCCGGCAACGCATCCACCACGAACGACGCGAACCCGCTGCCGGTCAATGCGGATCGCAAACGCTCCGCGCCATCGTAGGATTGCCGGAACCGCGCGAATCCGGTATCACGCGCCCGCTCCTGCGCTTCCGAGAATCGCGTACGTCCCTGCCATACGCCGGATTCGGCAAGCTGCTGTTCCTTGTCGATGCGGGCCACGCGCGCGGGAACCGCCAAACGCAGGATGTTCGCGCGGGTGCCGCCGTACGCGTCGGCGATCAGCGTAATGTCGCGGCGCATCGCGGCCGAAACAAGCGCAGACGGCGTAAGTACCCGTTCGAGATAGCGCAACGATGACGAGGGAGTCTCGCTGTGAGCCGCACGGTTCCAGATGATGCCGTCGAGCCGTTGCCCGCCGAATCGCACGCGTACCATTACGCCGGGCTGCGCGGCCTCGGATTGGCTTTCTTCAATGAGATAGTCAAACGTGCGTCCCAGATGCGTGGCCTGCACATCGAGCACGACCTGCGCGATCGGGTTCTCGACGGCGGGAATCTTCGCCTTCTGCGCATGCCGACGACGCTTGGGGTCTGCGAACCCGTCAAGCGTCAACTGTTCGGCATGCTCGGAAGTCATACCTCATTGTTTACCACAAGCAGTGCTTGCCGTCTGGTTACGCGGCGGATTGAATCGCGCCAATTCCATCGCATGACCAGACACACCCCACCGATACCGTGTCGGTATCACGCCTCACGCAGCGCCGCTCACGCCTTCCACCACGGGCGCAGCGGATACCACTTACCGTCCGGGTGCCCCACGCGATCCGGCTTGACCGCAAGGAACTGGTGCACCTGAATGCCGTCGAGCTCGAAGTTCAGCGCGCACGCGGCCATATACAGGCCCCACACCTTCGCCCGCTCGAATCCGACCTCGGCCACGGCCTCGTCCCAGTGCGCGGCGAGGTTGTGGTTCCAATGGTGCAGTGTGAGCGCATAGTGCTGACGCAGGTTCTCCTGATGCACCACGTTGAAGCCGGCATCGTGGATGCACGACTCGATGAATCCGGGCGCGCCGAGGTCGCCGTCGGGGAAGATGTATCGGTCGAGGAACTCGTCGGTGCCGGGCTTGCCGTTCGGCTTGTCGTGACTGATGGTGATCTGGTGGTTGAGCAGACGGCCGCAGGGCTTGAGAAGCTTGAACATCTCCTCGAAGTAGCTCTGGTAGTTCTTGACGCCCACGTGCTCCATCATGCCGATCGAGCAGATGCCATCGAAATCACGCTCAGGCACGTCGCGGTAGTCCATCACGCGCAGCTCGGCCAGATCCTCCAGTCCCTCGCGCTTGATCCACTCCTGCCCGTACTCGATCTGTTCCTTCGACAGCGACACGCCGAGCGCCTTGATGCCGCGCTTGGCGGCCTCGATCACGAGCGTGCCCCAGCCGCAGCCGATGTCGAGCAGCCGGTCGCCGGGCTTCAATCCCAACTTGTCGAGCACAAGACGGATCTTGTTGAGCTGCGCGTCCTCCAGGCTCGTGTCTTCGGTCGGGAACACAGCGCACGTGTACGTCATGGTCGGCCCGAGGAAGTTGCGGTAGAACTTGTTGGACAGGTCGTAGTGGAAGCTCACGGTTTCGCTGTCGGCCTTTTCGGTGTGCGGCAGCAGACCGGATTTGATGCGTGCGAATTTCGACGGGCCTTCGGTCTTCGGCACCGGCGGCTTGCGGTAGCCGTGGCTCAGGATCGCGCCGCCGACCTTGGCGATGCCAAGCGGCGAGAGCGGACGCACATATGGCGCGACCGCGAGCAGCTGTCGCAGCTGCGGATACGGATCGGCATAATCGATGCCCTTGATGTCGAAGTCGCCGAGCACGTACGCGCGCACCGCGCCGATCTCGTTGGGATGAGTGAGCAGTTGGTAGACCGCGTTCGGGTTGTTGACCTTGACGACCAGATCGGCCGTGTCCGGGCCGAACGTCGATCCGTCGAACGCCTCGACGCGCAGCAGCGGATTCGGCTGGATGAATTCACCGACCATCTCGCCGACGGTCATCGATTTGCCGTAACCCATGATTGTTTTCGCCTCTTTCATCAGTATTCGCAAACATCTTCGCGAGATATGCATTCATTACGTAGCCGCATGCATCGTGCTACGTATGTGTCCGTACTATGCGAAGCGCCCGCCGCGAACACACGTCACGGCAGGCGCCATAGTCTGTCATTCAATTATCGATTCGGCTGACCGGCGATTGCGCACGGATCGACAAATACCTGCGGGGAGCCGACAGCCGGAATCGTCACTCGGCGATCGCTGCCTTGAGTTCGTCGACCTTGTCGGTGCGCTCCCACGTGAAGTCCTTGTCCTCGCGGCCGAAGTGGCCGTAAGCGGCGGTCTTCGAGTAGATCGGACGCAGCAGGTCGAGTTCGTCGATGATCGCGGCCGGACGCAGATCGAACACCTTGCGCACCGCACGCTGGATCTGGTCGCGGGTCACGCCGCCGATCTCGGTGCCGTACGTCTCGACGTTCACGCTCACCGGGTCGGCCACGCCGATCGCGTACGCGACCTGCACCTCAACGCGATGCGCGAGCCCGGCGGCGACGATGTTCTTGGCGACCCAGCGTGCGGCGTAGGCGGCGGAACGGTCGACCTTGCTCGGGTCCTTGCCGCTGAACGCGCCGCCGCCGTGGTGGGCGGCGCCGCCGTACGTGTCGACGATGATCTTGCGGCCGGTGAGCCCCGAGTCCGCTGCCGGGCCGCCGAGCACGAACGAACCGGTCGGGTTGACGAGCACACGGTAGTCATCATGCTCGACCTTGTCGCCGAGGACCTCGTCAAGCACCGGCTTGATGACATGCTCGACGAGCTGCGCCTGCAGCCAGTCGTGCGTGGCCTCGGGATCGTGCTGCGTGGAGATCAGCACCGTGTCGAGACGCACGGCGTGATCGTTCTCGTCGTATTCGATGGTGACCTGCGTCTTGCCGTCCGGGCGAAGATGCGGCACCTCACCACTCTTGCGCACCTGCGCGAGACGGTAGGCGAGACGGTGCGCCAGATGGATCGGCAGCGGCATCATCACGTCGGTCTCGTCGGTCGCGTAACCGAACATCACGCCCTGATCGCCGGCGCCCTGCGCCTCGTAGCGTTCCTCGCGGGAGGCGGCCGTCTCCTGTTCGTGGCTCAGACGGGACACGCCCTGGTTAATCTCCGCGCTCTGGCCAGTGATCGAGACAAGCACGCCGCACGAATCGGCGTCAAGGCCGACCTCGCTGCTCGTGTAGCCGATGCGACGCACCACGTCACGCACCACATGCTGCACCTCACAGTAGCCTTCGCTGTTCACCTCGCCGAAGATCAGGAACTGGCCCACGCCGGCCACGGTCTCCACGGCGACGTGCGAGTGGATGTCCTGCCGCAGCAGATCGTCCAGAATCGCGTCCGAGATCTGATCGCAGATCTTGTCAGGATGCCCTTCGGTCACCGATTCGGCCGAAATCAAACGACGTTCCATACGCGCACCTTCTTCATGCCGCACCGTTCCCCATTCGTACCCGCCTGCGGCCACGGCGAATCGAATCCGATGGCTTGCCATACGTGTACGCAACGGAGAACGCGCGCCCAGTCACACCTCGACCAGCATCATCCGCCACGCGCGTCGTTGCTGTGCCATTAGCTCAACATAATACGCCCCACCGGTACTCTTTCGTGGAGATTGTTTCTCGCACGACGTACCGATGGGGCGTATACGGTATAATTTTGCGTCTTCTGTCTAGCGGCGACTGGACTGCTGCGTCGCCACATTCGCGGGGACGCCAGCGATCAGTTGCCTTCGCTCAGATCGTCCTCGCCGAGCGTCTCCTCAAGCAGACCCTCGTTGATCTCGCGGAACGCGATGGACAGCGGCTTCTCCTGGTTCTGGTATTCGACCAGCGGGCCGACGTTCTGCAGCAGGCCCTCGTTGAGCTGCGTGAAGTAGGAGTTGATCTGACGGGCTCGCTTGGCCGCGAAGATCGCCAGAGCGTACTTGGAATCAGCATGCTCCATCAGATCGTCGATCGGCGGATTCGCAAGTCCCTGCGGGTGAGGATCGGTGCCAAAAGCCATGATGTTGTTCTCCGAATCATCGATTGTTAGCGTACAGCTATTCCAACCTATTAAAGATACCCCGACCCCTCGTCTTTGCCATGCGGTTCGCGACCGGCGATATACCGTCCACGACCATTCCGCGCGACAATTACGCTCGAATTCATCTTCTCGCCGCCAGCCGCATCGTTCGTCGTGCTACGCTCGGCATAACGGTTGCGGCAACGATGCCGTACCTCTACAGAACGGAGGTCCAATGACGGACGAAACGGTATTCGATCAATATCCTCTTGACCAGTGGAAGGATCCCGACCACCGCATCATGAGTCGATTCTCACTGGCCGGCAAAAAGGGCTTCGTAACCGGTGGCGCAGGTGGTCTGGGACGCAATACGGCAGCAGCTTGGGCCGAGGCCGGCGCCGACGTGGCGATCGTTGATCTTCCGCGTACGAAAGACACGTTGGAGCCACTCGTCGCCGAGCTGTCCGATCGGTATGATGTGAACGTCGTACCACTGTATTGCGATGTGTCCGATCGAGAGCAGGTCGCTGCGCTGAAGCAGAGCCTGATCGACTCGCTGGGAACAGTGGATATCGCGTTCATCAACGCCGGCGTGAACGTGCCCGGCGACGACGCGGACGAACCGTACGAAGTATGGAAGAAAACGATCGACATCAATCTGACCGGCGCGTACATGACCGCGCAGATCGCGCAGCAGATCATGCGTGAACACGGTCATGGCGGCTCACTGATTTTCACGTCGTCGTTATCCGGACATAACGCGAACTACATCGGAGGCGGACCGTCGCCGGTCGCCGCATATGGTGCAACGAAGGCCGGCATCTACGAATACGCGCGATATCTGGCGGCCGCACTGGCGCCGTACGGGATCCGGTCGAATGCGGTGTCGCCTGGTTACGTTTGGTCGGGGATTTTTGAGGGCCGGATTACACCGGAAGGACATGATCTCATGATTGCGCCGGTGCCGATGCACCGATTCGGCACGAACGAAGAGATCGCCTCGACCGTGCTATTCCTTGCCAGTGACGCATCGTCGTACATCACGGGTACCAACATCCAAGTGGACGGCGGCTATTCAGTGTACTGATCCTTCTCCTCATACGTAGAAGAGCCCCGAACCATCGTGGTTCGGGGCTCTTTTACGGGTTTGCTGTAGATATGAATCGAGGCTTTTCGGGAGTTGTACTCGACCGAAAAGCCTCGATGTTCACGTGTAAATGCGGCGGCGTGCTACTCTCCCACACCCTGTCGAGTGCAGTACCATCGCCGTGCCAGGCCTTAGCTTCCGGGTTCGGAATGGGACCGGGCGTCTCACCTGGGCCATGACCGCCGCAAA